>JAVHQA010000057.1:5799-21149 GCA_036170875.1 Nitrospirales bacterium
TACTTGATGATACCGTCCGAGACGCTGCCCAGCAGGAATCGGGACGTCCCGGTCAGCCCGCGGGATCCGACGACGACCAGATCGGCGCGCTCGGCTTCGGCGACTTTCACAATCTCGTGGCTGGGATGGCCGTGCACGACGGCGATCCTGGCCTCAAAGCCGGCCTTCTGTATGCGCTCGGCCGCCTGCGTGGCCACCGCTCGCGCCTTCTTGAGCAGAGGCGTCCGCAACTGCTCCAGAAACGACGCCAGGGTCTGCGGCGCCTCGATGGCGTCGATCGGGAGCGGCGGCACCACCGATACGACCGTGATTTCCGCCGGCTCCGGCAACGGCAGCTTGAGCAGATATTCGACGCCGGCCCAGGCATCCTTCGAGCCGTCCATCGCCACAACGATCCGCCTGAACACCGGCACGGGCTTCTTGATCAACAGGACGGGGCAGCCGGCATGCATCACGACCTTTCTCGACACGCTGCCCAGCAGAAAGGCGCGGACGTCCGTCAGGCCCCGCGAGCCCATCACGATCAGATCGGCCTTCTGCTTGTCCGCCGTCCGCACGATCGCCTCGGCCGGGTGCCCGCGGATGATCCGGCAATCCACCCTGCTCCAGACGGATCGCAACGCGCCCTGCGTGCGCTCCAGCAATCCCCGGCCGATCTCCTCCGCCATGATCTGTGCCCGCTTCATCGCGCCCTGCGCCAGCCCGCCGACGTCCTTCGGCAGGCGCAGCCTGGCGCGATCCAGCACGTGCACCAGAAGCAGAGACGACCCCTCGGGAAAAGGCACGCGCTTGAGCACGTCCACCACCCACCGCGAATGCTTCGACCCGTCCAGCGCACAGAGAACGTTCATGCTGCTCCTTTCAACAAGCGCAGAACCTGCGCATCGTCCACCTGTCGGAAGTCGGCGTACACCTGGCCCACCGCCATGAAATCCGCCGGCACCTCGAGGACTACCAGTTCGTCCACCAGCGCCCGCACCCGCTCGGCCGTTTCAGGCGGCGAAACCGGCACCGCCCCCACCAGCCGCTTGGGCTTCAGCTCGCGCAGGGCCAGCGCCGCCGCCTCGAACGTGGCGCCGGTCGCCAGGCCGTCATCCACCAGCAGGACCGTTCGCCTGCCCAGCCTGGGGAATGGTGCGCCGCCGCGATACAGACCGACGCGCCGCGTGATCTCCACTTCCTGTTCCGCCCTGCGCTCTTCGAGGTACCCGGGGTGGACCGAGCTCATGCCCCGCCCCTCCTCCGTCCTGTAGAGCAACCCGGTTTCGGTGAGGGCCGCCATGGCGCATTCCGGGTTGCCCGGGTAGCCGATCTTGCGGACGATGAACACGTCAAGCGGAAGACGCAGCGCCCGGCTGACTTCAACGCCGGTCACGACACCGCCCCGCGGGAGGGCTACCACCAGACCTCCGGGAACATCCGCGTAGGCCTCCAACGCGGCGGCCAGCCGCCGGCCCGCGTCCGCACGATCCCTGAACATCACCGCTCCCCTTCCGTTTATCCGTTTACTTAGACGGAGGCCGTTTCGCCGGCACGCGCCGGGTGGATTCGGTCCGGGCCTTCTGCGTGCGTTTATCCCGGAACGTCCGAAGCTCTTCTTCCATCGCGTGAAAGGTCGCCCGGATGGCCTCCTCGAACGTCTTCTCCGTCTTGCTCGCGGTAAAGGTCCCGCCATTCATGTTGCACACCAGCCGCGCGCTGGCAAT
This sequence comes from Nitrospirales bacterium, assembly GCA_036170875.1. Lineage (GTDB taxonomy): Bacteria > Nitrospirota > Nitrospiria > Nitrospirales > NS-4 > SCTG01. The sequence goes on from JAVHQA010000057.1 coordinate 7,506, forward strand.
CTTGGGGCCCTTCTTGTGATGGCGGTTTTTCTCCAGCGTCATGCGCGCGTGGATGATGTCGCCGTGGTCCTCCTGGAGATCGTGCAGGCGGGCTTCAATTTCATCCTGCCAGCGCGGGGTCATCTTGAGATTGCGGCTCTCGGTACGAATGTCCATGTTCCTCCCCTTTGATTGATTTACTGTTACGGCTTGTTCCGGCAAAGGACATTATCGGTTCCACGCCATTAAAAAACAATACAAGGGACATGCCAATCGGCCCAACCAGCAAAGGGCGCGTATATCAGTGCATTCATACTGTCTGCGCATACTAACGCGCCTGCGCTGGGGCATTCTGCGACAACCGGGTCGAGCAGCGCTGAAGCCAAATGCCCCAGGACCTTCGGAATGGATTTCGCAAGTTTTTGCTAGTGCGTCGGAATGTGAAGGTATAACCTTTGCGTATCAATACGGCAGACCTAATCAGGAAACGACACAATACATGAAGCGACTCGTGCAATGGCTTCCGGTTCTGATCCTGATCCCGCTCTGGGGAGGCGGTCTGGTTCTTGACCGAATCGCGGAGCGCGTCCTTCTCGACTCCGTGCATGAACGCCTGGTGACGGCGCTCCATGCCCACCAGCGACACGTACTGACGATGCTGGCGCATCAGCAGCGGGGGCTCGAACTGTTCGCCGGCGGCGCCGTGCAGGCCCTGGCCGAGAAGCGAACACCACGCCTGGACATGGGTTATCTTACGAACCTTCTCCCCGAGGTGGTCGGCTGCGTCCTCTTGGACGCCGAGCGGCGTCCCGTCACCCGGATCGGCAACGCCTGGCCGCCCCTCGAGGAGATCGCCACGGAGTTCCCGCCTGGTACAACTGAAAGCCGCGTGACAGATCCGCTTCAGGAACCAACCGGCCCGTCGGTCTACGACGTGTACGTGCCGCTTAAAGCGGCAAGCGGCGGCCAGCCCTCAACGCTCAGCAATCCGCAATCCGCAGTCGTCGGCACGCTTGCCTGCCACCTGAGGAATACTCTCTCCAAGGCCCTAGCCGAACACCGTGAAGGGCTCGGCCTCACAGGAGAAGTGTATCTCGTTGATGCAGAAACCCACCTGATGCTGACAGAATCCCGGTTCATCCCCAATGCGATCGGCCGCGTAAAAGTGGACACGATCGGGGTGCGCGAGGCGCTGAAGATGCGGAACGGCATCGCGCCGTATCCGGACTATCGAGGCATCCCGGTCATCGGGACCTTTCTGTACTTGCGCGACTACGATTGGGTGCTGCTGGCCGAGATGGACGAGACCGAGGCATTGGCCCCGCTGGTTCACCTGCGAATGGCGTTGGGGCTCAGCCTGGTGCTGATCTCTGTTGTGACGGCTGTTATCGGCTGGCGGTACGGGCGTCAGTTAAGTGAAGCTTACGCAGAAGCGGAGGAAGCCAGGGACCTGGCGCAGCAGGGCGAGGCACAGGTCAAGGCGCTGTTGAGAAGCATGGCGGACGCGGTCTTCGAGATCGACGAATCGAGCACCATCTTGATCGCCAACGAATCAGCTCATCGCATGTTCGGCTGGCCTTCCGGCGAACTGATCGGTCGGAAAGCCACGGTCCTGATGTCTCCGGAAGATAGAATCAGGCACGAAACCGGTCTCAGGCGGTATCTGGAGACCGGCGAGAGTCGCATCATCGGGAAATGCATCGAGGTGACGGGTCTTCGTCGCGACGGGTCCCGGTTCCCCTGCGAATTGTCGGTCGCTGCAATGACGTTGCCGGACGGGCGAAGGCGTTTCATCGGCGTGCACCGGGACGTCACGGAGCGTCTGCAGGTGGAGAGCCGGAACCGGATGCTCGCGCAGGCGATGCGCGCAGCGATGGAGGGGATCGTCGTCGTCGACCCGCAGGCTGTGATCATCGAGACGAATCCGGCCTTCGACCGGATGTTCGGCTACGAGCGGGGGGAGCTGATCGGGCGACAGGTGAGCTGTCTCTATCCTCCAGCGTGGCTTGAGAAGGAATTGCCTGCGATCGTCGCGGCCACCAGGGAGACGGGCTGGGCCGGCGAAGTCCCCGGCCTTCGAAAGGATGGGAGCGCCTTCCCGCGCTGGGTCTCAACCTCGCCGATCCGCGACCCGGAAGGTCGGCTGATCGGCATGCTGTCGGTTTCGCGCGATCTCACCGAGCGCAAGAAGGCAGAGAATGAGCTTAAGCAAACCCATGCGGCGCTGAATGCCCAGCATAGGGAACTGCAAGAGACGCATGCCAAGATCGAGCAGGCGAAGAAAGAATGGGAAGCGACGTTCGACGCCATCGCCGATCCCCTCTTCATCCATGACCACGCGTTCAGGCTTGTGCGGGCGAATCAGGCCTATGCCGATGCAGCCGGGATGCCGCCGGCTGAGCTTATCGGGAAACTCTATTATGAGGTCTTTCCCAAGACAGACGGCCCGCTCAAGAGATGCCTGAAGGCCATGGAACAAGTGGTGAGAACGGAGGAGGAGGAGGAGGAGGAGGAGGAGGAGCAAGTTCCATGCCCAACACCAGGAAAGTGTTACAAGACACGCCTCTTTTCAAGGCGGGATAGCGAAGGCAAGTACGTCCACAGCATCCACGTTATGGAAGACATCACCGAACGCAAGCAGATGCAGGATCAGGCCTCCAGAATGGAGCGCCTCGCCGCCCTGGGGCAACTTCTGGGTGGGATCGCGCACGAGCTTCGGAACCCGCTGTTCATCATCACAGGCCGCCTGCAACTGATGAAGGAGATGTTCGCCAACCGGGAGTACACCGAGGCGGAAAGAAGCATCCAGATCATCGCGGAAGCGGGCAAGCGCATGATGGCGATCACACAACGGTTTTTGCAGCTTTCACGACCGGTGGTGCCGCGTTGGGAGAGATGTTCGGTGCCGGATGTCCTGACCCAGATGCTGGACTTCCTGGCCAATGAACTGATGAAGAACCGCGTCACCGTCGTTCGAAGCGACGCCCCCGATCTTCCCCCGACCCGGTCAGAGCCTCGCCAACTGCATGAGGTGTTCCTGAACATCGTCATGAACGCGATGCAGGCCATGACAGCCGCCCACGGACATGGCACGTTGACCATCACCACCCTCCGCAAGGACGATTGGATCGAGACTCGAATCCAGGATGACGGGCCCGGCATCGCGCCCCGGCACCGCGCCAGGCTGTTCGAGCCGTTCTTCAGCACCAAGCCGCCGGAGCAAGGGACCGGCCTGGGACTCTGGACGGTCAGGAGTATACTGGCTGAACTCAATGGGACCGTGGAGTGCGAATCGGTGGAGGGCCAGGGGACGACTTTCATCATCCGGATTCCCATTGTGTCGTACCCGCCAAAGGAATAAAGTTTCGCTAGGAGGGATTTACATGGCGACAATCTTGATCGTGGATGCACAGAGAGAGTTTCGGGGCGTGCTGCAAACTGTGCTGACGTCCTACGGGCACGAGGTCGTGGCGGCGGAAACAGGCGCGAACGCGCTGGACCTCCTGAAGGCCGCTTCACCGGCCGTCGTTCTTCTTGACCTGGCCCTGCCGGGCGCCATGCCGGGCATCGAGGTTCTCGCGAAACTCCGGGCCACGGCCCCCGCCCTGCCGGTGATCGTGCTGACCGGCTACGTGCCCACCGATCTGGAGAGCCGCGCACGCGAGTTGGGCGTGGTTGATGTTCTCCGCAAGGGGCTGAAGATGGACATCATCATGCAGGCAGTCAACCATACGTTCCAGCATGCGGGCCGCTCGGCCGTGAAACCGCCGCAAGCGGCGGCCACCGAGGGGGGTGGCGGCAAAAAAGGTGAGCGGGAGACGATCCTGGTCGTGGATGACGAGCCGGAAATCTGCGACCTGGTCGGAGAATTTCTCGCCCGCCGGGGCTATCGCGTCAAGACCGCATCCGGGGGGGAGAAAGCGCTCGCGGCCATCAAGGCGGAAACGCCCGATCTGGTGCTGCTGGATATCTACATGCCGGGCATGAATGGAGTGGAAGTCGTGCGCCGGCTCAAAAGCAACGGACTTCTGTCAAAGCTGGGCGTGATCATGCTGACCGCCAGCCAGGAAGAACCCCTGCTGCAGGAAGCGCTGAACCTGGGCGCATTCGACGTGCTCAGCAAGCCCGTAAACCTCGACGAGCTCGAGCTCGCCGTGGCGGTCAAGTTGGCGCTGATCGCGCCGGAGTGAGAAGAAAGGCGCCATGGCGACGATCCTGGTCATAGACGACGAGCGGCTGTTGTGCGATCTCCTGCAGGAGATGCTGCAGCGGCACGGCCATGAGGTCTTCACGGCCTACAGCGGAGGCGAGGGCGTCGCGCGCCACAAGGAACGGCGGCCGCGCTTCACCATCCTTGATCTCCACCTGCCGGACATGAACGGAATCGAGGTGCTAAGGCGCATCCGCGAGCACGATCCCAATGCAGCCGTCATGATCCTCACCGGCGCAGGGTCCGACAAGCTGGAGCGGGAGGCGCAGGAGCTGGGGGTGACGGATTTCCTTATCAAGGGACTCTCGCCGGAAATCCTGATGGGGGCCGTGACGCGGGCGGTCCAGACAGAGTCTCCATCCCAGACAGGCCCGCCGATTCGGGATAACCGGAAAGGCGCCTCCATCCTGGTGGTGGACGACGAGCAGGAGGTCTGCGCGTTGCTCACGGAGTTCCTGACCTCTCGAGGCTTTCGCGTGCAATCAGCCCAGGACGGCCCAACGGCCTTGGCCCTGGCCGCAAATGAGCAGCCTCACCTCATTGTCCTGGATATCATGATGCCGGGCATGAACGGGATCGACGTGCTGCGCGGGTTGCGCGCAAACAAGTACGCGGGGGGAGTCATGATGCTGACCGCCAGCACGGATATCACCCTGCTGAAAAAGTCGCTGGACCTCGATGCCGTCGATATCCTGGGCAAGCCCATCGACCTTGAGCGGCTGGCGCTGGCGATCCAGGTGGGGCTCATCCTGAACAGACGCGAGCATGAACGCGGAAGCGTCCATCACATCCGGCACACGCCTGCCTCGTAGAGCTGCAGGCGGTGGCGGTCAAGTTGGTACTGAGCGCGCCGGAGTGATATACTCCCAACTCACGATGTCCCGCAAACGCCCGCCCACAGCGCTCCTCATGCTGCTCAGCGCAGGTTTATGGCTCCAGGGAACCGCCCTGCCGGCGCTGGCCGAGACCAAGCTGAGCAAGCAGATCGAAGTACAGGCGAATCAGAAAGAAGTAACTGCAATCCGGGCCGCGTTCGACAAGGCCGAAAAGGCCCTGAAGGAGCAGGACCTGGAGGACCTCATGGCCCTCTATTCGAAGAACTATGACTACCACGGGCTGACGAAAAACAACGTGCGGGACTTGTGGAAGGACCTGTTCGAGAAGTACCGCCGGATCTCCAGCCACCATATCTTTTCGAAAATCGTCGTGACGGTGGAAGGCAAGGCCCCCAAGGCCCGTATCACCTGCACCGGCGGCCTCTGGGCCACGGCCGAATCCACCGGCGAGCGCATCATCATCGATAGCTGGTTCGAGGAAGGGCATCGCCTGGTCTACGAGGACGGCGCCTGGCGAATCCTCGGGCATGACGGGGACGACCAGCAGGCCGCGCCGTCGGGGGCCGCACACCCGTACTTCTGAGATTCTTTGATTCTACAACGCCCAGACCTACCCTAAAGCGATGAAGGCAGCCTCCGTATCCCTGTTGAATGCCTCTACATCGGAAGAGTGCGTTCGGAGGAGTGATTCGATCTCTCTTGTACGGCAGTTGCCTCGACGGATCCAGACGACTTTGGGCGGGGGACCAAGCAGAAAGCTGCGTTGGTGAAAGTCGGCGTCCTTGGAAACAATCACGAGCGCGTGCTGGGCTGCGTAAGTCCAAACCGTTTCGTCGGCGGCGTTTTGGAGACCCATATCCCGGACATGCACAGAGTCCGGATAGACATCGGCAAGCGCTCTGACCAACCTGGGGGACAGGTTATGGTCAAAGAGCAGCTTCATGCAGGCGGGATGGAGACGAGCCTGCGCTCACGGTCAGCGGCAAAGGCGAGGCAGGCGCGGATATCCTCACGGGCAAGGTCCGGAAAATCGGCAAGAATCTCATCTTCCGACATGCCGGAGGCCAGGTACTCCAGGACATCATAGACGGTGATCCGCATGCCCCTGATACACGGCTTCCCGCCGCGCTTGCCGGGTTCGATGGTGATGCGGTCGTGATAATCCATATGCGTCACACTACGGAAAGAGACAAGTCTTGTCAACTAGGAGCCCAGAAGAACCGCCCCATTTCCATCCGCCGCCATAAGTGTGCCAGGCACCGTTATACGCACCCGTACTTCTGACTATACGCGTTCGACCGGCAGATCGGGCAGCAGAAACGGAGTCGCGTGGACGGCCTTCCTCATGTAGAGGAAACCGCCCCGCGGGCTCTTGATATCGGCCTCGTGATAGAGGAACTCGAACAGCTCGTCGGCCTGCGCGGCCGGCGTCACCACGGTCACGATTTCCTTCTCGAATTGCCGGGGCAGCCCGTTCTTCCGCACCGGGTCCCCGATGGCCGACCCGCGGGCATGGTGGAGGTTCGCCCGCGTCAGGCCCCGCTTGCGAAGCGCCTCGATCAATTTGAAACCCCCTCCTTTATAGAGAACGCACGTGATCACTTTCGCGTCCGGCTCCATCTCCGCATTCTCGGGTAACGCCATCGCTGTCCCTCTTCGAGCCCAGGTCACGGCTTCGGCCGGGTGAGTTTCTCCACGATGTGGCGCGGGATATAGGTCGCCGCTTTTTCGAGCGGAGTGATGTACATGAACCCCATGCCCGGCGTGTCCATCCGGCCGGCCAGGTACATGGTCTCGAAGATCCGGTCGGCCTGATCGGTCGAGACGACCACGCTGATCACTTCCTTCTCGACCTCCACCGCCACTCCCAGAATTCCCAGCCGCTCCCGAACGCCCGTGCCGCGGGCGTAGTGCACGGTCGCGCCTTGCGCGCCGGCCTGTCGCGCGGCCTTCACGATCTCATCGGCGAGCCCGCGCTGGACGATGCAGGTGATGAGCGATACGTCGGTCAGGACCGTGAACTCTCTCGTGCTCATGCTCCTTGGGTTTCCCTCACGTCTTCCGCGAACGCAGCCTTTTCTTCCCGGCGGCCCCTGGCGCGGGCCCGCCATTCGATCAGCAAGCCGGTAACCAGCACGGCCATGATGGGGAACAACGACGCGGCGGCCAGGACGCCGAATCCCTCCACGGCGCCCACGGCTTTCCCGAACCCCAGCCCCATCGCGAGAACGAGCGGGACGGTGACGGGCCCCGTGGTGACCCCGGCGCTGTCCCACGCGACGTTGACGTACTCTTCGGAGGAAAGCGCGGTGAGGAGCACCACGACCGCATAGCCCGGGACCAGCAGATAGGTCAGCGGGAAATCGAAGATGATCTTCGCCACGCCCACCGCAATACCAATCCCAACGCCGACCGAAACGGAGTACATCAGCAGGGACTTGCTGAACGCGCCGTTGGTCAGGGTCTCCACGGTCATGCCCAGGGCGTTCAGCGCCGGTTCGGCCAGGGTCGCGCCGAAGCCCAGGAGCCAGCCGAACAGGACGGCGACTGCGACACCCACCGCAAAGCCGTAGAGCGGCGATTCGCCCATGGCTTCAATGCGCGTGAAGGCGCCCGGCACGAGGCTTCCGGCCTGATCGCCCAACATAGCCAGGCCGTACGTAAGTCCGAGGTTGATCAGGATCATGCCCAGCACCGCCAGCGTCAAACCATAGTGCACAATGGCATCTTCCTGGATTTTTTCCTTGAGCAGGATCTTCAGCACGAACATGAGAAACACCACGAGGGGCACGATCGCGCGGATCGCCATGACGATCTCGAGGCCGGGAGTGGTCTCGTACCAGGCCGGCTCGGCGACAGCTGTCGCCAGAATGACGGCCTGCGACGAAGGCACACTCGCAACATAGAGACCGAGCAGCAGCACGCCGGCAACGGGAAAGACGGAAGCGAGCGTCACGATTCCGAAACCCGCCAGCGTGGAGGCGCCCGTCCCTGCCGCCGAGGCGACGCCGATCCCGAGCGCCAATACCAGGGGAACCGTCACGGGGCCGGTCGTTACGCCGCCGCAATCCCACGCCAGGCCGATCACCTTCCGCAGCTCCGGGTCGAAATGGCAATATACGGTGAGGAGCAGCGTCGGCACCACGCTCGCGTAGATGAGGGGCTTGAGGCTCCAGCCGTAGATGAACCGCAACGTGCCCAGCAAGGCCGCCAGCCCGACGCCGATGCCCACCACCAGCACCAGCGCGCCGGACCACTCGCGCAGCAGCGCGGAGAGCAACGGGGCCTTGTCCGCGCTGACGAGCGCGCCGGCCGCCTGGAGCGCCCCGATCGCCGGCTCGGCAAACGTGACCCCGACGCCCAGCAGAAAGACGATCAGCAGCACCACAGGCAGCGAGGACTTCCTCGGCAACAGATCGCCGATCGTTTCCCCGAACGGCATGAGGCCGAGCTTGAGCCCTTCCATGAACAGCATGAGGCCGACCATGACGGCCATGAGCCCGCCGCCGATCACCGCCGCGTCGGCGACCGATCGTTGCAGCACCACCATCTGGAATACGGCAAGATACAGCGCCAGCGGCAGAACCGCGCGGAGCTGCTCGACGAACCGCACGCTCACATAGGGCGTGACGAGCCGGTAGATGTCCATGGACTGGAGCTTCAATTTCTCCGGCTGGACGGGCATCGCCCGGCCCTGCGCATCGACGGCCGGCGGCGCCATGAGGAGGGAGTAGCTGACCTGGTTCTGCGGGACGGTGATTTCCCTGAGAAAGGCCCCGTATCGGACCCGTCGGACGACGGAGAGATTCTGGGAAGGATCGTGTGCGTCTATGCTCATGTCGAAAGATTTCGCGCCATCATGGAGATTCCACCGGAATGTGTCAACTGTCTGCGTTCGCTCATCGTGGAATCAGATGCACCGCCGACGCCTTGACGGTGGCCGTGACGGGCGTGCCCGGTTGGAGCGCCAGGTCCTGCGCCGCCTGACGGGTGACCAGCGCCGTCAGCGCAAACCCGCAATCCACGGTCACGCGCGAGACCGGCCCGGCCGGGCGGATCTCCGTGACCCGGCCCGCGAGATGGTTGCGCGCGCTGCTGCTCGGTTGCGTCCCGGTTTCGAGCGTCACATCCTCGGCCCGGATGCAGAGATAGAACTCGTCGCCCTGCCCGCCCGGTTCGACGGCCCAGAGCCGCGCCTTGCCCACCTCCAGCGCCGCAAGGTCGTCCTTGTGGTCGGCGATACGCCCGGCCACCACCGTTTCCACGCCGACGATGGCCGCCACCTCGGCATTCGCCGGACGACTGAACACAACGTCGGGAGACCCGACCTGGAGCACGCGGCCTCCGCCCATCACCGCGACTTCGTCCGCAAGGGCCAGTGCCTCCACCCAATCGTGCGTCACGCAAACGGTCGGGATGCCCTGGCCCCGCAGCACCCCCCGCAACTCGCCGCGCACCTGCTCGCGGGTCGGTGCGTCGAGCGCCGACAGTGGTTCGTCGAGCAGCAAAAGCCGCGGACGGCGGGCCAGCACCCTCGCCAGCGCCACGCGTTGTTGCTGCCCACCGGAGAGCTGCGCCGGCCGGCGCGCCTCCAGTCCTTCCAATCGCAGGAGACGGAGGAGTTCCTGAACGCGCGCCTCACGATCTCCTCGATCGGCATCGTGCAGCGCATAGGCGATGTTGCCGGCGACGGTCAGGTGGGGGAACAGCGCGTAGTCCTGGAAGAGATACCCGATGGCGCGCGCTTGCGGGGGCGCCTGGACTCCGGCCTCCGCATCGAACCAGGTCTTGCCGGCAAATTCGATCCGGCCGCGCGACGGCCGTTCCAATCCGGCCAGGCACCGCAGAATCGTCGTCTTGCCCGAGCCCGACGGCCCGAACAGGACCATGACGTGCGGCTTGCCGACCGGGAGCTGAAGGGTCCCATGAATGGAAGGGCCGCCGTGGTACACCTTTTCGAAGGTGGCCGTCATTTCGTCGGCCATACAGCCCACAAATTCCGGTTCACCGCGTAGACGGCCGAGAGGATGAGAAACGAAAAGACCAGCAGGAATAACGCGGTCTGCCCGGCCCCTGTATAGTTCAATGCCTGCACCTCATCGTAAATGTCGATAGACACGGTGCGCGTCACCCCTTCAATGTTGCCGCCGACCATCAGCACCACGCCGAACTCGCCCATCGTATGGGCGAAGCTAAGCACGACGCCGGTGACCACGCCGGCAACCGACAGCGGGATCGTCACGCGGAAGAACGTCGCCAGCCGGGAGATGCCCAGCGTCCAGGAGGCTTCCACCAGCCTGGGGTCCACGGCCCCGAAGGCCGCGGTGAAGGGCTGCACGGCGAAGGGCAGACTGTAGAGGACCGATGCGAAGAGAAGGCCTTCGAACGTAAATACCAGCGGGTGACCGACGATAGCCTGGTACCATTGACCGAGCGGACTTCTCGGGCCGACCGCGACCAGGACGTAGAACCCGAGCACCGTGGGCGGGAGGACCAGCGGCAGGGCCACGACCGCCTCCACCAGGAATTTCCACCGCCGGCGTGAATAGGTCAGCCAGTACGCGATCGGCAGGCCGACCACCAGCAGAATCACGGCGGTCAGCGCGGCCAGCTTCAGCGTCAACAGAATCGCGGTCCAGTTCACTGATCAGCGTTCCTTGATGATCATGACTTCGGTGGCTTTCATGAGGGCCACGGCCGTGTCCCCGACCTTCAAGCCCAGGGCCTCCAGCGCATCGCGCGTGATCACGGCCGTGATCTTGTGCTCGCCCACGTCGAGGTTCACCTGCGCCAGGATTGTATCCCGCTTGATCGCCGATACCTTCCCGACAAATTTGTTGCGCCCGCTGACATCCTCGCCCTCGGCCTTCTTGCCCAGCCACCGGTCGAGCAGGGACTTTTTGAACCGGTACCGCCCGCCGATCTTCGAGCTGGGAATCTTGCCCTGCCACATGTACCGGTAGAAGGTCGGCAGGGCCAGGCGCAGGTACTTCGCCGCCTCACGGGCGGTCAGGACATCTTTCGGACCTTCGTCGGAAACAGATCGGCGTTTCTTGGGCACGGATCACCTCTCCAATCGAAATTTTCAAAATACTAGGGAGAATGCCGAGAGAAGTCAATCAGAACAGGGCCGATTCATATCTCAATTGTATCAGCAGGGCTTCACGGAACAAAGAATCCGTACCGCTTGAATACGGCCGTTCCTTCCGGACTCTTGATATGGTCCAGGAACGCACGAGCGGTTTTCAAGTCCTTGGCCGCCTTCAGTGCCACAGCCCCCTGCTCAAGCCGAGGATAGGCATCGACAGGAACTTCCCAATACGTTCCGGTCTCCTTCATGGCCGGAGCGACCGCCAGCGACAGCGCGATGATGCCGATGTCGGCGCCGCCCGTCTGCACAAACTGCGCCGTCTGCGAGATATTCTCGCCCAGCACCAGCTTGTCTTTCACTGTGTCATAGACCCTGTAATGTTCCATGGCCGCCACCGCCGCCCGGCCGTAGGGCGCGTGCTTCGGGTTGGCGATGGCGACCTTTTTCACCGACGGATGCTGCAGGGCCTTCATGCCCAACGACCCCACATCAATCGGCGAGCCCTTCGGCACCCAGACCACGATGCGGCCGACCGCATACATGTACAGCGTCCCCGGCTCCGCCAGCCCGGCCTCCATCAGTTTCTTCGGGTAGCCGATATCGGCGGAGAAGAACAGGTCGAACGGCGCTCCGTTGGAGAGTTGTGCAAAGAAATTCCCTGATGAGCCCAGAGACAACTTGACCGTATTCCCGGTTTTCTTTTCGAAATCCGCTACGAGTTCCTTGAACGCGAAGTTCAGATCCGCCGCAGCGGCAACGGTAATTTCGGCAGCTTGGGCCGTTGCCACCCATAGACTCAGCACGCACGCAATGACGGCTGCAACGCGTTTTACTCTCAGGATCATCTGGTCTCTCCCTGTAGCTTGCATATCTTCCCAGGAATTGTTGTGCAGCGGCGGGCGGCTGCGTCAGGAGGGTGGCCGCACACCGCCCGCTTGGAGGAGAGGCATCCTCCTTGCTGCGCACGCTATTTCATCTATCTCCGCCTAGTACCTGAATTGGATCTGCGTCGTGAAGAAATTCTTGTTGTTGGCGTTGGCAACGCCCCCTCCCGTCGTCACAAACGGGTTCCCTTCGTTCTCATCATGCTTGAGCTCGTAGTTCAAGGTGAATTTTACGTTCGTGTGAAAGTAATAGTTGAAGCCGACCGTGTGGCGCGTGAGCGTGCTGTTCGGACGATTGGTATCCACCGTAAATTCCTCGTAGCGATAGGCCGGCTCGAAGTTCGGCAGCCAGGAGAATGGCCGGAAGAGCACGTACTGATACCACGTCCGACGGCGGAAACCGTTATCTGCGCCTTCGATATACTCGGCTTGCAATTTCAGCTCCGGTAAAGACGGCGGAATGTAGGTGTACATCACCCCCTGCCGGGTTCTCCTGATGTCCTTGTTGTTCGGCAGGATCGACGTGACGGTGCCCGAATTGAACAAGGCAGTTCCGGTGTAGCCGGCGAAATACAGTTTCATGCCTTCCACGGGCGTCAGAGCCAATCTTCCCGTCACGTCTTTATCGGCATTGTTGTCGTTGAAGTTCCGGCCCGCGCCGTTGACGACCGCCCATTGAATCTCAGGCGCTAATGGCGCCTGGGGGAACTTGTGAGTCAGTTCGATCCCGATATCAAGTTGTTGCATGAACCCGGTGGAATTGTCCTTACCGGCAGGATTAAGGCCCGGGTCTCCCGCCCGAGCATCTACCGACGATCCGTTTTGGCCAACGGCCAAGTCCTCGTAGTAGGGCCTATTGATGAAATCGATGAGGCCCTGCGAGGTCCCCTGATCAATGCCGAACGGCTCCCGGAATTGGCCGACGCGAAGCTTGCTGATATACGGATAGAAATCCCTCAGATACGGGATGTCTTTGGCGTAAAAATCCAGGTACATGCTGTTGAGCACGATCTCTTTCTGGCGCGAGAAATCGAGTTCTATGTAGTGCGTGGCCCAGGGCGTTAAGCGTCCGGTCACGTAAAACTCCGCGGCCCGAATTCGAAACCCGTTCTCATCGGTCCCGGGCTTCCGGTCAGTGTTGTCCGCGTTGTATTGCGCCTTCAACGCCACAATACCCATACTCAGCCGCTCCGAATGCTTCAACAAAGTATCAACATTCGTGAAAACGTTCCGGTAGCCATTCTTCCGGAGGTTCTCGATGCCGCCCCGTCTCGTCTCCAGGTCCGGGTAGGAACCGATCAGCGGTTTCTTCCCGCCTGGTGTCGCCTCTTCCGTAGAAACAGTCGGCGTACCATCTTTGTACGTTTCTTTTTCTACGGGACCCTTGAACGGCTCCTTGGCCTCTTTCAAGATATCGTCATACTCCTGCTTGCTGATAAGACCCTTCTTAAGCATCACATCCAGTATCCGCTTGTCGTCCGCCCATGACGTGCCGACGGACAGGCACAACAGCCCCACGACAATAAATGCCATGACTTTTTTCATCAGACTTCCTCCTCCGAGAGTGCGAAACGAACACGTTCTGGGCGCAGATGATACGATTCATATAATTTATATGTCAAGATATATTTTATTTATCACTTT
>JAVHQA010000058.1:0-4882 GCA_036170875.1 Nitrospirales bacterium
CATGCTGGGGTTGGCCGGGCAGAAAGTAGCGGGGCAATCGGGCCATCTTGGAAGGGTAGACACGGTGGGTACATAAATGGATAAATCGAGTCTGACCCCATTTTTTCCGAGGAGGCGGGCGGCCTCCCGCCTTCCGCGCGGGGCACCGGCGGGTTCGGCTCGACGGGACTGACATGAAGACCCTGCGACTCCATGAAATCTCGAAGCAGATCGCTGCGCAGATGAAGCTCGAAAACAGTGTCGTGCGGGCCGTGCTGGAGTCCAAGAAGACCGATCTTCCGAAAGCGGCGGTGAGGCAGATCACGGAGTCGGCGCGCACGCTTATTCACGAAGAGCTGATGCGCCTGGACGCGCAGCATCATCCTGAAGGCCCGAAATCGGCGCCGCGCCGGGGTGGGACTGCTGCGCCGCGCAGGGGCCGTTGATGGCATGTACTTGCGGCTCTTTTCTGTATCGGGTAGCATAACCAGCTATGGCGACTGAGATTCCCATCTTTCCGACCGATGCCCGGCTGACCTATAGCCGCCCCGCCGATCCCCGCGACGTGCTCGTCAAGGAGATGGAGAAGCGGAAGATTCCCCTCAGCATCGGCAAGACCTGCCCCGTCAAATGCACCTTCTGCTACGAGATCGATCATGGCTACCGGGACACCCTGGAGCCCGGCAAGACGACCCAGGAGGACTGGGACTTCATCCTCGATTACATCAGCAGGAAGCCGACGTACCCGGGCGAGCAGTGGGTGTGGGGCGGCAACGAGTACATGGAGTGGACCGATCTGTTCCTGCACCCCAGGGCCATGGACTGGCTGGAGGATTTTCTCAAGTACACGGACAAAAACGTGACGATGTTCACGGTCGGGTACGTCCATGTCCCCAAAATCCACCAGCTGGCCGCCCGCTATCCGGGCCGGATGAACTTCGAGCTCTCGGTCATCACGCTCCACAAGGACTACCGCAAGGCGCTCATGCAGCACGCGCCCTCGGTCACCCACTTGATGAAGGTTCTGGACGGGCCGGCGGTCGGGTCCGCCAACTTCTACTCGTTCGGCGAAGGCACGATGTCGGAGGACGCCCAGGCCATTTCGCGGATCAACCCGAACGTCATTCTCTGGATGGGGTGCCTCACGCCGCTCAAGGGCATGGACGAGAACACAACGCGGCTCTGCCGGCAGGGCAAGCAGCACCTGCCCGGGGAGGCCCTGCGGGTCCATGAGGCCGGGTTGCCCAACATCACGACGATTCATACCGAGCCGTACGTCACCGCCTTCCTGAACCGGCACAAGATCCTGACGGTGTTCGACTCGCTGGAACTGGAGAAGCACGACACGGTGGTGATGGCCAGGAGCGTGTACCGCGTCCTGAACATGCACCGGAAGAAACGCGCCCGGTTCCTCTTCGTGCCGAACGCGACGCTGGGCGGGGACTCCGACTGCACGATCCTGCTGACCTTTGACGACATCCTAAAGCGGCTGAGCGGCGAGAAGGTCATCCATGTGCCCAAGGTCGTGATTGAGAGCCCGCGCGGCAACAACTGCGACATTAGCGGGATGACCCTTGACGAGTTCGAGGCCAGGGCGCATTGCAAGGTGAAGGTGTTGCACAAGGTCAATACCAAGCTCGCCGACAGGAAGCTCTGGGAGCACGGCTACCTCAGCACCTACGTCCGCGAGTATCTCTCCAATCCGGCGACGAGAGAGTACGAACAGATTCCCGTGGCCGCGTGAGCCAGCAAAGGAGCCTCCGGTGGAATATTGGGTGAAAGTGGTCCTGACGGACAAGGAAGAGCTGCGGTACAATAACGTGATCCGCCATACCATCAGCGACGACATGGAGATCCTTGAGATTGACACGCCCAAGGAAGTCATCATCATTCCGATGCGCCAGGTGAAGTACATGACCTGCGACGCCGGCATCTTCCAGCAGAAGAAAGGGTAAGGAGGCGTGATGGATCCCCGGCGTATCGTGATTGTGCTGGTCGTCGTCCTCGGGCTGGCCGGCTGTGTGACCAAGGAGAACTACAACGCGCAGGTTCTTCGGACGAACAATTTCCAGCGGCTCCTGTCCGAAGAGGAAAAGCGCACGGTCGAGCTGAGCACCGAGATCGCCAAGCTCAAGGACGAGAAAGCCGGCATGGAGGCCAAGAACAAGGCGCTGACGGCCCAGCTCAACGATTCCAAAGCTCAGGTGGTGAGGTCGCTGGAGGAGGTGGGCCGCCTGCAGGACGAGGTCAAGCAGGCCCGCGGCGGGTTCTCTTCAGTGCCTGCGCTGCGGGGCCCCTCGCAGGAGCCCCCGGATCGCCTGGGTGAATTGCAGGCAGCTCCCGTCGAGATCCCGGGAAAAAAGGTCGAGAAAAAGAAGGGGAAGGCGACGGCGCAGGTCAAGGTGCAGAAACAGCATGACGCGTCGCCGTCGGCACCGCAACCCAAGGTTGCGCCTCCGGCTCCGATGCCGTCCACACCCTTTGAGCCGTTGTTGCGTGAGCCTTCGCAGGAGCCCCCGGATCGCCTGGGGGAATTGCAGGCGGCGCCGGACGTGAAGAGCGAGAAGAAAGTCGAGAAGCCGGTCGTTCGGCAAAAAGGGAAGGCGACGGCCAAGATTCGGGTGCAGAAGCAGAGCGAGGAGCCGTCGTTGCCTCCGCCGCAGGGTGAAGCGCCGCCTCCTCCGGCCAAGGCGGAAGCCAAGGCCAAGGTGCAAGCTAAGACAGAGGCGGCACAGGACGACTCATTTTTCCGCTACCACAAGGTCAGGAAGGGTGAGACGCTGGCCGGCATTGCCAAGCAGTACAGGACCGACGCCCAGACCCTGCGCGAACTGAATGATCTGGCCAGCAGCGACGCCGTCAGACCCGGCGACCGTCTCATCGTCGGCCAAAAACCGTAAGCCAGCCTCTCTTTATATGAAGCTGCTGCCGGTTGCAGTCTTCCTCGTCGCGGTTTCGGCCGCCTCCGTATCCACGGCGGCCGATCTCACACCCCAGCAAATTTACGAGCGCGCCGCGCCCGGCGTGGTGCTGATCATCGGCCATCCCCAGCAGGGCGAGGGCGGCAGCGGCGGGACCGGCTCGATCATCCGCAGGGACGGGCTGGTGCTGACGAACGCGCACGTCGTCATCGACGACAAGACCGGCAAGCCGTATCCGCGCCTCTCCGTGTACCTCAAGCCGGACCGCGTGACCGGAAACCCCAAGACCGATCTCTCCCGCAGAGTGAACGCCTCCGTGACGGCGTTCAACCGGCAGCTGGATCTGGCGCTGCTGAAGATGGATGCCGCGCCTGCGCCGCTGCCGGTGCTGGATCTGAGCGATCCGGACCGGGTGAAGATCGGCGAGCGCGTGGTGGCCATCGGGCATCCGGAGCAGGGCGGTCTCTGGACGCTGACCACGGGCGTGGTGAGCGCGGAATTCGACGATTACGGCGAGATCAAAGGCAAGCACGTGTTCCAGACCGAAACGGGCTTGAACCGCGGCAACTCGGGCGGGCCGTTGCTGGATACGCAGGGGCGGATCATCGGGGTGAACACGGCGATCGCCCGCCTGGCCTCCGACGGCCTGCCGATCATGAGCATCAGCTTCGCGGTCAAATCGAGTGTCGCCCGGACGTGGCTCCGGGAGCAGACGGTGATGGTGGACTATGCGTCGGCCCAGCTTGAGCGGTCGCCGGTGCCGGCCCAGGCGCCGATCACCCCCGCGCCTGAAAAGCCTGCTGTCCCGCCGGCGCAAGCGCCTGCCGCCGCCGCTCCCACGGCGTCGTCGCCGAAGACCGCGCCGCCGCCGCAAGTGCATACGGAGGTCCGGCCCTATAGCCTGGACGAGGTGATTCGCGAGGCCCAGAGCGAAGCGGAGCGGGACCTGGATCAGATGATGAAAAACATGCGGCAGAAAACGAAGCCGAAATAGCGAGGGTCCCGATGCGCACGAGTCTGTCCCTGTGTCTCATCGTCTTGCTGACCGGCCTGATCGGGTGCCAGTATTACGAAGAGTACCGCAACATCAAAGGCGATGCGGACATCAAGGAGGAGAAGGCCGAACTGTTGAAGGCCCATCGCCTCTGCCTGCAGAAGTACGAAGGCGATCCCGCCGGCCAGAAGGAACGCTGCGCGCCCTACGCGCAGGCCGCCCAGGACATCGACCGCCGCATCCCTGCGGGGAAATAGTGTGGCAGCTGGGCGGGGTAGACCCCGCCCGGCTTACTACTGCCATTCATTCGCCCTGAGCGTGTCGAAGGGCTCGGAAGAGAGAAAGCTATTGACAAAAAACTATCAAAGTTTGAGTGTATGTAAAAGCTTACGGGTAAGGAATGTGCTTACAAAAAAGATGCAGGAGGTCGTTATGCGACGAGGCATCGCGTGGTTGTCGGTAGTTTTAATGGCTGTCACTGGTTGCGCACAAAATCAGGATGCGCGGTTTGAAGGGCTAGAGCAGCCGATTGAGAAACAAAGCTCGTTGACACCTGGGACAACGAAAAAAACAATTGTTAAGGGAAAGACTAGGCAGTCCGAAATTCTTGAAGTTTTTGGGCCGCCTGATTTAGTGACGACCACTTCGTCTGGTGAGATGTGGGGATACGACAGAGTGTCTCGCGAAACGGCTTCTTCTGCTTTTGGCATCGGAGTGTTGGGCGGAGGATTGCCTGGGGCGGGGTTAATTGGTGGAATTGCAGGTGCGCGATCTGATTCGACGACGCAAACAGTTAAGACAATCTTTCTGTTAATTTATTTCGACAAGAATGAAACGGTTGCCGACTATGAGGCAATCCCATTCCTAGTTGAAATTCCGAAGCGGCCCCGATCGTGGTCTTACGCAACGTGAGTGTTCTCCCTCGTCTCGGCTCGGCGGATCTCGGCCTGGAGCGCCGTGCGGAGCAGCGACAGGTGGCGGTAGCCTT
>JAVHQA010000059.1:0-1016 GCA_036170875.1 Nitrospirales bacterium
GTGTCCCAAGCCTTTCCGAACTGCGGGAACTGGCTCAAGGCCGAAATAGCCCCTCAGGAAAGGGATGCCTTTCTCGATCGGCTGAGCCTGGACTGCATCCACGAGTACATCGAATCGTTCCCAAGCATTACGCAACGCCATGTGAATTTCAATTACTACTCCTATGCGGCGGGTGATTGTCTCTCGACCCACACCGATCTGAATGAGGGCTATTCCTCGGACCCCCGGGTGCAGGCGGCCATCCGTCGCCTGGCGATGGCCACGTACCTGCACGACGAATGGCATCCGGATTGGGGCGGAGAGCTCATCATCTACGAGGCCCGGCAGGATCGGCAGGGGAAGCCGGTGTTCGACGTCTCCCAGTGCATCGCGCCGCAGCCCGGATCCCTCGCTCTCTTTACGGTTCCTCGCTCCCACCGGGTCTGCCGGGTCGATCCCCTGGCCGGCGCCCACAAGCGCCTGTCGATCGCCGGGTGGTTCATGACCGAGCATGAGCCCTGAGTTCCGGCTCGGCAGGGCCGGCCCGTCGTTCATCTCCTCGAACCGGTCCGGGTTCCTTTTGCCAGATTTGCGCGAAAGCCCTTGAAGAGGGCCTTGAGCGGCGGGATCAGCTTGGCCTTGAGGCCGGCCGGTACTCGATTGATCCGCTCTACAGGCCACTCCTCGACCCTGGTGATATCCAGCCCTTCCCCGGCGAAATCGTCCCGGATCGCGTCCTCATACCCGTAGATCACCCCGCTCGTGAACGCCTCGAGGTTCAATGCGCGCATCTCATCTTCGTCGTGGATGCCCTGCGCAAACCGCGCCTTGATGCGCTCCACCAGCGGACCCGCGACGGCTTTCGTTTGCTCGGAGAGCGCGGGTTCCAGTGTGCTGTAGAGGATCACAATGTCCTGGAGTTGAAAGCGGATCGCCGTCCCATCAAGCCGGGGCGGCTCGGCCATGGCCCGGCTGTCCAGCACCTCTTTCGCCTGCTTGATGTGGCGGACGGTTTCGTACAGATACGCCTCCTCCCA
>JAVHQA010000060.1:0-1016 GCA_036170875.1 Nitrospirales bacterium
GGGCGAGGGCACTACTTACTCTCACCTAGCTGCACGCGGTCAGAGAAACTCCACGTGCTGAACCATATCATCGGGGGCCATCAAGTCGTGGATCAGCATGAGGGATCGCAGAATGTGGGAAACCGGCGTTTGCTGAGGAGCGTATGCGATTCCTCGGTGGAAGATACCGGCTGCGTGCATCCGTAAAAAGTCTGCATCCTGGGTAAACACCACGCGGCCTTCCTGGGTGGCTCGTTCAAGGTGTCGAGTATCGTCGGCCGCCTGCAAGCTGAGTTCCTGCACGGTCACCACATCCACGCCGCGCCGGCGCAATCCCTCTGTGACTGCTTTGGGAACATGTTCATCCATGTAGAACTTGATGCGGTCAGCCACTGATCTTTTTGCTCAGCTTGGACGGGATTCGGTTCCGAAGTTCAGCAATATAGGATTCGTCGGCCAGAATGGCTTCATCTGTCTCCGTGCGGTGATCATAGTAATACGCCAACGCGGCGTACACGTCGGCCAGAGACACCCCATAGGCGGAGGCGATTTCATCCGCGCTCTGGCCCATGCGCTCATGCCAGACGACGACGTTTTGCACGGTAATGCGGTGTCCGGCAATTCGAGGCCTTCCGCCGGCGACTTCCGGTGAAATTGCGATATGCTGTGTCGTTGCGACGTCCATGGCGATCCTCCCGTCAAGTCGGTAGCGCATTATAAACTATTGGGAAATCCCCTTCCACGCAAAAACGATACAGCGTCGTTGTTTCCCTTACCCTGGCCCTCTCTCTCGGTGGAGAGAGGGAGAAGTGTGGTGTGTTGGATGCCAGCTTCATACGCCAGTCTGGATGGTTCACGAAGAATCCAGGTTAGTCGAACCCTTGACAGGGTGAAGCCGGCTCTCGGATAATGCCATACGCAACTTGAACTTCCACTTTGAAAGGCGGTGCGAGCGATGAATCCTCTGGATAATCCCAATCAGACGATAGGGCTGGGCGTGGGGCTGACGATTGTGCTGGCCGGCGTGTTCATGGCGG
>JAVHQA010000061.1:0-4856 GCA_036170875.1 Nitrospirales bacterium
GGTCACACCCGTTCCCATCCCGAACACGGAAGTTAAGCTCTCCAGGGCCGATGATACTGCCGCTGTAAGGCAGTGGGAAAGTAGGACGCTGCCGGGATTAATTAGAAGCCCGCTGATCGCAAGGTCAGCGGGCTTCTTTGTTCCTACCGTTGACACTTTCATCTCCCCCTCCTAGAATGGCGCCACTGCTGTCCAACCTGGAGACCTTTGCCATGAAGGAATCCACGCCTGATGCCATCCGCAATGTTGCTGTTCTCTCGTACGGTGGGTCCGGGAAGACGACGCTGATTGAGGCGCTGCTGTGCGTCAGCGGGAATCTTCCCCAAATGGGGTCCGTTGCGGCCTGTACGGCGGCGATGGATTTCGAGCCTGAGGAGCATCACCGGAAGCACTCCCTCCAGACCAGTCTTTGCCAGATCGCATGGAACGAGGCGTCGCTCAATCTGCTCGATAATCCTGGCGCGTCAGGCTTTCAAACCGAAGCCAGGCAGGCCGCGCACGTGGCGGATGCCGCCCTCTGGGTCTTCAATGCCGGCGTCGGCGTAAAGACGGAACTGGAAAAGCTGTGGGAGTACGCGGCGACGCGCTCCCTGCCGAGCCTGTTGTTCATCAGCGCGCTCGAGAAAGAGGGGACATCCTGGGAGAAAGTGGTCGATGAGATAGAGAAGACGCTGGAGATCAAGACCGTCCCGCTCAGCATCCCGATCGGGCAGGGCGTGTCTTTTGAAGGAGTCGTGGATCTGGTGAACGGGGAGGCGTTTCGGTACGCTGTGGACGGAACAGGCAAACGGCAGAAGATCGAGATTCCGGCGGCGCTGAGTGGGGCTGTCGAGGCGGCACGCAAAAAGCTAATGGAAGGCGTGGCAGAGGCGGACGATCAATTGCTGGAGAAGTACCTCAGCGAAGGGGCCTTGACGGCAGCCGAGATACTGAAGGGACTGAAAGCCGGCGTTGCGAGCCGGGGGCTGTTCCCGGTTCTGTGCGGCTCTGGAGCAAAGAACATCGGTGCGACGGAGCTGTTGAACACCATTGTCTCGGTCTTGCCCTCTCCGGTGGAATCGGCGAAAGCCTGTCCGATACAGGCGCTACCGGTTGACGGCGCGGCGCCCTTCGCCGCCTACGTGTTCAAAACGCTTATCGATCCGTTCATGGGCCGGCTGAATTACATTCGCGTCTACTCGGGGTCCCTGGCGGCGGACGCCGTCTTCCTGAACGCCACCCGCAGCACAAAGGAGAAGGCCGGACGCCTGTTCCACGGCATTGGGAAAAAATACACCCCGGTCGAGAAGGCCGTGGCGGGGGACATCGTGGCCATCGCCAAGCTCAAGGACACGCAAACCGGCGACACGCTGACCGGCGAACATAATACGGCGTTCCACATTCCCAAACCGCCGTTGACCCGCCCCCTCATGTCGTTCGCCCTCGACCCCCAGTCAAAGGCCGACATCGAGAAGGTGAGCTTGGGCCTCCATAAGCTGGTCGAGGAGGATCCTTCCCTCGTGTTCGTCCGCAATGCCGAGACGCACGAAATGATTCTCATTGCCATGGGGCAATTGCATGCGGATGTGGCGTTCGAAAAGCTGAAACGCAAATACGGCATCGAGGTCAATGTCCATACGCCGAAGATTCCATATAAAGAGACCATCAGGGAAACCGCCAGCGCCCAGGGGAAGTACAAGAAACAGACTGGAGGGCACGGCCAGTATGGGGACACGTGGCTGAAGCTGGAGCCTTTAAAGCATGGAGGTGGCTTCGAGTTTGTGAATGAGATTGTCGGAGGCGCCATTCCAAGGAACTTCATTCCGGCCGTCGAGAAGGGGGTCGTGGAGGCCATGCACGAAGGCTTTCTTGGCAGGTTCCACGTCGTGGATATCCGGGTCACGCTCTATGACGGCTCGTACCACGACGTGGATTCGTCCGAAATGTCCTTCAAGGTCGCTGCGTCCATGGGCTTCAAGAAAGCCATGGAACAGGCATCGCCGGTGCTGCTCGAGCCGATCATGACCGTGGAAGTCAGCACACCGGATGAGTGTATGGGGGCGGTGATCGGAGATCTGAACGGCAGGCGGGGACGCATCCAGGACACGCTCCCGAAAGCTCACGGAACCGTCATCAAGGCGACGGTCCCGCTGGCGGAAATGCTGAAGTATGCGCCTGTCCTCAATTCACTGACAGGCGGGCGGGGGACTTACTCCATGGAATTTTTGACCCACGAGGAAGTGCCTCGCGAGTTGGTGTCCAAGATTCTCGAGGAGCATAACAAAACTACCAAGGCCGCTCCTGCTCACTGATGGGCTCTTCCCGCGCTACTTTTCCTTGGGGCTCAGCACGGAGTAGAACGCGCGGTTCTCACGGACCACGCGCAGGAGGACAGACTCTCCTTTTTTCGCCTGGGCGACCGCGGACTTGAACTCTTCCGCAGAGGCGACGGCCTGGCGGTTGACCTCCTTGATCAGATCACCTTCGCGTAAGCCTTGTTCCTGCGCGACGCTGCCGGGGTCCACCTTGTTCACCAGCACCCCTTTCTGATCCTTGATCTTGAACTTGTCGGCCAGTTCCTGTGTGAGATCCTGCACGCTAAGGCCGAGCTTGACCTCCGGCTGCGGGGGAGGGGAGGGAATTGACGCAACGACAGCGTCTTCCTTGCGCTCGCCTAAATCGACGGTGATAGTGCGGCGCTCGCCGCTCCGTATGACATCGAGTTCAATCTTGGTTCCAGGCGGCAGTCCGGCCACGGCGCGCGACAATCCCGCCGGGGTCTCCACCCGGCGCCCATCCACCTTGGCGATGATGTCGCCGGGCTTCAGGCCGGCCCGCGCAGCCGGTTCGTTCTCAAACACATCGTTGACCAGCACGCCGTCGTTCTCCTTGATGCCGAATTTTCCGGCCAGTTCGGCCGTCACTTCCTGTATCCCGACTCCCAGCCAGCCACGGATCACCTTGCCGCGGACGCGCAGTTGCCCCACGACCTGCTGCACCATGTTGGAGGGGATCGCGAATCCGATGCCCTGCGCATAGTTGATGATGGCGGTATTAATGCCGATTATTTCGCCTTTGATGTTGAACAGCGGGCCACCGCTGTTGCCGGGATTGATCGAGGCATCGGTCTGGATGAAGGCTTCGTACCGGGACAGCCGGACGGCGTCGCGCTCCAGGCCGCTCACGACGCCCAACGTCACGGTCCGGTCAAGAGAAAACGGATTGCCGACGGCCATAACCCACTGGCCAACGCGGACTTTCGAGGAGTCACCGAATGGAACCGTGGGAAGCTCACCGGTGGGGGTGATCTTTACGATGGCGATGTCGGTGTCGGGATCGCGGCCGATCACATGGCCGATGAATTTAGATTTGTCGGACAGCCGGACTTCCACTTCCTTCGCATCACCGACCACATGATTGTTGGTGACAATCAGACCCTCTTTGTCCACGATCACGCCGGAGCCGGTCCCCGGGTTGTTCGGGCCGCGATCGCGGGGGGCCTCGCCTGACTTGGCCGAGGCTGACAGGGGTGCGATGTTTACCACCGCAGGCTTGACCCGATCGGCAAGAGTGACGAGGACGCTCTGCATTTCCTCGAGCAGGCGGAGTCCGGACAGTTCTTCCGCGGCCTGGGAGATGCCGAGAAAAGGTTCGAGCAGCAGGAGGCTTGCCAGCACCGCCCAGCCCAATAGCCGCTGACGCATGTGAGGGTTCCGAACCTTCATTGTATGCTCCTTTACAAGGTGAGACAGCAGTGCATTATCCTCTTTAAGCCAGGCGTGGATTCCTCTCTCCGTTATCCTAACAAAGGGCTTTGGAACAATACAACTTGAGCCGCCATGGCGATTATGCAAGGAGCGATTGAATGGCGGTTGGAAGCTCGGATCGATTGCCGATGATGGTCACCTGGTCGCCGGCCCGCAAAACCATCTGGCCGGAAGGGAACAGGAGAGAATCGTTCCGCCGGACCAGGACGATGCGGACGCTCTCAGGGAGCGCCACCTCGCTGAATGGCTTACCGTCAGCCTGGGCGCCCGGGACAATCGTGACGCGCTCAATGGTGCCGCCGCCTGCCTGCAAATCCTCCTGGAGGCGGATCAGGGGGACGATGAGAACGTCATCATACCGTGATGCCAAGCGGTCACGGATTTCTTGCAGCGCACGCTGCTCGGCGCGAATGTCTTCGCAGAAGGGAAGGGACTCATCAACCTTTGCCGTTTCTGGTGAATGGGTGGCATGGACGGCATACAGGCGCTGCCCCAGGGATTCATAGGCCTGTCGGAGGCGCGCTTCAGCGTCTTCGGCCTGGAGTTGCAGTTTCGTGACCTGGACTCTGCGGGCCACACGCTCCGCGACAGCCATGACGGCCTCTTTTGCACCGTCAAAACTGATTGAGAGTGTGCGCAGGGAGGATTGGAAGATGCTCATAATTAATGTCGGATAAGACGGATTATGTTAACTTTCATTTAGTGGTGAAAAATGGTGATGCCCTGGTGGATGGCTGTTGCCCAAATTTCGGCTCGGTCCCCGCTCGCAGCCGACTGATGTTCTCTCGGTGCCGGTACACAATCAAAAGAATGATACCCGTCGCGAATGCTGCCATGGGCACAGTGGCATGAAACAGCCACACCCCAAACGGCAGGCTTCCAAACGCGATCACAGCCGCCAAGGATGACATCCGCCAGATGGCGGCTGCAGCCAGCCATGCCGCAACCAGACAGCCGCCGATGGCTGGTTCCGCCGCCAGCAGGACACCCAGCGCGGTGGCGACGCCTTTCCCCCCCCTGAACCGCAAAAAGACCGGGAACGTATGGCCCAGAATCGCGGCGGCTCCGGCCGCCAGGATGGAGTCGCCGGCCGCGGGTCCTATCAGCACG
>JAVHQA010000062.1:0-1010 GCA_036170875.1 Nitrospirales bacterium
CGGATGCCCGCGCGTCGGGCCTGGAAGGTTTCGCAGTTGCTGCACGACGAGATTTCGCGGAAGGCCCCCTGCGAGGGGATCCAGACCTCGATGTCGTAGGTTTTGGCCGAGGAAAACCCCAAGTCGCCGGTGCACAGCGCAACCACGCGATAGTGCAACTTCAGCCGCTTCAGAACTTCTTCAGCGTGGCCTGTGAGACGTTCCAGTTCCTCATAGGAGTTTTCGGCGGCGCTGAGGATCACCATCTCCACCTTGTTGAACTGGTGCTGTCTGATGAGGCCGCGGGTGTCTTTCCCATAGGAGCCGGCTTCGCGCCGGAAGCAGGGCGTCTGTGCGGTGTATCTGAGGGGGAGCGTGTCCTCGGCCAGGGTTTCTTCGCGGTGCAGATTGGTCAGCGGCACCTCGGCCGTCGGAATCAGGAAATAATCGTCGTCGCGCAGGCGAAAGAGATCGTCCTCAAACTTCGGCAACTGGCCGGTTCCGGTCATGCTGGCACGATTCACCATGAAGGGCGGGAGGATCTCCCGGTATCCATGGGTCGTGGTATGCAGGTCCAGCATGAAATTAATCAACGCACGTTCCAACCGCGCGCCCGCTCCGCTCACAACCGCAAACCGCGCGCCGGTCATGCGCGTCGCCCGTTCGAAATCCAGAATGCCCAGCGCTTCTCCAATGTCCCAGTGTGGTTTGGCGGGAAACGCGAACGCGGGCGGAGTGCCCCACCGCCGCACTTCCGGGTTGGCCGCGGCATCCGCGCCGGCCGGGACGGACTGGTGCGGAATGTTGGGAATCCGGAGCGCGATGGCGTTCAGCCGCTCTTCGGAGTCTCGCAAGGCATCTTCAAGGGTCTTGATGCGGTCTCCGACATCCCTCGTCTCTTGCATGAGAGAATCCGTCGGCTGTTTTTCCCGCTTGAGTTTGGCGATCTGATCCGAGGCGGTCTTGCGCTGATGGCGCAGTTCTTCGACCGTGGCGAGCAGTTCGCGCCGTTCCTGGTCTCCCTTGCGGAG
>JAVHQA010000063.1:0-1008 GCA_036170875.1 Nitrospirales bacterium
TGCATGTGGTACAGCAGCGCGTTGACCAGCGTTCCGCTCCAGTGGCCGGGCGCCGGATGGACGACAATGCCCGCCGGCTTGTTGAGGACCAGCAGCACCTTGTCTTCAAACAACACATCGAGGGGAATCGGCTCGCCGTCGATCTCGAGCGGCTCCGGCTTCGGCACGTCCCACGCGATCTCGTCGCCCGGCTTGACCTTCTGGGACGGCTTGGGACGTTTGCCGTTGACCGTGACGGCGCCCTTCTCGATCAGCCGCTGGATGGCGGCGCGGGAGAGATCGGCCGTGTGGGTGCTGAGGTAAACGTCCAGGCGCTTCGGGTGTTCGCCCGCGGACACGGTGGTGAAACGTTGCACCTAAACCGGAGACTCCTTGTGCGTGAAAAAATGCCCGATGAGGAAGCAGACGCCGACCGTGATCGCCGCGTCCGCCACATTGAAGGCGGGCCAGTGGTGCCCCAGGAATGAGAAATCCAGGAAGTCGATGACCTCGCCGAAGCGGATGCGGTCGATCAGGTTGCCGACGGCCCCGCCGAAGATGGAGGCGACGCTCACCTGCCCGATCCAGTCGGCCGATGAGAGACGCGCGTAGATCGTCGCGAGCAGGACAAGGGCCAGCACCGACGTGAGCCCAAAGAAGACGAGGCGGAAGCCGGCGTGGCTGCCGGCCAGAATGCCGAACGCAGCGCCGGAGTTCCGGATATAGGTGAGACTGAAGAGGTCGGGGATGATGGGAATGGATTCATGGAGCCGCATCGCGCTCGTCACCTGCCACTTGGTGAGCTGATCGAGGATCACCACCGTGACGACGATCGCCGCGAGCAGGCCGAATCGCCGAGACCTCGGCCCCGCTGACTCGGTGCTTGGCATGGGCGCATCCATCGTCGGGGAATTAGGCGACGGCGTCCACGCAGCGATCGCAGAGTTCGGGGTGGGCGGCGGTCGCACCGACGGAAGGCCGGTAGTTCCAGCAGCGCACGCACTTCGTGCCGTCGGCTTTGACCACGTC
>JAVHQA010000064.1:0-4815 GCA_036170875.1 Nitrospirales bacterium
TTCACGATCAGAAATCCGGGCGTGCCGCGGAAGCCGAGCTTCACCGCCATGTCGCGGTCGGCCAGGATCGACGGGATGTGCTTCTGCGAGTCCATGCATTTCGCGAAGGCCTTGTCGTTCAAGCGCAGGTCCCTGGCCAGTTGCATGATGACGCCCGAGCCCAGCCGGGCGTGCTGGTCGAAGAGCCGGTCGTGCATCTCCCAGTATTGGCCCTGTTCGCCGGCGCAGCGCGCGGCGTGGGCGGAGACGAGGCCCCAGCCCTCCTCATCCCGCGGGTAGTCCCGGTAGGCGAAACGGACCTTGCCCGCCTGGAGATACTCCGTCTTGAGCGACGGCAACGTCTCTCTGTAGAACTTGCCGCAGTACCCGCAGGTGAAATCTGAAAACTCCACCATGAGGACGGGCGCCTTGGGATCGCCCAGCGTGGGCGTGCCCGGCAGCAGAAGATCGGCGAGGTTACCGGAGGCCATCGCCTAGGCTAGCACGACCGGCGAGGGCTTTGCCACGGGCGCGCTCCCGTTGATTTGGTGCGTAGTGGATGCTACGATGCGGCCCCGGAGCGACTATGACGGACTACTTCGCCGAGATCCAGAACCAGAGCGCCAAGCTGGCGAGCCATAAGCTTGAGCCCGGCAAACGGTATGTCGTCGGACGCAGCAAGACCGCCGACCTTCCCGTGGAGGGGGATCCCTACATCAGCCGGGAACACGTCGAAGTCTGCGTCGAATCTGATCAATTGGTGGTGTCCCGCCGGTCCCTGGCGACCAACCCCATTGTTTTTAAGGGCACTCCGACCTCCGCATGCGTGCTCAAGGCCGGAGACGAGGTGACCATCGGCCAATCCACCCTCCGCTTCAAGACGGTTGTCAAGGAAGCGCCCCTCCCGAAGCCGGATCTCACCATGTCGGTCCGGAAGATCGATCGCAAACCCAACAACAGCCACGCGCTCAAGTCCGAAGAGCTGTACGAGATGTCCGACGACGCCGGACGCCTCCAGTTTCTCTTCCTGCTGGAGTTGCCCGAGCTGATGAAAACCAGGCCCCGCCAGGAGGTGCTCACCCACGTTGCGAAGGTCCTGCGTACCACCACGAAAGCGCACTGGGCCACGGTGCTCACGACGTCTCCCGACGGGTTCCAGGTGCTTGCCGAGGATGTGGACGAGGCGCGGCAAAAAGGCGCGGCGCATCCGGTCAGCGGCACTCTGGTCGAGAGCGCCATCCGCGATGCCCCCCGGCCCGTCCTGTATTTTTGGGACAAGAACGCGGACGCCAGTCCACAGGCGACGTCCATTCTCGGGATCGATTGGGCGATCGCGGCGGCTGCGTACGACGCGGAGGGCGAGCCGCCGCTCGTGTTTTACGTGGCAGGGGAGGCGTCCAACTATCTCGGGGAAAAGGGAGGCCAGAAGGAAAGCGCCCGGTTCGTGGGACTGGTGACGGACATCATCGCCCGGAATCTGGCCCTCGACGTGCTCCGGGAAAAGCAGCTCCGGCTGGGCCACTTCTTCTCGCCGAGCATCTGCGCCCGCCTGCTTGAGGGCAAGGAGAAGGCCGACCTCGAGCCCCGCATCGCCGAATCGACGGTGCTGTTCTTCGACATCCGGGACTTCTCGAAGCGCACGCAAGGGGCGGTGGAGAATCTCCTGGCCTACCAGGGCGAGCTGCGCAAGGTGATGACCGCAATGACCGAAGCCATCTTCGAGGAAAACGGCGTAGTCATCCAGTACATGGGCGACGGCATCATGGCCGCGTGGAACGTGCCGGTGGAGGACCCGCTCCACGTGGACTGCGCGAGCCGTGCCGCGCTGAAGATGGCCAGCCGCATCGGCCAGGTTGCGGAAGGCTGGCGGTGCGGCGTCGGGCTGGACGTCGGCAATGTCGTGGCGGGCGCCATGGGGTCGGACCAGGTGTACTCCTACGGCATCATGGGGCCGGTCGTGAACCAGGCGTCCCGCATCGAGGGTATCACCAAGGTCGTGGGGGCGCGCATCCTCGTGTCGGAGGCGGTGGCCAAGCGCGTCTCGGCAAAGATCGGCTTGAGCCGGCGGATCGGCCGCTTCCAGCCGGCGGGTTTTACGACCGCCGTGGACCTCTTTGAGCTCATCCCTCCGCCCGGCGACCCCAAGGAAGAGCAGGAAATTTTCGGCAACATCACGCTCACCAACCAGGGACTAGAGGCGTTCGAGCGCGGTGAATGGGAGAAGGCGGCGAAGTGCTTCCGGAAGCTGCCCGACGACGACAGCCCCGCGAGCTTCCTCCTGTACCTCGCCATGGACTATCAACGCCGCCCGCCGCGCGACTGGCAGGGCGTGATCGAACTCAAGGAAAAGTAATCTCCCGCCGCTCACCCGATGGACTACAAGGCCACCCTCAACCTTCCCCAGACGTCGTTTCCCATGAAGGCCAATCTCCCGCAGCGCGAACCGGAGACCCTTGCCCGCTGGGAGCGCGAACGTCTCTACGAGCGTATCCAGGAGGCCGGCCGGGGCAAGCCGCTGTATGTGCTCCACGACGGGCCGCCCTACGCCAACGGCCGCATTCACATTGGCCATGCCCTCAACAAGATCCTCAAGGACATCATCGTCAAGTCGAAGACGATGGAAGGACACCAGGCTCCCTACGTGCCGGGGTGGGACTGCCATGGATTGCCGATCGAGCACCAGGTGCTCAAGGAGCTGGGCGACAAGAAGAAGACGCTGAGCAAAATTGAGATCAGACAGCGCTGCCGCGAGTACGCCGAGAAGTTCTTCAAAATCCAGCGCGAGGAGTTCCAGCGGCTGGGCGTGCTGGGCGACTGGACGAATCCGTACCTGACCATGACGCCCGACTATGAGGCGTCCATCCTGCGGGAGTTCGGCAAGTTCGTGAAGGCGGGCGGGGTGTACAAGGGCAAGAAGCCGGTCCTCTGGTGCCCGACCGACGAGACGGCGCTGGCGGAGGCCGAGGTGGAGTACGAGAACCATACCTCGCCCTCGATCTACGTGAAGTTTCCGTTTGCGGATTCACTGGACAAACTTGCCGGTCAGTTTGGCATTACGCTCCCATCCGGCGTTGCGCGGGCTGCAATCGTCATCTGGACGACCACGCCGTGGACGTTGCCGGCCAATCAGGCGGTCTGTCTGCACCCGGATTTTGACTACGCGTTCGTGAAGGTTGGAGACGAAGTCTTCGTGATCGCGGAGAAGCTGGTGGATGCGTTTGTAAAGGCGTGCGGTCTCACGGGCCAGTCAATTCTCGGACCGGGATCGAAGGGCGCGCGGCTGGAAGGGCTGCTGTGCCGGCGGCCGTTGACGGATGGGCTGTCGCCGATTGTGTTGGGACACTTCGTCACGCTGGACCAGGGCACCGGCTGTGTCCACATTGCGCCGGGCCATGGACAGGAAGACTACGAACTGTCGTTGAAGAATTCTTCCTTGAAAGTCTTTGCGCCGGTCGACAACCGCGGACGTTTCACGGATGAGGTCCCGGAGTTCCAGGGCCTCAAGGTCTTTGAGGCGAATCCCCGCATTAACGAAAAGCTGAAAGCTCTCGGCTTGTTGCTGGGCGAGGGCACGCTCGACCATTCCTATCCTCATTGCTGGCGCTGCAAGCACCCCGTGATCTTCCGGGCGACCGACCAGTGGTTCGTCTCGATGGAGACCAATGAACTCCGGAAGAAGGCGCTGGAGGAGATCGACCGTGTCCGTTGGATTCCATCCCGTGGACGCGAGCGAATCTACGGGATGATAGAGGGCAGACCGGATTGGTGCCTCTCACGCCAGCGCGTGTGGGGCGTGCCGATCACGGGATTTTCCTGCCGGCAGTGCGAGCATGTCCTCACATCGCCCGAGATCGTCGAACACGTCGCCAGGCTTGTCGAGAAGGACGGGGCGGATGTGTGGTTCGACAAGGACGCCGCGTCGTTGCTTCCGGCCGGCACGGCCTGCCCGCAATGTCAGGGCACGATCTTCAACAAGGAGCAGGATATTCTGGATGTCTGGTTCGAGTCGGGCGTCAGCCACGCGGCGGTGCTCAAGCCGAGGGGCAAGGCGGTGGGGCAGGAGTGGTGGCCGGCCGATCTCTATCTGGAAGGGTCCGATCAGCATCGTGGGTGGTTTCACAGTTCCTTGCTGGCAAGTGTCACAACCGATAAGCTGGCGCCATACAAGGCCGTGCTGACTCATGGGTTTGTGCTCGATGGCGAAGGCAATAAGATGTCCAAGTCGGCCGGCAACGTCGTGGCGCCTCAGGAAGTCATCAAAGAATATGGCGCTGAGATACTACGTTTGTGGGTCGCAGCGCAGGATTATCAAGGCGACGTCAGGATTTCACCGGCAATTCTTAAGCAACTTAGTGAGTCCTATCGAAAAGTCCGCAACACCGTCCGTTTTCTTTTAAGCAACCTGGCTGATTACGACCCGCAGCGCGATGCGTTGCCTGATGAGTGTCTATCTGAGATAGATCGCTGGGCACTCATGCGGCTGCATAGCCGTATCCGCATAATCCGTCAGGAGTACGAGAACTTTAATTTCCGTCAGATTATCCACGAGCTGGATTGGTTTTGTGCGGCGGACATGAGTGCAATCTACCTGGACGTCCTAAAAGATCGGTTATACACCTTCCGAAAGGATGCGCCCGCCCGTCGTGCCTCGCAGCGAGTACTACATGAAATCTTGTTGGCCCTCACGAAATTGATAGCGCCTATTTTAAGTTTTACCGCCGAAGAAATCTGGCAGAGCATTCCCGAGGGGCAGCGCGACGCGCCCAGCGTCCACCTGGCGGCGTTTCCACAGGCCGACCCGCGGTACAAGGACGCGGAGTTGGAGAAACGGTGGGA
>JAVHQA010000065.1:0-1177 GCA_036170875.1 Nitrospirales bacterium
GAACCTGCGGCCCGCTGATTAAGAGTCAGCTGCTCTACCAACTGAGCTAACGGCCCACCAGGACGAATGCCCGAACAGAGTTGGCGGTTGGTGCGCCTGACAGGATTTGAACCTGTGGCCCTCAGCTCCGGAGGCTGATGCTCTATCCACTGAGCTACAGGCGCGTCCGCCAAGCCAGGGCGAAGGGGGACTTTAGCACACCGCGTCGGGCGCTGTCTAGGCTATCGGAGTCAGCTCGACTGCGGGCTTGGCGTGAGCCCCGCAGTGTCGGGGTCGTCGTCGATCGGCGGCAGCTCGAAGATCAGTTCACCCTCTCCGCTATAGAAGCCCTGCCCGTCGATCTGGACCATCCCGTCGCAGTTCTCCTGGAAGAACTCGAGGATCCATCCATTGAAATCGTACCCCTCGTCCGTGATGTCGTTCTTGTCCAGAATGTTGGCGATGTAGAACCGGCAGGCATGCAACTGGTCCGCCACCCGCCAGTTGTCGATCTCGCGATGCGTCTCCACAAACCGGAGGAGGCCCTCGATGTCCTGCGTGAAGACCTCGTCCTGGGCGCCGCCCTTCCGCATGCAGGTCAGCACGATCGGCGTCCGATCCTTGTCGTACCCGATCTCCACGCCCACCCAGTTCCAGCTGTTCAGCATCTTCTCGTTGACTTCCTTGGGCAGGATCGGCGTGGCGCCCCGCGCCTTGAGGAACTCGACGAGCAGCCCGAGCGGCGGCGGTTCCTTGCGCAGGCAGAAGACCCGCGTGAAGAACAGCTTCGGCTCCTTTTTTTGCGGGCCGGCGATGGTGATGACGGGAATTTCAGCCATAGCTGTAATCTAGCCTACCCCCATGACGCAATTCAAGACCGGACCCGCCGATGTATAATGGTGGTGGGAAGGACGCGGTAAGCGGTGCCCCTGCGCACGGAGACCTCCATGGCAGACCGGCTGGCTACAGAAACCGACATCCGGCGGCACGCCGAGCGGTTGTATGAGGGAGCCGCGAACACCCACCCGCGCCTGTTCGACCGCAAATGGTGGACCGGCCGGCTCCTCGAGTGGGCCGTCCGCGACGAGGCATTCAAGGTCCAACTCTTCCGCTTCATCGACGTCCTGCCCACCCTCAAGACACCGGCACAGATCAAGCGGCTCGTGGATGAGTATTTCGGCGAGGACACCGGCGGGCG
>JAVHQA010000065.1:1277-4813 GCA_036170875.1 Nitrospirales bacterium
CCGGCGGGCGCTCGCTCGTGCGCTGGGGAATGCGGGCGCTGTCCTCCTCAGGGTTCGGCGCCGGTGTGACGGCCGATACCATCTACGCCCAAGCGGTCCAGATGGCGAACCAGTTCATCGTGGGCGCGGGGATAAAGGAGGCGCTGCCGGTCGTGGCCGATCTCTGGACACACGGCATCGCCCATTCCGTGGACCTCCTGGGGGAAGCGCCGGTCTGCGAGCCGGAATGCGCGGCCTATGCGGCCCGTTACACCGAAGCCATCACGACGATGGCGGACGCGGTCCGCGAATGGCGCCCCGCGCCCGCGCTGGAGACCGATCACCTGGGCTCGCTCCCCCGCGCACAGGTCTCCCTCAAGCTCTCGGCGCTGTACTCCCAGTTCGATCCGATCGATCCGGACGGCTGCTACGCGGCCGTGGCGGAGCGGCTGCGCCCCTTAATGAGAACCGCCATGCAGCGGTCGGTCGCCGTCACGTTCGACATGGAGCAGTACGCCGGGAAGGACCTGACGCTCGGGATCGTCCGCCGTCTGCTCATGGAAGAGGAGTTCCGCGACTATCCCCATGCGAGTCTCGCGATTCAGGCCTACCTCAGGGACACCGAGCACGACGTGCGCGAGCTGATCGCCTGGGCGAAGACGCGCGGCAGCCCGGTGGGAATCCGCCTGGTCAAGGGCGCCTACTGGGACTACGAGACCATCATCCACCGGCAGCACGGCTGGCCCGTGCCGGTCTTCTCCCACAAGGCCGACACCGATGCCTGCTACGAACGGCTGATCCCGCTGCTGCTGGAGCACGCCGCGGTGATCCGGCCCGCCTTCGGCACGCACAACCTGCGCCACGTCGCAGTGGCCCTGGCCGAAGCCGAACGGCGGAAACTGCCTGCTCAGGCTGTGGAGATCCAGATGCTGTACGGCATGGCGGAGCCCCTGCAGGCCGCTGTCGTGGACGCGGGCTCCCGGCTGCGTGTGTACGCGCCGGTCGGCGACCTGATTCCGGGCATGGCCTATCTGGTGCGACGTCTGCTGGAAAACACCGCCAATGAGTCGATCCTGCGCCGGCAGTTTCTGGGAAACCAGAGCCTGGATGAATTGCTGGCGCCTCCTCTTCCCACACCCTCACGTCCGCACAAGGACCGGGGCCTCCATTTTTCCAACGAGCCCCCCACGGACTTCTCGCGAGCAGAGTCCCGCCGGAAGATGGCCGCCGCGATCACGGCCTTCAAGGAGCGTCTGAAGACGTGCCCACGCAAGATCGACCTGACCTTTCCTTCCCCCCCAAACAGCGCTCGTACGGTCCTCTCCTCCCGCAATCCCGCGCGTCCCGACGAGGTGATCGGCCTCGTGACCGCCGCCGCGCCTGAGGACGTGGACCAGGCGGTCGCCCGCGCCAGGGCCGCAGGCCGGATGTGGGCCGACATTCCGCCGCGGGACCGCATGGCCGTGCTCTCCGCCTGCGCGGGCGTGCTGCGCCGGCGGCGGTTCGAGCTGGCGGCCTTGGAGATCTTCGAAGCGGGCAAAGGTTGGCGGGAGGCCGATGCCGATGTGACCGAAGCCATCGACTTCCTGGAATACTATAGCCGGCACATGCGCCGGCTCATGCACCCGATGCGTCTGGGACACGAACCGGGCGAGATCAATCATCTGCTCTACCGGCCCCGCGGCGTCGCGGCCGTCCTCTCACCCTGGAACTTTCCGCTCGCCATCCCGACCGGCATGGCGGCCGCAGCACTGGTCACAGGCAACGCCGTGGTGTTCAAGCCTTCGGAGCGTGCGCCGGTCACCGGCTACGCGCTGGTGGAAGCCTTCCGCGAAGCGGGCCTCCCCGACGGCATCCTGCAATTCCTGCCAGGCTTGCCGGAAATCGGACGCCGCCTCGTTGCCCATCCCGACGTACCCATCATCGCCTTCACCGGCTCGAAGGCCGTCGGCCTGCAGATCATCGCCGAGGCCGCGCACGTCCGGCCGGGGCAGCACGAGGTGAAAAAGGTCATCGCGGAGATGGGCGGCAAGAACGCGATCATCGTGGACGACACGGCCGACCTCGACGAGGCAGTCGCAGGCGTCACCGCCTCGTTTCTCGGCTATCAGGGCCAGAAGTGTTCCGCCTGTTCACGCGTCATCGTGCTGGATTCGATCCACGACATCTTCGTCGAGCGGCTCGTGGAAGCCGCACGGAGCGTACGGATGGGCCCGCCAGAGGAGCCGGGCTCGGGGCTCGGGCCGCTGATCGATGAGCGGGCGGTGCGGAAGGTCATGGAGTACCTCGACCTCGCCGGACAGGAAGGCACGCCCGCGCTGCTTCCGGATTTCGAGAAGCGGTTGGGACCGAACTTCGTCGGACCGGCGATTATCACCGGCATCCGCCCCGAACATCGTCTGGCATGCGAAGAAGTCTTCGGGCCGGTGCTGGCGGTGCTCCGGGCGCGGGATTTCGACGAGGCCCTGGCAGTCGCCAACGCGTCGGACTACGCGCTGACCGGCGGCCTGTACTCCCGCAGTCCCCGCCACATCGCCCGCGCTCGCGAGGAGTTCCTGGTCGGCAACCTGTACATCAACCGGAGGATCACTGGCGCACTCGCGGGCCGACAGCCCTTCGGCGGCGGCCGGCTCTCGGGGATCGGCGCCAAGGCGGGCGGCCCTGACTACCTGCTTCAGTTCGTCACGGCCACCGTGATCTCCGAGAATACGCTGCGGCGCGGATTTAGCCCCGACAATCCTTGATTCACAGTTCCCGCCCCGCTATGCTCCCGCCATGAAGTCTGTGACCCTGCTTCTTTGCTGCCTCCTCCTCGCCGCCTGCGCCACCGCTCCGAAATACGATGAGACCTGGACGTGGGACTCGCCGGTCTTTGACGAGGACGCGGCGCTCGGCCAGGCGGGCCTGCTCTCGTCGCAGAAGGACACGCTGTACACGTCGATCTGGACGCTGGGCGGCGGTGCGTTTCAGCGCCGGCAGGAATATCACCTGCGCGAGCAGCACGAGCTATGGGCGCGCCGGCAGGTGGAGTTGGGCAAGATGACGGTCGAGGAGGCGCGTATGCGCATTCAGGACTACGTGCCGTCGAGGGACCACTGACGGGTTTTTTGAAAAAAAAGTTGCGATGAAAAAAAACTGTGTTATATTCCGCTTGAGGTACAGAGTCACCGGAGTAACAACCGTTTCCTAACGAAGGAGGTGCGCAACACCAATGAGTCCATTAGCCAATGCCGAAGGTGCGATCTTGCCAACCACGGCCCCGACTCCCGCCCCCGCAGGCTCGACAGACGAGCTGATCGGCGAAGGGAAAGCCTGGGGCCTCTCCACTTCAGTTGATCTCCAGGGCTGTACGCCCGAAACCATTCGAGACCGCAACCATATCGAGGCCTACGTCATCGCCCTCTGCACATTGATCGGGATGAAACGGTACGGCGACTGCCAGATCGTCCATTTCGGCGACGGGCGGGTGGCGGGCTACTCGATGGTTCAGCTCATCGAGACCTCCCTGATCAGCGGACACTTCGCCAACGACACGAACCG
Source organism: Nitrospirales bacterium (assembly GCA_036170875.1). Lineage (GTDB taxonomy): Bacteria > Nitrospirota > Nitrospiria > Nitrospirales > NS-4 > SCTG01. The sequence goes on from JAVHQA010000065.1 coordinate 4,797, forward strand.
GGCCTACCTCGACATCT
>JAVHQA010000066.1:0-4804 GCA_036170875.1 Nitrospirales bacterium
TTGAGGATGTCCTGGACTTCGTCGATCATCGCCCCGTTGCCCGAGAGGTACCAGTCGGCGTCGGCCTGAAGAGTCTTTTCGTGGCGGAAAATGTCGGCCAGCAGGCCTCGACGGCCGGCCCAGCAGGACCCCGGACGGGTGAGCGTCGGCACGTACCGGACGTTCGGATGGGCCTTCTCCAAGGCCCGGAATTCCTCCTCGTAGATGATGTCCGCCTCGGTGGCCGCGCCGTAATAGAACGTCATCGGGCGCCGGCTGCCCTGCTCCAGCAGATCGAGAATCATCGCCCGGCAGGGGCTCGTGCCGGTCCCCGTCGACACGAAGATCAGCGGGCCGTCGCCGGCCTGATCCACGACGAACTCGCCGAACGGCGGCATGAAGGACATCGTGTCGCCGACCTGGATCCCACCCATGAACTCGGTGCCCTTGTAGCCGCCGACCAGCCTGGCGGCAATGGTGAAGGCATGTCCTGTGGAAGGTGGTGAGGCGATCGAATAGGTGCGCTTCAGGCGCTGCTCGAAAAAACTGCCGCCCTTGACCGAGATCGCCTGCCCGGCGCGAAATTCCAGCCTCGGCGGATCCACCATCTCGAAGGTGATCTCACGGACATCGTGGCTAAGCTGCCGGATCGCCGCGGCGCGGGCGAGATGGGCTTCGTCGATCATGGAGCGGCGGCGATGGTATTGCCGTTCAGATCGGCCTGGGCTCCCTCCTGCACTGAAATGGCGCCGCCGTTCTTGATGAGCCGGTTCCCCACGGCCGCGCCTTTGGACCCCGTCTGGAACACGACGGCCTCGTACGCATTGTTCGTGATGACGTTGCCCTCGACGCGGACGTCCGACTTGCCCGCAACCGTGACCCCGTAGTCGTTGTCGCGGATCTCGTTGCCCACCACCTCCCCCTGGGCATCCGAAAAGGACACGCCGGTGGTTTCGCTGCCGCCGAGCAGGCTGCGCTCGATGCGCACGTCCTTCGCCTGCTGGACGTAGAGCAGCCCCTGAACGCGAATGTTGGCGAGCAGGATTTTGGTGCCGTTGAAAATGCCGACGGCCAGCCCGCCGTTTTGCGAGACGGTCAGGTCGCGCACCTCGATGTCGTTCGCGCCGTACGGCCACTTGCCGATCCTGAACGCGCCCACCCGCTTCAAGCCGAGGATCGTGACCTGGTCGCGCGATTCGCCGATCAGCTTCAGCCGATCCTTGCTGTGCACGACCACGTCCTCCCGGTAGTTCCCGGATTTGATGAGAATCGTGTCACCCGGCAGCGCGTTGTCGATCGCCGCCTGGATCTCGGTATAGGCCCCGGAGCCGTCCTGGGCGACAATGACAACTCGTCCCGACAAGGCGCCCTCGGCGTGCGCTGCTCCACCCGGCAGAAAAAGCCAGCTGCACGCCAGAACCGTCAGGATCAGCCTTCGCCTCATCGGAACGCCGGGGTGCCCATCAGCCGGACCAGGTCCGTCATCGCTTTGAATCCAGCGCGGCAGGACAGCGACTGTAGCTGGCTCCAGAGAAACCCGCCTTCCGGCGGCGCGCCCGCCGATTTCTTGAACTCCATGAGGATCTTGTCCGTCTTGCCGGATTCCGCATGGACCTGCATCCATCCGGTCACCAAGTAGGCCAGGGCGTCCCCGAACACCACCGCCTGCGCGGCATCCAGCCCCAGGCGCCTGCCGGCCTGATAGGCGAGCACGGCATACGCCTCGCTGTGGTCCGCGTCCGCGAGCCGGACTTCATGGGCCTGAGACTGGGCGACCAGCCTCATGGCGGGAATCACCGTCTCCTCCCCGACCCGGATTGCCTGCCCGCGCAGGCCGGATTGCTCCAGCTTGAGCAGCCCCTGGACCGCCGCCACGGACAGCGCCGGCGGAAGGCTCTTGCGGTCCCGCTGCGCGACCACGCGCCACTCCTCCAGGTTCAACTCGCCGATGTCGCCGGCGGCGGCAAGCGCCTTCCTGAACCGCGCCCATTCCAGCGCCAACTGGGCTTGCATCGCATCATCGAGAAGGTGTGCGCTCATACCGTGCGGAATTGTACAGACCTTTGTCGCGGGGATGCAATGTGCTATCGTTTGGCGATGTTGCGCGTGGGCCTGACAGGCGGGATCGCGACCGGCAAGAGCACCGTGTCGCGGCTCTTTGTGGAATGCGGCGCGCGCCTCATTGACGCCGACGTGCTGGCGCGCGACGCCGTGGCGCCGGGCACACCCGCCTGCCGGGAGATCGCCGCGGCCTTCGGGAAGGACATGCTGCGGGCCGACGGATCGGTGGATCGCGAGCGGCTCGGCGCGGACGTCTTCACAGACCCCGTCAAACGCGCGCGGCTGGAGGCCATCATCCATCCGCACGTATTCGAGAAGGAGGAGCGTCTCTTCCACACGATCACGGCGGAAGACCCGCATGCCGTCGTGCTGTTCGATGCCGCCCTGCTCATCGAGACGGGAGCGCACAAGCGCAAGGACCGCGTGATCGTCGTGACCGCCGATGAACCGACCCAACTGCGGCGCCTTATGGACCGCAACAAGCTGACGGAAGAGGACGCCCGCCGGCGCATCCGCTCCCAAATGCCGCTGGCGGACAAGGTCGCGCTGGCAGACCACGTGATCGACGGCACGCTCCCTCTGGAGCAGCTCCGCAAAGAAGTCCGGCGCATCTACGAGGAACTCGCGCGACAATCACAGGAGAGGTAGAATGCCGTCATGAGCGAGCAGCCGACCGACAAAGACAAACTCCTGGAGGCGATCATCAATTCGCCCTCGTACCGCCGGGCCGACGAGGATCTGGAATTTCTGAGCCGCGATGAACTACGGGCGATCCGGCTGCAGCTCGAATTGCTCAAGCCGGAGCTGGCCCAGATCCAGGAGGGCATCCACTCCACCATCGTGGTGTTCGGCAGCGCGCGGCTCGTCGCGCCGGCCGAAGCGCGCGCGCGCCTGGCGCACGCGGAAGCCGCGCTCGCACAGAAGCCGGCCGATCCGGACAGGTGTCAGGCCGTCGCCATCGCGCGCCGCCATCTCGCCCTGTCGCCCTTTTACGAGCAGGCCCGCGAGTTCGGACGCATCGTCTCGTCAAGCTGCCAGGTGGACGGCCGCTGCGAATACGTGATCGTCACGGGCGGCGGGCCCGGCATCATGGAAGCGGCCAACCGGGGGGCCGCCGACGTCGGCGCCAAGTCCATGGGCTTCAATATCGCCCTGCCCCACGAGCAGCACCCCAACCCCTACATCACCCCGAACCTGTGCTTCCAGTTCCGGTACTTTGCCATCCGGAAAATGCACTTCCTGCTGCGCGCCAAGGCGCTGGTGGCCTTTCCGGGAGGTTTCGGCACGATGGACGAACTGTTCGAGGCGCTCACGCTCATCCAGACCGGCACGGTGACCGGCCTGACCGTGGTACTGATGGGACGCGCCTTCTGGGACCGGCTCATCAACTGGCCCATGCTGATCGAGGAAGGCCTGATCAGCCAGAAGGACGCGCAGATTTTCCGGTACGCCGAAACCGCCCAGGAGGCATGGGACATCATCTCGGCGAACCACCAACCGTCGAAGCCGGCATGAAGATTTCCTTTCACGGCGCGGCGCGCTCGGTCACCGGCAGCCGCCACCTCATCCAGGCGAGAGGCGCGCAGGTCCTGCTGGACTGCGGCATGTTCCAGGGGCGGCGTCATGAGTCGGACGCCCTCAACCGCAACCTCGGCTTCGACCCGAAGGGCGTGGACGCGGTGATCCTGTCCCACGCGCACATCGACCATTCCGGCGCGCTGCCCGTGCTCGCGCAGCGGGGGTTCCGCGGCAAGGTGCACATGACCCGCGCGACCGGCGACCTGACGGCAGTGATGCTGGAGGACTCCGCCCGCATCCAGGAAAGCGACTGCGCGTATGTGAACCGGAAGGAGCGCCGCCGGGGCCGGCAGCGCCGCCGCCCCTACTACAACGACGACGACGTGCGCGCGATCGTCCGGCGGTTCGCCGGCGCTCGCTACGACGATGAAATCACCGTCAGCCCGCTGATCACGGCCACGTTCCACGACGCCGGCCACATCCTGGGGTCGGCGGCCATCCGGCTCACCGAGACGGCGCGCGGGGACTCGACCACCGTCCTCTTCACCGGCGACCTGGGCCGCAAGCAGATGCCGGTCCTGCGCGACCCTGAAAGCCCTCCGCCCTGCGACACGCTGATCATCGAGTCCACCTACGGCGACCGCCTCCACGAGGAAAGCGGGGAAGCAGTGAAAGAGAAGCTCCGGGAGCTGGTCGCCCACGCGGTGGCGCACCGGAGCAAGATCATCGTGCCGGCCTTTGCGGTCGGGCGCACGCAGGACCTGGTCATGCGGATCAAGGAACTGGTCGCGGAAGGCCGCATCGATCCGCTGCCCATCTACATCGACTCGCCGCTCGCGGTCAAAGCGACGGACATCTTCCGGCAGCACCCGGAGTGCTACGACAAGGAGACCTTCCGGACGTTTACCTCCCAGGGCGATCCCTTCGCCGCCCGCTACATCCACTACGTCTCCTCGGTGCAGGAGAGCATCAAGCTCAACGCCATGAAGGGGCCCTGCATGATCATCGCGGCCTCGGGCATGTGCGAGGGCGGACGCATCCTCCACCACCTCAAGCACGCCATCCAGGACGAGGCGAACATCATCGCGATCGCGGGCTTTCAGGCGGAGCACACGCTGGGACGGAAGCTCGTGGAGGGATGGGACACGGTGTCGATCTACGGCGTGCCGACGCCGCGCCGCGCAAAAATCGTGCGGTTCAACGGGCTCTCCGCCCACGCGGACCGCAACGACCTGCTGGCCTATGT
>JAVHQA010000067.1:0-4803 GCA_036170875.1 Nitrospirales bacterium
GTGGTGCAGGGCGGGGGCTCCATCACCGTCCGAGGCAGCGTGGACGAGGTCTCCGGCGTCATGCACCTTGCCGTCGTGGACACAGGCAAGGGGATGTCAGCCGAAATCCGCGACAGTCTGTTCACCGCACATGCAAAGAGCAACAAAGTCGGCGGGACCGGGCTGGGAACCAAGATTGTTAAAGACGTGGTGGACGCGCACGGGGGGCAGATCTCGGTCGAGAGCAAGGAAGACGTCGGCACCACCATCCACATCCGCCTGCCCCTGCAACAGGCCGGCTCGGCGATCGCCTCCTCCGCCCGCTAACCTCCCCGCCTCCTCAAAGCACCCGCCGGTCGAGGCTGCGGTATTGGATCGCCTCCGCCACGTGCGCGGCGGCGATCGACTCCTTTTGCTCCAGGTCGGCGATCGTGCGCGCCACTTTCAGGATGCGCATATAGGCCCGCGCCGACAGTCCCAGGCGCGCCACGGCCTGTTCAATGAGCGTGCGGCCAGGCCCATCGATCCGGCAATGCTTTTTGATCTGGCTGGGACGGAGATGGGCATTGCTGGGCGTCCTGGTTCCCTTGTAGCGCTCGACCTGGCGGGCACGGGCGGCCATCACACGCTCCCGGATCGTCGCGGACTCCTCTCCCCTCCCATCCTCGGACAACTCGCGAAACGGCACCGCCGGCACGTCCACGTGCAGATCGAGGCGGTCCAGCAAGGGCCCGGAAATACGCGTCCGGTATCGTTGAATCTGAATGGCGCTGCAGCAACAGGGTTTGACCCGATCGCCCAGATACCCGCAGGGGCAGGGGTTCATGGCGGCCACCAGCATCACGCGGGCGGGATAGGTCAGCGCCGCCGACACTCTGGTGATGCAGATGGTGCCGTCCTCCAGCGGCTGGCGGAGACTCTCCAGCACGTGGCGGCGGTACTCGGGCAATTCGTCCAGAAACAGCACCCCGTTGTGCGCCAACGAGATCTCGCCCGGCCTCGGCACCGTGCCGCCCCCGACCAGCCCGGCATCCGAGATCGTATGGTGCGGCGCCCGAAACGGCCTCGTGGGCAGGAGCGGGTGACCCGGTCGAAGCGTGCCCGCCACGCTGTGGATGCGGGTGCACTCGAGGGCCTCGTCGAAGGTCATCGGCGGAAGAATGCCGGGCAGCCGCTGCGCCAGCATCGTCTTGCCGGATCCCGGAGGCCCCACAAGTAACAGGTTGTGCCCTCCGGCCGCCGCCACTTCCAGCGCCCGCTTGGCATGCTGCTGACCGCGCACGTCCGAAAAATCGCCCGCTCCGTTCGAATCCGGACAGGCCTGCGCCGGCGCCCGTTCCTTCCTCGCCAGAACCTGCGCGCCGGTGAGATACTCAACGACCTGGGGAATGGTCGCAACGGGGTAGACGGCAACGTCTTCCACAATGGCGGCTTCCTCCGCGTTCTCGGCCGGCACGAGCAACCCCTTGAAACCGCGGCCACGGCAGGCCAGCGCCATCGACAGCACCCCGTGGACCGGCTTGATGCCCCCCTCCAGGGACACCTCTCCGACCATGACGAACTCCCGCAGCGCCTCGGGAGGGATCAATCCTTCCGCCGCCAGAATGCCGACCGCCATAGGCAGGTCGAATCCGGCGCCTTCCTTGCGCAGATTGGCCGGAGCCAGATTGACGGTGATCTTCCGCTGGGGAAAGCCGAAGCCGCTGTTGTGGAGTGCCGAGCGCACGCGGTCACGGCTTTCCCGGACGGTCGCGTCCGGCAACCCGACCACCGTGAACATAGGCAAACCCATCGCCAGGTCCACTTCCACCTCGACAGCGTGGGCATCCATCCCGTTGACGGCAACACTATGAACCTTGGCTAACATCCCGCCTCCCGTGCTTCTTGAAGGTGAGACACGGCCGGCAGGGAAAAGGTACAATTAAAAAATGACGTCCCGCCTCCCCGCACTCGCCCTCGCGTGGCTCCTCATCGCAGTCCCCGCCGCCGGAGAGTCCAGCCGCCCCCTGGTGGGGCACGCCATGGCCTTGCTGGGGGTGTTCGAGCAGGCCGGGACGCTTCCCCCAGAGACCTCCCCTGAGGCGAACGCGCTGATCCATGCCCTGATTCAAACGCAGGCGGCCCTGACCAAAAGCGCGAACCCGGCCACCCGAAAGTGGTTCGCCGACGCGCTGCACCGAAGCCACCCTCCCGGCGCCGAGCCTGCGATTACGGGTGGCCTCACCTCGCGCGCCCTGGAAGCCATTCTCACCCATGCCGTCTCGCACCCCCCGTCGGAGAGGCCCGAAGTCCGGGCCGGCCTGATGGAATTCAACGTGCGCCAGGCCGATCTCGATCTCCTGGCGCGCGTCTACTGGAACACGCGCGACCGGCTCCGCTCGGCCGGCCAGGATATTCACCGAATCTACGAGGCGCAGCGGCAGGCCATGCCGTTTCGCTGACCCTTTTCTTCAACCGCTGCGATCTGCTATAATTTGCACTTACAATGTGCAACGTAGCGTAGGGAGGAACCCATGGCGACCAAAGCCTATATCCTGATCAAGGTCAAGGCGGGCAAAACCAAGGACGTGGTGAAGGCCCTGAAGGCGCTCCCCGGAGTCCAGCAGGTGCACTCCTGCTTCGGCCAGCCGGACGTCTTCAGCTTCATCGAGGTGAAGGACGAGAAGTCCCTGTCCGATGTCGTCATTTCGAAAATCCACACCATTGATGGAGTGGAAGAGACCGACACGCACATCGTCGCCGAATCCTGATTTTTCACGCCAGACGGACAACCGCCGTGCACACTATCAGCCTGATGCGAGGGCCGTTTCAGCTGTGCGATTCGTGTTATGACACGGTTGTTTCGGAACAGCTTGTGGACGCGCGCAACGTCGCGTCCGATCACGATGCCGTGTTCGACAGCGTCTGTCCCAACTGCTACGACCGGAACAGACCTCTGATTGACGACATGCTGGGCAGCAGCGAATAAGCCGGACTCGGCTGGAACGGAGACAAGTATGGCCTTGAACAAAGAATTCGACCCTTTAAGCGAAGTGCCCGGCCTGAAAAAGATGAGCCCCTTCGTCATCGTGGCGGCGATCCTTTTCCTCTTCTGGATTCTCTCCCCCTTTGTCGTGGTGGGAGCCGGCGAGCGTGGGGTCGTCTTCAACCAGTTCCACGGCGTGGATCAACTGATTCTCGGCGAAGGGTTCTCCTTCATTGTTCCCGTGCGCGACCGGGTCATCAAGATGGACGTCCGGATCCGTAAATCGGACACCCGGGCCACCGCCGCCTCCAAAGACCTCCAGACGGTGGCGACCGAGATCGTTTTGAACTTCCATCTGTTTCCGGACAAGGTGAACAAGATCTACCAGGAGATCGGCCTGGACTACGAGAAGCGCATCATCGATCCCGCCGTGCAGGAGATCGTCAAGGCCGTCTGCGCCGAGTTCACGGCCGAAGAGTTGATCACGAAGCGCCAGCTCGTCAAGGACGAGATCAAAACCGCCCTGCATAAGCGGCTGATGATCTCTTACATCTCGCTCGATGAGCTGAACATCACGGATTTCCAGTTCTCGAAAATCTTCAACGAGGCGATCGAGTCCAAGCAGACGGCCGAGCAGCTGGCCCTGAAGGCCGGGCGGGATCTGGAGCGGGTCAGGATCGAAGGGCAGCAGAAAGTCGTGCAGGCGAAAGCCGAGGCCGAATCCCAGCGGATCCAGAAGGAGACGATCAGCCCGATCATCCTCCAGCTTCGCGCGATCGAAAAATGGGACGGGAAGTTTCCGCAGGTGCTCGGTGGAAGCGGCGCCATGCCGTTCATCAATATCGATGCCGGAAGCACGAAGAAATAAGCCATGACGCCTCCACAGCCCAAATATGACCGGAAGGATATCGGCTCCTCCGCGGTCCGCATTCCCGCGGCCGGCATGCCCGATATCCTGGATGTCGCCACCGACCCCTACGCCCCGACAAAAACCGCGAAGCAGGTGTTCATCCGGGGATTCCAGGCCTGGCCGCAGAAAGGCGGCCCGTTTCCCGCCGTGATCCTCCTCCATGAGTGGTGGGGGCTCAACAGCCACTTCCAGGACCTCGCCTTCCGGCTGGCCCAGCACGGCTACGTGGCCCTCGTCATTGACCAGTACAGCCGGTTCGGAGGGGCGGTCACGAGCGATCCCGAGACCGCCGCCCAGCTCATGGGCAAGGTGAAGATACCCGAGCTGATGCAGGACATCGGTGCGGCCTGTGAATACTTGAACTACCAGGAGTACGTGAAAAAGAACCGGTTCGCGGCCCTCGGCTTTTGCATGGGAGGGTCCCACGCGCTCAGTTGCGCCTGCGCGAGGCGCCAACTGCGGGCGGCCGTGGCGTTTTACGGGAAAGTTCCCCTTGCATCTCTGTCCACCCTGCATTGCCCCGTGCTGTACCATCAAGCCGAGCACGACGACTGGATCACCCAACAAGAGGTGGACCAACTGGCACAGACGCTGGCTGACAGGAAAGTGCCCTGCGAGGTCCACAAATACCCGGGTACCTCGCATGCCTTCTTCAACGACACGAGACCGGACGTCTACAATGCCAACGCGGCTGCGGAAGCCTGGACGCGCACCCTGGCCTTTCTGGACAAGTACATCCTGGCCGATCACCTCGGGGTCCGGCCGCTCCCCGACTCTCAACGCGTCAGGTAGAACGGAGGCCGGCGATGACGTGCCCACTCTGCGGAATCGGCATGTTGCCGGGAAAAATCTGCATCAACTGCGGCTACGACCCGAGCCGGCCCGGTGTTCGTCCACGCGGCAGGCCTGTCGCCCAGGAGCCGCCCGATCAAGACACGAAGCCGGACCC
>JAVHQA010000068.1:0-1001 GCA_036170875.1 Nitrospirales bacterium
GAACAGATCCTGAAGCCGTTGCTGTAAATTCGTCGTGCCCATGTCATGCCCTCCTTGTTTACCCAAGACTCATCCCTTCCTGTTGGTGAAGATAATGCCTGCCCCTTGCACTTCCTGATAGGGAAGCAGCCAGACCAGCGACTCGTCGCTAAGATCGCCGACTTGGATGCGGTTGCCCCACGGGTCGCGAAAGTCGCAGCGGAAACCCGGATGCAGCTTCAGCTTGTACTTCTTTGTGAGTTTCCGTCGGACCTCTTTGATCTGCTGCGCGTCCCGAACCATCAGACCAAAGTGCTTCACTCGATCCGGCTGGAGCTTCTCCACTTCGAAGATGGCCATAAACTGATGCTCCCCGAGCTTGCACCAGGCCGCCCCCTCACCGCCACGCAGCATTTTCAGACCGAACACGTCCGCGTAGAACTTGACGGCCTTCTTGGCATCAGTGACCTCGATGACGATGTGGTTACATCCGTAGACTTGGACTGCCATCATCCGCCCTCCTCAATTCATTTCCCAGATCAGTACCTCAGCCCCCTGCGCGGCATCGGCCGTCAGGCGCCGCGTTTCCGCTGCGGTCAGGCGAACCGCATCGCCGGCGGCCAGGCGGCCGGCGCCCTCCAGATCAGCCGCGCCTTTGGCCACAAACACATGCACAAATGGCGCATCGGGAGCCTGCACCGACTCGCCCGGTTTCAGGCGCCCGCCCCAGAGCACCGCCCCGCGCTGGCGGATCGTGATCGCCGCATCGTGCCCGCGCCCGGAGGCGATGGGAACCAATCCGCCTTTATCGAGCTGGCCGTTGATATCCAATTGCTCGTAGCTGGGCGCGATCCGTTCCTGGTCCGGCAGCACCCACATCTGGATCAGGTGCACATCCTTATCGCCGCGCGGGTTCATCTCCGAGTGCCAGATCCCCGCCCCCGCGCTCATGCGCTGCGCCAGCCCGGGATAGATAATGCCCGTGTTGCCGACCGAATCCTTGTGCTCGATCTCGCCGTCCA
>JAVHQA010000069.1:0-20793 GCA_036170875.1 Nitrospirales bacterium
GGACGGGTGGCATAGCCTTGGCCTGCCGGGTGACGGTGGGACAACAACTGGGGGCAGGTCAACGCGACGTCGAATGATCCTTGTCCATTTCTTTGCACTCGGGTTTTTGTTTCCCGGGCCTGCGCCTGTTCAGGCGGTTGAGCGCGGTGCAGCGGTGCAGTCATCGGAGCAATCCCCGGACCCGTCCCAGGCATACCTCTCAATCACGCCCCGCATGACCAAAAAGGAAGTCCATCAATTGATGGGCAAGCCGTCCCGGTCAACCGATACGCTCTGGATCTATACCTATGAAGACGGGACGATCGTGGAGATCGTCTTTTCGAAGCAGAGGCGCGTGACTCAGGTTGTCAATTATAAGAGGCAGCCGAAGCGGTGATGCGGGTCAGTTGGCCGTTTTCAGATCGAGAAGGAGAATCGAGATGACGCTCTGTCCCATCGCCCTGGCAGTCGGTTGCAAGAAATGCCCGGCGTTCACAGCCTGTCCCCTGAAAGGCGTTATTGGGGATTACAAGAAGCCGGAAGAAACACACACGAAGCCGCAAAGCCGACAAACGTAGCTAGACGGCCTTCGGAATCTCGCCGCCTTCCCAGAGCCTGACGGTGCGGTCGACGCCGCCGCTAACGAGTCGGCGGCCGTCCGGGGAAAAGGCAATCGCGCGCACGGGTTCCTTGTGGCCCTTGATGGTGCGGATCGGCCGGCCGGTGACGGCATCCCACAATTTGATCGTGGTGTCGTCCGAGCACGAGGCCACGACCTTGCCGTCCGGAGAATAGATCACGGCGCGTACCCACCCGGAATGCGCTTTCACGGTCCGCAAGAGCTTCCCGCTCGGCACCTCCCAGTACTTCATGGTGGTGTCACGGCTGCCGCTGACCAGCGAGCCTCCATCCGGAGAGAAGGCGATACCACCGATCCAGTTCTCAAACGCCGTCTCCCATCCGGCCTGTTCTTCGAACCATTGGCCGCGCCGTTCGATCGTGCCGTCCTGGGGGTCTGATTTGTGCCCTGCGAGTGTACAGAGCGCCTGGCCGCTGGGCAGGACTTCGAAGAGGGTCATGCCGCCGATGTCGTTCCCGCTGGCCAGGAGAAGGCCGTTCGGGGAGAACACGGTGAAAATGTTCCAATGCCGGTCATAGTCGTCCTGGGGCAGGAGCGACAGGAGCTCCGTGGCCGTGCCGACCTCCCAGATTTTGATGTCCCGATTCTCGTTCCCGCGCGCCAGCATGAGCCCGTCGGGTGAGAACGAGAGGGAGTGGATGGCGTGGTCATAGCGCCCGAACAGCATCCGGATAAATTCGCCGGTTTTGGGGTTCCAGAGGCGGATCGTCCGGTCGGTCGAGCCGCTGGCGAGCATGTGCCCGTCCGGCGAGAAGACAAGGCAGCGAATGGTGTCGGTATGGCCCCGCAGGATTCTGACCATGCGGCCCGTCTCGACCTCCCAGATCCGGATCGAGTGGTCGACGCTGCCGCTGGCCACCAGCGTACCGTCGGGGTGATACGCCACGGCCCAGACTGGATCGTGGTGCCCGCGAAAAACTCGTGTCTCACGGGCCCCTGCCCGCCAGTGCGCGCGGCAATCCACAATGTTGATCGGTGGGGCGCCGGGCATGCCGGGTGCCGCTACGCTGTCGGCCATCAGATTGTCCTCAGTAAAACGTCAGGGTTGCGTGCCTTGCAAAAGAACGGGACTGCTCCCTATAATGAAGAGTTCTTCTTCAATACGTTGAAACTATAGCGGACGCTAAAAAGGGAAGTCAAGGAGGCCTGTCATGGAGTTGCGGTTTCAGCCGGCCCTCATCCAGGAGGTCGTCGATGCGTTCCTCGAGAAGACTGAACGGGAAGGCGATCCGACCTTCTACAAGGAATTCCATGAGATGGCCGATCCCATCTACGAGAACTTCCCCCTGGACGACCGGGAGCCGGAGTTTCAGAAGCTGTACCAGTATCTGTTCGGGCACTGGGGGTTTGCCGACATCATCGATCAGGCGTTCAATGAATTTCCGGACCTGCGGGCGCGAATCGGGATCGTCCTGGTCAGGGGCGTGCTCAAAGAGGACCAGGAATCGGTCGACGTTCTGCGGAAGTGGGGCACCGTCGAAGAGGATCTGGCCAAGACGTTCGAGGCCAAGGGACAGAAGGGCGTTGGTATCAAGCTCCTGCCCCGGCGGTTCTATGACCCGGCGTTGGCCCGGTATTGCCGTCACGAGCTGATCCATATCAAGGACATGCTCGATCCGGCCTTTCTCTACGACCCGGACATCAAGGTCGGGAACACGCCCGGCGAAGAAAGCCTCATTCTGGCCCGGTACCGGGTCCTCTGGTGTCTCTGGATCGACAACCGGCTGGGGCTGTGGGGCAAAGAGCCGGTATTCTCCAAGGAACAGCGCTTTCGGGAATTCTCCACATGGTACCGGAAAATTCCAGGGAAGCAGCTCGTAGCCGTTTTTGAAGGGCTGTGGGCGACCGAATTCTTTACCCATCCCGAGCTGATCGAGCTGGCAACGGATACGCTCAAGGTGATCGACCGGGCGATCGAAGTCGAAGGAGCCGAGGTTCCGGAACGCAAGAAAGTCATGCTCATGCCGGGCTTCCCCTGTCCGCTCTGCGGATTTCCCACTTATAATTGGGTGGAAAATCTCGAGCAGGACGTGGAGCCGGAAGTCCTGGACTTCATCCGTGAAAACCACCCGGGATGGGATCCTGAATACGGTGGGTGTGACCGGTGCATCGAGGTGTACAAGCTGCGGGCCGCCGGCGTCCACGGAGATTAGCGAGCGCGATGGCGGAAGAGTTCGACAAGGAACGGCGGGAGTTTCTCAAGCAGTCCGTGCTGTCGGTCGGCAAGACCGTCTATGAATACTATGAGCAGCAGAAGGATGCCCCGGTCAAGGTCGTCCCCACGGCGTCTCCAATCAAAGCCAGGGTGGATTGGCTCAGGCCTCCCGGCGCCGTCGAAGAGGAGCTTTTTCTCGACCGCTGTACGAAATGCGGGGATTGCCTTCCTGCCTGCCCGTACGGGAGCATCAAGAAGGACCAGGCGAACGGCTACCCGGTTCTCTTTGCCAATGAATCCGCGTGCTACCTCTGCGACGACTTCCCCTGCATCGCAGCCTGCGAGACGGAGGCGCTTCTTCCAGTGGAGGACCGGACCGAAGTTCGCATGGGAATGGCCGTCGTCAGCCGAGCCGATTGCATGGGTGACCAGGGGTGCCGGTTTTGCCTGGCCAAATGTCCGGTTGGAGCGCTTTCAGTTGATTTTATCGACGCTTATCCAGTCGTCGATCAGGAAAAATGTGTGGGGTGCGGGGTCTGTGAACAGGTGTGTTCGGGGGTGAATGACCGCATCGCGATCAAGGCAATTTCGGGTCGTTTGGAGGCTACAAAAAGCCCTTGACAATCTAGTCGCGTTTTCATATTCTTACCGGGCTCAAAGCTAAGGAGGCGATGAGCAATGGCAATACAGGCAGTTTCTGGCAATCCGACAGGGAAGATGGGGTTGGCCGACGCTCCCGTCGTCGAACTGGCCCTGTCTCGCAGCAAGTTCTACCTGCTGCTTTCCTGGGGGTTTCTCTTCCCCGAAGAAGACGAATTCTACAACTACCTGCAGGACGGCGAATTTGTGGAAGATGGGTTCGCGGCCGTCGAATCGCTGGAAAAAAGTCTTGATGCGACGAAAGCGGATCCCGCCGTGCGTGAGTTGGTAGTTCAGATCAGAAGGCTCATTGAAAAGATCAGCGAGTGGGAGGAGCAGAACTTCAAAACCTGGGAGTTCAGCGACCTGCAGGACGAGCACCGGCGGGTGTTCTCCAACGTGATCAGCCTGGACGCCCCTCCATACGAAACCCTGTTCGGCAACGAGCATGTCTTTCAACAGTCCCATACCATGGGTGATATTGCAGGCTATTACAAGGCATTCGGGCTGGAGTTGGCCGAGGTCGTCCATGAACGGCTCGATCATCTCAGCGTGGAGTTTGAGTTCCTCCATTTCCTGACCTATAAAGAGTCGTACGCGTTGTGCCACGATGGGGACGCGAAACTCCAGATCGTGACGGAGGCGGAAAAGAAATTTGTTCGCGATCACGTCGGACGGTGGGCGCCCCTGTTTGCCGATATGGCGTCCAAGAAGGCTCAGCGGGGTTTCTTCCACTACCTCTGCGAACTCTGCAAAGCCTATCTCAAGTTCGAATGCGCCTACCTTGGCGTGAAGCCCCAGCCGTACAAGGAAACCGACTACAAACCGGCGACGTTCAACCCCCCTGAAGGCGCAACGTTTGAATGCGGAGCACAGGATCTTGGCAACGAGTTGACCGTGCTTCTGGACGAAGTTGGGGGTCGTTCTCAAATGGAAAGCACGGGCAGCGAGGGGGGCGAAGATTCGCAGAAAGCCGGTCATGCATAGAGGGAGAGCCGGCCAGGGTGAAGGCAAGAACTTGTATGGAGTGTTTGATCTTAGCGTACAGGGCGTTTTAAGGTTAATTTTTTAGAGAGGAGGGGCTATCGCTATGGAAATCATTCACACGAGGAACAGGGCCGTCGTATGGGGGGTGCTCTTGAGCGCCCTCGTCGTAGGCGTGGTCCTGACGCTGGGACAGGTTCCCTTGGCTGTCAGCCAGCCGGTCGCCATTCAGGCCAAGACGATCAAGGGCGCGATTCCAATGGATGGGGCTAATCCGCTTTGGGAGAACGTCCCAGGCGTCGTCGTGCCGCTCAGCGGACAGACGATTACCACACCGATGCATCCCAACATCGCCGTCAAGTCGGTCTTCGTGAAGGCGATCACGAACGGGAAGGATGTCGGGATTCGCCTGGATTGGGGCGATCAGTCCAAGAACGACACGACCATCGGGCCTCAACACTTCCGTGACCAGGCGGCCATTCAATTTCCGGTGAATACCAGCGGAGCCCCGCCGTTCCAGTGCATGGGCCAATCCGGCGGCACGGTCAATATCTGGCGGTGGAATGCTGAATGGCAGAAGGACCTCGGCAAGGACAGTGCCGGAATCTGGGATGTGGACAATGAATATCCCGCCATTTTCTGGGACTACTACTACGAAGAGCCGGCCGGCGGCGTGACCTATCTGGATCGCATTGGGCGGAGCCTCGGGCCGTTCAACACCGGCATCTGGTCGGGCAACATCCTGTCCGATCCTGAGATGCGGATCGGGTCGGTCGAGGATCTCAATGCGAACGGGTTCAGCACCCTGACGACTCAGGCCCACCAGGATGTGGTCGGGAACGGCGTGTGGGAGCATTCAGGTTCGCTCAAGGGCGGCTGTTGCAATGGTCCAACGTGGCGCGTGGTGTACAAGCGTGCGCTGACGACCTCGGACCCCAACGACGTGCAGTTCAAGGGTGGCGCGTCGGTTCCTGTGGCCTTTGCCGTATGGGACGGTCAGAATGTGGAACGTGACGGCATGAAGGGGATTTCCACCTGGTTCAGCCTGCAGATCCCGTAAGGTAAGCGAACAAGAAAAAGCCCCGGGGGTGAGGTTCGTCCCCGGGGCTTTTTTATGCCCATTTGGGGTGAGGTCCGGACCAGGAAATGACCCAGGCAACGCGACCGCTAGGGCGGCGGATGCAGTTGCATTTCATCGCACGCAGGGTGTATAAAATCTGAAGGGCGCGGGGAGCTGGAGGGCACCCCCTCAAGATGGTTCGCGGCTTGTCATTTGCACTCGATTTGCCGGAGCGAGGCTCCTTTCATGAAAACGGTTTTGCTGTTTCCCCCGACGTGGCATCCTTCCCAGCCGTACCTTAGTCTCCCGTCGTTGACAGGGTTTCTCAAGCAGGCGGGCGTCACCAACGTCGTGCAGCGCGACCTCGGCATTGAGGTCCTCGACGGTTTTCTGAGCCAGCCATCCGGCCGTGAGACTTATGAGCGGATGCAGGACAAGGTCAGGACTCTGGAGCGGCTTGGCACGCAAGGGGAAACCGGTGCTTCCAGCCAGGAACACCTTGCCCGCATGAAAGAGGCCCTCGACTGGTTTCCGCCGCTCTACGACCGGATCGAAGATGCCAAGCGCATCCTGCGCTCCGAGGAGTTCTACGATCTGGAGAAGTATCGGGAAAGCCTGTTTCTCATTGATCGCTGGCTCGCCTTCATCTCCACCTTGTATTTTCCGACGCGGATCTCGGTGGTCGACAATCAGTGGCGGTATTCCATCTACTCGTCGAAGGAAATCCTGAAGGCGGTGGCGGACGAGCAGGAAAATCCGTATCTGGAAATCTTCCGCGATAAACTGGTTCCGGACATCCTGGGGCAGGCTCCCGACCTCGTCGGCGTCTCCATCACGGCGACGTCGCAGATCCTGCCGGGCCTCACCCTCTGCCGGCTGATCAAGCAGGCCAACCCCGATGTCCATCTGACGATCGGCGGCAGCATCTTCACCCGGCTGGTGGACAATCTGCGGCGGGCGGATGCGATGTTCCAGTTTGCCGATGATTTCGTGGTGTTTGAAGGCGAGACGGCCCTGCTGGAACTGATCCACCAGTTGGAGGGGACGCGTGATTACAGCAAGGTGCCGAATCTGCTCTACCGGCAGAACGGCAAGATCATCGTGAACCAGCCGTTTTTTTCAGAGAACATCAACGCGCTGGCGACGCCGAATTTTGACGGGTTCCCCTTCCGCCAGTACCTCGCGCCGCAGTCGGTCCTGCCCATCCAGTTCTCCCGCGGTTGTTATTACAAGGACTGCGCGTTTTGCGCTCTGACGCTGGACCACCAGAACTTCCGGCAACGGTCGCCGGAAAAGGTGGTGGACGATGTCACGATGCTCATGGAGCGATCCCAGACGCCCTTCTTCTTCTTTACCGACGAATGCTTCGCGCTGTCGCCGACCAAGCGCCTGTGCAGCCAGCTCATCGAGTCCGGCGTCAATGCCCAGTGGACCTGCGAGATGCGCTTCGAGAAGAACCTGACGCGGGATCTCCTCAAGTTGATGCGGGACGCGGGGTGCCTGAAGATCGTGTATGGGCTGGAATCCTACAACCAGCGGGTGATGGATTTCATGAAGAAGGGGATCAAGCGCGAGCACGTCAACCGGATTGTGGATGACTGTCTGGATCTCGACATCGCGGTCCACTGCTATGTCCTGGTCGGGTTTCCCACCGAGACGGAAGCCGAGGCGCTGGAGACGTCGAATTTCGTGGTCGGGCATACCCGGCTGAATTCGTCCTACGGCTTTTCCTGCCAGCCGTGCCTGTTTGACCTGGAAAAAGAGGCGCCCATCATGAGTGATCCGGCGAGCTATGGCATCCGGCGCATCATGCGCCCGTCCTCCGAAGACCTCAGCCTCGGCTATTTCTATGAGGTGACGGAAGGGATGACGCCGGAGGAGGCGGAACGGGTCTATCAACAGGTGTATGAGAAGATCAGCGAAGTCGTGTGTGAGTTGCCGTTCAATTATTCGATGGCGGACGGGCTGCTGTTCATTGCCCGCGCGAAGACGCATCCGGTCGCGGCAGGCTGACGATGACCGAGTCCCCCCGGGCCCAGAAAGGTCGAGTTGGCCAGGAAACCGGCAGCCTGCTGTTGGAATACGTCCTGAAAGCGCTGCTGCTCGCCGGGTTGTGTGAGCTGGTTTTCTATCGCCTCATCTCGCGGCTCGGGATGCATCTCTCCAAGGTGGCGCAGGAATACGTGGCCGTCGAATATTTCCTGCGGGGCGCGTCGGCGATCGGGTTCGCGCTCATGAACTTTTCGGCGATCCTCGTTTTTCTGGTGCTGTTCACGTTTCTTTTTTACAAAGTGAACGGGCTGCTCGCCCGCCCGTGGGACCATGCCGTGGTGGCATTGGGCTCGTTGTTGCTCGCGCTGACCGTGGTCTTCCTCCTGTTTCCTCCCGGTATGCCGGGGTCGGTCGCGTACAATGTCCTGACGCTCGCGTTGATTTGGACGCTCGTGATCCAATATTGCCGCGGCAATCCCGCCGCGACGGCACGCGCGATGGCGCTCTGCTACGGCGCGGGCGTGTCGAGCTGGCTCTATTACCAGATCTCGACCACGACTTACGGGTGGCTGGGGGTGGCGACGTCGCCGCCGCTGGTCCATGAGATCAGCCGCCTCGGCGAAGCCCTGATGGTGGTGGCGACGGCGCTGGTGTTCGCGGTGTACTCGGGGTTCACATTCCGCTCCAAGAACAAGCAGCAGCAACGGCGGACGATCCAATTCGTCGCGACGTGGGCCGGCCTTTTTCTGGGCCTGCTGCTCATGGACGGCGTCATCGAAATCTTCGACCCGGCGATGGCCCAACACATTCGCCAGGCAAGCCAGGGCATTGGCTGGATCTTCCAGATGGGCATGGGGTACACCTTCTATCTGCCGTTCGCGCTGTATCTGGCCGGCCTGCTGTTCTGGTCGTACGCGGTCATCAAGCAGGTCAGCATGGGCCGCCGCGCCGGCTATGGGCTGGCCCTGATGTTCATTGCGGGCTACGCGCTGCAATTGTCCCATCTGACCCTCTTCGTGGTGGCGGGACTGCTGCTGATCGTGAACGACGGGCGGATCGACGCCCGGGAATCGGTCGGCCGGCTGTTCCCAGTGGAGTCGCCGGATCGCCCCACGGCGGCAGCGTCAGGCGTATCCTGACGCTGCCGGGGTAGTATTGAGGAGAAGGAACGGACATGGATGCTGGAACCGACAGAGACGTGCCCCAGGAGGGCAAAGCCGCCGAGCAGGCCGTGACCGCGCCGCTGAATCTCGATGATGAGATCGGCGAGCTCAAGAAGCTGCTCGCGGACGACCCGGATGATTTTCAAGCGCAGTGCCGGCTCGGCGAGGTCTATTTCGCCAAAGGCATGCTGGATGAGGCGCTCGACAACGTGTCGAAGGCCATCGAGATGGCGGAATCCATCCGCAAGCAGATGGACAACTCACTGGCGATGTACTATGCGAACCGCGGCACCATCCAGGCCACCAAAGGCGATATGGACGAAGCCATCACCCAGTTCCGGAAGGCCCTGGAGATACACCCCCAGGACGTGTTGGCGCTGTTCAATCTGGGGCGGGCCCTGTTTGATCGGAACGAGTTCATGGAAGCCATGCCGTTGTTTGAGCGGCTTGTCGACATCACCCCCGATGACCCGCTCGCCTGGTTTCAGTTGGCGAAGGTCTACGAAAAACTGGATCTGCGGCATATCTCCGACCTCCACACGATTGATAACGCGATCGCCGCGTACCGTCGGGTGCTCGAACTCGACCCGCACAATCTTGAAACGGCTTTTGCGTTGATGGAGGTCTACATGAATCTCCGAAAGCCCGAGGAGGCCATCGGCGTGCTGGAGGCGGCGGTCGAGCATAATCCGGATGAGCCGCTGGCCTACTATAATTTGATCAGCACATATGAGAAGATCAAGCGGTTCACCGAGGCTGACCAGACGCGCGAACGGCTCAAACAGCGGTTTGCCTCGCGCCGGCCTGCGGAACCCAAGGACAAGTAGACGGGTCAATCTAACAGGGAGCGCGCAATATGTTTGGAAGCATGGGTATTACCGAACTGGTGCTGATTCTGTTCATTGTGCTGATCATCTTCGGGGCCGGGAAGTTGCCACAGCTTGGGGAAGGGTTGGGGAAGGCGATCAAGGGTTTCAAAAAGTCGGTCCACGAGGCGGACGCGATCGAACTGGAGGCCCAAGCCCAACAGCAACCGGGCATGCCGCCTGCGCCGGATGCGGCAGCATCCGTGCAGGCCGTCCCGCCGGCGGGGACGCCGGCCCCGCCTCCGGCTGCGTCTTCTGAACCGCCGAAGGTATGAGCGCAAAGATCGAACTGAGGTGAGTGCCATGGAAAGCAGTGTCATTACCGCCGGTATCATCGAAACCTTTGCGGGCAACGGAAAATCCCGTAGCACGGGTGACGGGAAGATCGCCACGAAGGCGGGCATGCCGCTCCCGGTGAGCGTGGCCGTCGATCCTGCAGGGACGTACCTCTACTTTGCCGAGTCCGGGTCCGACCGCGTGCGCCGGGTTGAGCTTGCGACAGGCGTCATCGGCCATGTGGCCGGCATCGGCGAGACCTGCTACAGCGGGGACGGCGGTCCTGCCGCCGAGGCGGGGCTCTACCTGCCGCTGGGCGTGGCGTTTGATTCCCAAGGCGACCTCTATATCTGCGATTCCGGGAGCAGTCGGATCAGACGGGTTGCGATGAAGACCGGCATTATCGACACGGTCGTGGGCACCGGCGAGTTCGGGTTCAACGGCGACGGGCCGGCGCTTGAGGTCAATCTCACCTATCCGAGCGCGATCGCATTCGACTCCCGGGACCGGATGTTCATCGTGGATGCCCAGGCCCATCGCATCCGGATGTACGACCCGGAGACCACGCGGATTGCATCGCTCGCCGGAACGTGGACGAAAGAGGATGACGATCGGGACAGCCCGCTCATCGCCAAAAACCTGGTGGTTCTTTCAGGTGACGCCATCGGGATCGATTTCAGCGACGACCATGGGTGGCTGCGCCCGGAGTGCTCCCCGGATGGGATGGACATGAGCGTGTACATGGATGATGGGAAGTCCGGGTCTGACGTGCGGTTCCACGATCCGGTCGCCATCACGGTTGACGCGAATGACGATGTCTATGTGGCGGACAAGGGCAGCAACCGGATCAGGAAGATCGACATGAAGACGGGGGTCGTCACCACGGTCGCGGGGTCCTGCTTCTACGGCTACGACGGGGACGGCAAGCCGGCCACGAAGGCCATGCTCAACGCTCCGGAAGCGGTCCTTATTGATCCGTCCGGGCATCTGTACATCGCCGATGCGATGAACCACCGCGTTCGGCGCGTGGAAGCGGGCACAGGGATCATTACGACGGTCGCGGGGATCGGCGAGAGCGGGTACAAGGACTCTGGCGCGATGGGCGGCTGCGGGATGGCCAAGTTCGTGAAGGCCGTGGACAAGGAGATGATTAAGCACGGGGACGGCCGCGTGGCCGTTGAGGCGGTGGTGAACTCTCCGGCCGGCCTGGCGCTGGATGCCGCTGGGTTCCTGTATATCTGCGAGCGGGGCGAGAACAAGATACGCCGTTTGAAATTGTCTTAGCCCGTCCTCCCATCGAGGGAGGCCCTATGAATGCGAAAGGTGGAGGTGAGTATGGGCTGGTTGTCTCCCGCAGCCGTGACGCGTCAGCGCGCGCGGATTCTGCTCGCGGCAGCCTTCCTTCTTGTCCTTGGGTCGTATGGCCTGGGCGTGCAAATCGTCAGCTCGCAGGGCCTGTATATCCGCGCCTCGTACCTTTCCGGCGAGCTTCCCTTCGATCCCAAATCACCGGAATGGGAGAAGGCGACTCCGATGGTGCTTCCCCTCAGCGGCCAGATCGTCACGCGGCCGACCCTTCCTGATCCGACCACCAAAGGCCTGACGGTCCGGTCCCTCCACAATGGGACGGAATTGGTGTTCCTATTGGAGTGGCAGGATCCGACGAAAAATGATCGCCTGACACCCGGCACCTTCCGGGATGGCGCGGCGATGGCGTTCCCGCTGGGCGACGCACCGGCATTTTTCTGCATGGGGCAATTGGATCACTACCTCAACATCTGGCATTGGAAGGCCGACTGGCAGACTGATATCGAGCGGCGGAAGGCCAGCGAAGCCGAGCGGAAAGCGAAAAGCGCTGAAGGCGAAGTGCGGCGCTTCGAGGTGATTCCCCGGAGGGCCTCGTCGGTCGAGGATCTTCTGGGAGGGGGCTTCAGCACGCTGACGAGCAAGCGTGGACAGGGGACCGTCCAGGGGAATGCGCTCTGGGAACAGGGGCGCTGGCGGGTGGTCTTCAAGCGGCCCATGGAAACGCGGGACCCGGACAACGATGCGACATTCGGGCCGGGCCGCATGCAGACGATCGCATTTGCGGTCTGGAATGGCGAGAACAAGGAGCGCAATGGTCAGAAGGCCATCGCGCCGTGGCTCCAGTTGATGCTCGATCCGATTCCGCCAGAGGCCAAGCAGGGATAGCGTGCGCATGCGCGTCATCGGAATAGTGGGCGCCGGGATGCTGGTCTTGCTGGCCGGGGCTGCACTGGCATCGGCGGACCCATCGCCCGACAAGAAAAGCGCCGCCGTGTCCGCGGATAAATCCGGGGACAAGAGGAACAAAGACGTCATCGCCATGGCCGAGGAGTTCGGACTCATCGTTGGGCCGGTGACCGAGGACATCCGCAAGGAGTTGAATCTGCGGTCGGCTGAAGGGGTCGCGGTCTTCGAGATCATAGGCGACAGCCTTGCGGAAAGAGCCGGCATCAAGGTCGGGGCGGTCATCACCGAGATCAACAAGAAGCCGGTCAAGAACCTGGACGATTTTGGGCGGATACTGGCCGAGGTCCTGAAAGAAGGCAACTTCACGGTCGGCACGTGGGAGCCGACCAGTCCTGAGAACCAGGGCATCGGGCAGCAGATGAATTTTCATTTCGTGCCGAAGTTGACGGATTAGGATTGGGGTGGATGCATTCAATGGGATACGGAGAGCGGGCATGAAGCGGGGAGCGCTGGCTGCAGGTCTTGCGGTATTTTTCCTGGTCGGGTTGGGCGCCGCAGTGTTTCAGGAAGGCGTCGGGCAGGATAGGAAGGCCCAGAAGGAACCGTGGATCGAAGAGATCGAAGGCGTATTTGTCCGCTCGGAGGTCTGCCGCCAGTGCCACGACCGGCATTACGAGGAAATGCTGGGGCTCCGCGAGATGACGATGGATCTCAAGCTGATGGGGCGTGTGGATGCGGCCCTGCTGCACGGGACGGCCCTGCCGTCGCCCATCTTCCGGTCCGTGATGGGGGTCTGGCTGCAGACCAACCCCAGCGCCGCCAAGAAACAGCAGTGCCTGTCCTGCCATGCCCCGGCCGTGACGCTCTTTCCGCAGCACACGGATCGGATTATTGACCAGGTGATGGCCGGCAAGGTGACCGTCGAAGGCATCAGCTGTGCGTCCTGCCATCTGGTCGAAAAGCTGGCGGATGATCCCAAGAAGATCCCGTCCTTCCAGCTGGCGGCCAGCAAAACCATGTACGGGCCGTTCAAAGATCCGGAAGACAACATGGTGCATGCGTCGCTCCAGTCCGCGCTTTACAAGGGCGCCAATTTCTGCGCGTCCTGTCATTTTGAGAAGGTTCGGGATGCGCGGAGCGCGACCATCGACAGCGAGATTCTGGAGGGGGCCGTCTGCCAGTCCTGCCACATGGAGCAGTCAACGGGAAGCTCGACGTCCAAGCGGGGCGCCATGACTCGCCCGATCGGCCGGCATTACTTCCGCGGCATCGTGATCCCCGGGTTGATGCTGAAGAACCGGAACTTGCAGGCTGAGTGGATGCCGCGTATCGAGGTGGATGCTAAAAAGTCCGGCACGCGCGTGGCCGGGCAGGTGGCCGTCATGAACGGGGCCGTCCCGCATAATTTCCCCGACGGCGATCCCGTGCTCAAGCAGTTTTTCCTCACGGTGTCCGTGAAGGATAAAAAAGGCCATCTGCTGGGCTCCATGCAGAAGACCTTTGGGACCCCGTACGAGCAGTTGATGGATCAGCCGCTGGGAGACGTTCTCATCAAAGGGGGCACGACCACCCGAGTGCCGTTTGAGTTGGCGCTGAGTGAAGACGGCGAAGGTTTGCAAATCGACGCGGTGCTGACGTACGCCCTCATTCCCAAGCCTGCTCCTGCGCTGCTGGACGGGTACTTGAAGACGCTCCAGACGGATGCGGAACGGGAGCGCATGAAGCGCCTCCTTGCCGATTACGCCGAGCCCCGCGTACTGACGTTTAGGACGAAAACCCTCTAAGCCACCCCACCTTCCGTGGCATGACATCGCGAGATTGGGAGCACGCGAACGCTATGGGATGGACAGCTCGGCACGTAAAGGCGCTCATGATCGGTTTCGCCGTCCTGGGCCTGGTTCTCGGCGTGGGATGGTTGCAGAGCACGTATGCCGCCAAGGAGGAAAGCGGGCCGCTGACCCCCGAGAAGGTCTTTCCCTCTTCGTCCAAGTGCAAGAAATGCCACATCCGGGCCTCCGAGGAATATGAAGAGTCCATCGTGGCCAGGGCCATTGTGACCCCGACCTTCCGGGCCATGCTGGAGGATTACACGAACAAAGGGAAGGACAAGCGCTACTGTCTCAACTGCCATGCGCCTCAAGCCGTGGTGTTCCCGGACCTTGCCGATTCCATGGTCAAGCAGATCATCTCCGGAGACCCGACGTTCGAGGGCGTCGGCTGCATTCAGTGCCATCTCATCAAGGCCGTGGCTCCGAACGTCAAGGGGCATCCCTCTATTAAATTGGAACCGGGCCGGACCGTCTTCGGCGGCTACAAGGATTTTATCGAGAACAAAGCGCACGATTCACAGTTCGTGGAGATCTTCAAAAAGTCAGACCTCTGTCTGGGCTGTCATACCATTGCCCCGCCCGGCGTCCAGGCGGCCGAGGCCGTCGGCAATTGGAAAGGCAGCAAGGCGGCCAAGGAGGGCAAGACCTGCCAGACCTGTCATATGCCGCAGGGGTTCGACTCGTCGGCGAATGAGGAGAAGAAGCGCGACATCGCGGGGCACGAGTTCAACGGCAAGTCCCCGGCGCTTCGCAAACAGGCCTTTGATCTGGACTACGAAACCGAGGTCCAGGGGGCCAAGACTAAATTGATCGTGAAGGTGAAGAACCTCGTCCCCCATAATGTGCCCACGACGCATCCGATCTGGAACCAGGTGTATCTCCAAGTCAGCATTCGCGGACTGAACTTGAAAGAGGTGTTCAAGGAGAAGCGGGCTTATGGACGAACCTTCGCCGATGCGAAAGGCAACAAGACGCTGATGGACCATGACGCGGTCAAGCTGATCGAGGACACCACCCTCAAGGCGGAGGAGACACGTGTGGAGAGCTTCGCGTTTCAGACGCCCGAGGGCACGCCGTCTTTCGACGTGGAGATTTCACTCCACTATGCCACCCCCGGCGAGTTGTGGCCGGAGGCGTTCGCCAAGCGCGTCGCGTCGTTCACGATGAAGGGTTTCACGGACCCGGTCTTCAAACCCTCGGAGATCACGAAACGGTGTGGCAATACCAAGGTGGCGGAGGGGAAGCTCAAGAAGCTGCCCTGCCCCTAGTGCTCCGTCCGGGGCCGGGTTATTCGAACGTGATGGTCGAGCCGGGCGACTTGGTACGGAAGATCTGAATGGCGGCGTAAATGTTTCTCGCGGGCTGGTTCAGAATCAGTTCAGATTCCGTGATGTGCGTGTCGATCAACTCGAAGGGCCCGCCGCTGTAGTAAATCCGGCACTTGTCCATCTGGCAGTTCTTATACACGTGGTTGTCCAGCACCAGATCCTCCCTGGCGAACGTCTTCTGATCCACCACGATGTACTGCTGTTCCACGACCCGGACTATATCAGCCGTGTTCTCCCCAGGCAAGGGGAACACCGTGGTGATCTTGCTTGACCGGCGGAGCTGATTGCTTGAATATTGCATGGCGGCTCGCTACAATGAGCCGCCATTTTGTTTTCCAGATACTACCATCGACACCTAGAAGGAGACTCTTTGCATGGATCGTAGCGCGGGGATTGTTCTGTTTGCCGTCGTGGCGGCGTTTGTCGGAATCGCCTATGGCGTGTACCTGATTCAGTGGATCCTGAAGCTGGATGAGGGATCCGACAAGATGAAGGCCATTGCCAGGGCCATCCAGGAGGGCGCCAACGCCTACCTGAACCGTCAATACACCACGGTGGCCTACGTGGCCGCGGGGATCTTCGTGATCCTGTGGGGGGCCGGTCTCTGGTCCGAGAAGTTCGGGCTGCTGACGGCGGTCGGCTTTCTCATCGGCGCGGCGACCTCTGCGTCGGCCGGGTACGTCGGTATGAAGGTTGCTGTCCGCGCGAACGTCCGCACCGCGCAGGCGGCGCACAGCGGCCTCAATGCGGCCCTACAGGTGGCGTTCAAAGGCGGGGCGGTGACGGGCCTGCTCCTGATAGGCCTGGGGCTGCTCGCCGTCGCCGTGTTCTATTACGTCGCGTCCACGCTGGCCGGCAACGAGAAGGCCGTGCACGCGCTGCTCTCGCTTGGTTTCGGGGGAAGCCTCATTTCGGTCTTTGCGCGCGTCGGGGGCGGGATCTTCACCAAGGCGGCCGATGTGGGCGCCGACTTGGTTGGCAAGGTCGAGGCGGGCATTCCGGAAGACGACCCGCGGAATCCCGCCGTGATTGCTGATAATGTCGGCGATAATGTCGGCGATTGCGCCGGCATGGCCGCCGATCTGTTCGAGACCTACGCCGTCACGACGGTGGCGGCGATGGTGCTCGGTTTTACACTGTTCAAAGGCGCCGGCGAGCAGGCCGTCACGGCCTCGCTGCTGTATCCCTTGTTGCTGGGTGGGATCACGATCTTTGCCACGATCGTCGGCATCTGGTTCGTGAAGGTGAGCGAGGGCGGCAGCATCATGGGAGCCCTCTACAAAGGCCTGTTCTGGGCCGGCGGCGTGGCCGCGGTGGCGTTCTACCCGGCCACGACATGGCTCATGGGCGGAGTCGGCGGCGTGAGCGGCGCGGCGTACTACGGCTGTGCTCTGGTCGGCCTGGCGGTCACGATTGCGCTGGTGTTCATCACCGACTACTACACCTCCAAGAGTTTCAACCCCGTCCAGGAGATCGCCAAAGCCAGCGAGACGGGCCATGCCACGAACATCATTGCGGGGCTGGCGGTGGGCATGCAGGCGACCGCGTGGCCGGTCGTGGTGATCGGCGCGGCGATCCTGGGGAGTTACTATATCTGCGGTGGAGCGGACAAGGCCGGCCTGTATGGCGTCGCCGTCGCGGCCGTGTCCATGCTGTCAATGGCCGGTATCGTGGTCGCCATTGATGCCTTCGGGCCGATTACGGACAACGCCGGAGGCATCGCCGAGATGGCGCACCTGGACAAGGAAGTTCGGGGGATCACGGATCCGCTGGATGCGGTCGGCAATACCACCAAGGCGGTCACCAAGGGGTACGCGATCGGGTCTGCCGGGCTGGCGGCGGTTGTTCTCTTTGCGGAATACGCGCGCGCGGTCGGAGCTGGGGGGAAGAACGCCGGCGGGTTTGATCTCTCCGATCCGCAGGTCATCGTCGGGCTCCTGCTCGGCGGGATGCTGCCGTTTCTGTTCGCATCCATGTGCATGAAGGCTGTCGGCGAGGCGGCCGGCGAGATCGTCTCCGAGGTCCGGCGGCAGTTCCGTGAGATCAAGGGTATCATGGAAGGGACGGGCAAGCCGGAGTATGGCACCTGTGTGGACATCGTCACGAAGGCCGCCATCCAAAAGATGATGGTCCCTGGAATGATCCCGGTCCTGTCGCCCATCCTGATCGGGTTTGTCCTCGGGCCCAAAGTGCTCGGGGGCGTGCTGGTCGGCACGATCGTCACGGGCCTCTTCGTCGCCATCTCCATGACCAGCGGCGGCGGGGCGTGGGACAACGCCAAAAAGTACATTGAGGAGCAGGGCAAGAAGGGGAGCGAGACGCATAAAGCCGCCGTCACCGGCGATACGGTCGGCGATCCATACAAGGATACGGCGGGTCCGGCCATCAATCCGATGATCAAGGTCATCAACATCGTCGCATTGCTGATTGCGTCGTTGATCATCTAGTTCTCCGCGCGCGGCCTTGACGTATCTTTCCGGCGCGGGGTATGCTGAATTTTAGTTGCGCGGGAAGGCGCCCACCCGCATCGTCCGGCGCGACGGGGTGAAGGAGGGCCGTTATGGA
Source organism: Nitrospirales bacterium (assembly GCA_036170875.1). GTDB lineage: Bacteria > Nitrospirota > Nitrospiria > Nitrospirales > NS-4 > SCTG01. The sequence continues at coordinate 17,691 of JAVHQA010000069.1, forward strand.
GAAGCAGGAGAAGAAGTCGGACGCCAAGCGGGGAGGCGCGCAGCCCAAGGATGACGCCAAGGCGAGCGCGAAGGTCGTCGAAACCGGTAAGAAACTCAAGGAAGATATGGATAAGGTGATGGACGAGATCGACGACGTGCTGGAAGAGAACGCCGAAGAGTTCATCAAGAATTACGTGCAAAAGGGGGGAGAGTGAGAGCGCTCTTCTTCTTCGTTGTTGCCCTCTTCGTTCTGCCCCTCCCGTCCTTTTCCCAGTCCGCGTCTCTCCCATCCGCTCCCGGCGAGAAGCCTGGCTATGAAGACCGGCATCCCGAAGGCCTGTTTGCCCGGATCGTCACGGCGCATGGCCATGAGATGGTCATGGGCAATGCCCGCAGCTTTCAAATCATTCCCGTCAAGCCGAGCGAGACCTTTTCCGCCGACGTTCCCGAGATCTTCGTCGTCTTTCAACTGCATCAGCACGACAGCGAATTCAAGGTCTATGGCCGCTGGGTCGTTGAAAAAGAGGAGGGTGTGCCGGCCAATCACGTCCTCGGAACCGACGTCATGCTGCTGATGACCGAGGACGAGTCGGGCTATCTCTCGTTGAAGCGCCCCCCGTCCGGCTGGCCGGTGGGGGACTACAAGGTGCAGATCTTCACCGGGGTCGGCATCTCGGACAGGGATCCGATCGGCACGATCCGCTTCAAAGTGCTTCCCGCCAAGGCCGCCTCCTGACGCTCGTCCTTCACTAGAATATTACCCTTACGTTTTTAGTTCCGTCTGTTTGACAAGGGTGCCGCCCTCGACTATGATCTGACAGGCGTTTGATGCGGTGATTCGTGTTTTTCACGAGGAGGCAACGTGCCCGCTCCGGTGCTCAGGGAATGGGTGATTCGGCCTTCCGATCCGGGGGCCTGCCGGATGCTGGCCGGCGCGCTTGGCCTGCGGGATCTCACCGCCGCCGTTCTCGCGGCGAGGGGGCACCGAACGCCGGAGGCGGCCCGGGCGTTTCTTGACGGGGTGGAGTCGCCGGCTCGCGATCCCTTTCTGTTGACGGGCATGGAACAGGCGGTGGACCGGTTGCACCGCGCCGTTCAATGCCGTGAGCGGGTCCTCGTCTACGGGGACTACGATGTGGACGGGGCCTCCGCGACCAGCCTCTACCTGGTCTTTTTAAAAGGACAGGGCCTTGCCGCCGACTTCTACATTCCGAATCGCATCAAGGAAGGATACGGGCTCAACGCCGATGCCGTCCGGCGAATCGCCGCGTCCGGTGTCTCCGTCCTGATCACGGCTGACTGCGGCACCACCTCGGTTGACGAGATTGCGCTGGCGCAGTCTTTGGGGATGGACGTCATCGTCACGGATCACCATGTGCCGGAAACAATCCTGCCTCCCGCCCTGGCGATCTTGAATCCCTGCAAGCCCGATTCGGGCTACCCGTTCACGGGGCTCTGCTCCGGAGGGCTCGCCTACAAGGTCGCATCGGCCTATCGCGCAAAGTACGGATCGGCGGAATCGGAATCGGATCCGGACCGCGCGCTGGATCTGGTCGCGCTCGCGACGATTGCCGATGTCGCGCCGCTCCAGGACGAAAACCGGGCCCTGGTTCGGCAGGGTCTTGCCCTGCTCTCGCGGGGCGTCCGGCCGGGCATTCGGGCGCTCAAGGCGGCGGCCGGTATTGAGGGAGAATGCGGGGTCGGGACGGTTGGGTTTACGCTGGCGCCCCGACTCAACGCGGCAGGTCGCTTGGGGGAGGCTGCCGACGCGGTGCGGTTGCTGGTGACGGAGGACGATCGGGAGGCCGCTGAACTGGCCGGCCTGCTCAACCGGCTGAACCAGGAGCGGCAGCTGGTTGAAGCGGGGATCGTTGCCGAGGCCGTTCAGGCGGCCGAAGCGGCGCCGAGCGGCCCTCTCGTGCTGGCATCACGGGGTTGGCATCAAGGCGTTGTCGGGATCGTCGCGTCCAGGCTCGTGGAGCGGTTTCATCGCCCCGCCATTCTGATCGCTCTCAACGATAACGGCATCGGGAAGGGGTCGGCGCGCACCGTGGCCGGGGTTAACATCTATGAGGCGATCGCGCAATGCCGGGATTCGCTCGAGGCGTTTGGAGGACATGCGGCGGCCGCCGGCTTGACGATTCGCGAGGACCGAATCCCGGCATTCCGCGCGCAGCTTGCAGAAGTCCTGAAAGGGCCGCTCAGCAGCCCGGCCTCGCACCCCCGATTGTTCTGCGATGCCGAGGTGGAGCCGCGCGGGTTTTCGCCGGCCGCCGTCCTGGAATTGGGGCGATTGGGACCGTTCGGATCGGGGAATCCGGAACCGACGCTGGTGCTGAGAAATCTCAGGGTCGCGTCGGCGAGAATCGTCGGGGCGAACCATCTCAAGCTGGCCGTCACGGGCCGGAGCGGCCTGCGGCTGGATGCGATCGGGTTCAAGATGGGGACATTGGAGTCGCGCGGGCTGTCCCCGTCCGAACCGATTGACGTCGCCTGCGCCCTCGACATCAATGCCTGGAACGGCACGGAGCGGGTCCAGCTCCGCCTCAAAGACGTGCGGGCCAGCGTGAACGGCTAGAGCGTGAGCATGGCGACCCCCACTGTCACCAGCGTCCACGACCTGATCGAACAGGTCCAACGCTACAATCCCGGCGCGCAGGTGGACGTGATCCGGAAGGCGTATGATTTTTCGGCCCGGGCGCACGAAGGCCAGGTCCGCCGCTCCGGCGAACCCTACCTGCGGCATCCGCTGGCCGTGGCCGAGGTCCTGGCGACGTTGAAGCTGGACGTGCCGGCCATCGTGGCCGGGCTCCTCCACGATACGGTCGAGGATACGGTCTGCACGCAGGCGCAGATCGAGGAGGTGTTCGGCAAGGACGTGGCCCGCCTCGTGGACGGCGTCACAAAAATCGGCCAGATCCATTTCAAGAGCTACGAGGAAAAGCAGGCCGAAAACTTCCGCAAGATGCTGATCTCGATGGCCGACGATATCCGGGTCATCCTGATCAAGCTGGCGGACCGCCTGCACAACATGCGCACGCTGGAGTACCTGAGCCCGGCGCATCAGCAGAAGGTCGCCCAGGAGACGCTCGAGATTTACGCGCCGCTGGCGAATCGCCTCG
>JAVHQA010000070.1:0-1066 GCA_036170875.1 Nitrospirales bacterium
TGCCGTCCTTGTCGAAGAACAGCTCGATCTCGCACTGGTGGGGATTGATCCCGCCGAGCACCCGCGAGGTGCCGCCGGCAATCCGGTAGTAGGTCCACTTCTCGCCGCCCCAAAAGCGCGTTGAGGCGCCGGAGGGCTTGCCCCATTCCTTCTCGAACCATTCCTTCGCCTCGTGGCGCTGGGCCGCCGGCTTGAGGGACTGTTCCAGGTAGGGATTGCTCGCGCACCCGACCGTCAGCATCAAGACTCCCAGGACAAGGGCAAACCGTGCCATAGATGACCTCATGATCGTGTTTGCAATGACCGAAGCGTTCTCCTAGAATACCACAAATCATCCTGCAAACCCGAGGTGCACCATGCTGATTTTCCTGGATACCGGCAACACCAAAGAGATCAAAGAAGCGGCCAGCTGGGGCGTGCTGGACGGCGTGACGACCAACCCATCCCTGGTCGCCAAGGAGGGACGCAGTTTCAAGGACCTGCTCGTGGAGATCTGCTCCATTGTGGACGGGCCGATCAGCGCGGAAGTCGTCAGCGTCGAGGCCGACGCGATGATCAAGGAAGGCAAGGACCTCGCGAAGATTCACAAGAACATCGTGGTCAAGGTCCCGCTGATCCCGGAAGGGCTGAAGGCCTGCAAGGCCCTGGCTTCCGAGGGGATCAAGGTCAACGTCACCCTGTGCTTCTCGCCCACCCAGGCCCTGCTGGCGGCGAAGGCCAACGCCTGGTGCGTCAGTCCCTTCGTCGGGCGGCTGGATGACATCAGCGAGCACGGCATGGGGCTCATTCAGGACATCGTGACCATCTACCGCAATTATCAATACAAGACGAAGGTGCTGGTGGCCAGCGTGCGGCACCCGCAGCACGTCGTCGAAGCCGCCAGGATCGGGGGCGACATCTGCACGATGCCGCTCGCCGTGTACAAGCAGCTCGTGCAGCACCCGCTGACCGACAGCGGCCTCAAGAAGTTCCTGTCGGATTGGGAAAAACAGAACGTGCCCAAGGGATAGCCGCAGGCTGCGCCCGTTGTGATTGCGTGGACCGGAAGGAAAACGGTCGAGGGCGT
>JAVHQA010000070.1:1166-4692 GCA_036170875.1 Nitrospirales bacterium
CTGGTGCTGGACATCCTCGTGTCCGTCGGGTTCTACGTGCGCTAGGAGGACGATGGGAACGGCGGTGATCGAACTTGATCGGGTGATGGCGAACGAGGGCGTCCTGGCGCACGTCGAGGAGTTCAGCTTGACGGTCCACGGCGGCGAAGCCGTCGCCCTCGTGGGGGCCAACCGGTCCGGCAAAGGGCTCGCACTCAAGCTCTGCGCGGGGCTGGCGGCGCCGGCGTCGGGGTCGGTCCGGGTGTTGGGCGTTGATCCGGCCGCCGCGTCGGACGAGGAGATTCTCCATCTGCGCCGGCGGGTGGGGTTTGTCTTCGCCAAGCCGGCGCTGATCAGCAACCTGAGCGTGTACGACAATGTCGCGGTGCCGTTGCGGTATCACACCGAGCTCCCGGAGTCGGTGATCCGGGAACGGGTCATGGCGTGTCTTGCGGAGTGCGGCGTGGACGTATTTCACGATCACCTGCCGGCCGGCCTGACGATGGGAGGGGCCCGCCTTGTCGCGCTGGCACGGGCGCTGGTGCCGGATACGGAGCTCCTCTGCGTGGACGAAGCGCTCTTTGGGCTGGATGCCGGGGAGTTGGTCCGCTTCCGGGGGCTCATCGAGAAGTGCCGGCGGGACAAGGGGTTGACGATCGTCGTCAGCGTCAATGCCCCGACCAGTCTCTTCGCGCTGATGGACCGTCTCGTGCTGATGCGGGACGGCCGCCTGGTGGCCGTGTGCCTGCCGGCCGAGGCCTCCCGCGTGGACGATCCGATGGTCCAGGACTTTTTCGGGAATAACTGACAAGGGAGAAAGCCATGCATTACGCACACCGTCTCTCGCAGGCCCGTATTCATCAGATCGTGGGATGGTTCGTGTTTGTTCCCATCCTGATCCTCGGCGTGGTGCTGGTGTTCGTGGCCAAAAGCGAGAACCTGTTCGAGGATCGCTACCACATCACCACGCTCTTCAGCGAAGGCTACGGCTTGAAGCCCGGCAAACATGTTGTGCTCCTGGGCATTCAGATCGGCAAGGTGAGCAAGGTGGAGTTCACCGAGCAGAACGACGCCCGGGTCACCCTGGAAATCATGAAGAAGTACAAGGACAAGATCCGGCAGAACTCCATCGCCAAGGTCGGCAAGGCCGGTGGATTCGTGGGAGAACAGCAGGTCGAGATCACGGTCGGCCATAAGGACAAGGTGATCATTGAGGACGGCGGGCACATCGAGGCGGAGGAGCCCTTCAACGTTGCGGACCTGGTGCAGGAAATCAAGCCGCTCGTGGATACCGCCAAGCGGATGCTCATCAAGGTCGAGGCGATCACCGATGGAGTCCACCAGGCGGTTCAGACAAGCAACAAGACGCTTGACCATGTGCGGGAGGCGTCCACCAGGATCCCCGCCGCGCTGGAGAACGTGAAGGAAACCACGGCGACGATCCGCGAAGCCGCCCTGACCGCCTCCGAGCAGCTCCCGGCCATCATGGTTGGCGTGCGCGGGAGCGTGGATCGGGTTGGCGAGGCGGTGAAGGACGTGAAGACCACGACTGCCAAGTTGCCGGCGGTCGTCGATTCGGCTCAAGGGGCCGTGGACAATGTGAAGGCGATCACGGGCGATCTTCGGAGCACGGTCCATCGGGACGTGCCGCCGCTGGTGCGGTCGGTGCAGGGGACGGCGGATGATGTGAACGAGGTCATGGCCGGCGCGAAGAAAACCTTCCCGATCTCCGCGTTCGCGGCCAGGGGGCGCGCCGCGCGGGCGGAGGAGCGGGCCGCGCCCGCGCCCAGGAGCTTGCGCGCCGACGAGGTGGTCAGGGAATGAGACGGATCGCGCCGGTCGTCCTGGCGCTTGCGCTCCTGACGGGCGGCTGCGCCGGCGGCGCCGCAGGTCCCGAGCTGCCCCCGCTGGCCTCGAAGGTCCGGGATCTCCGCGATAAGGGGCACCATGCACTGGCGCGCGGGGATGCGGCGCAGGCCGGCCTGATCTTCGACGACGCACGGCGTCTGGCGGAAAGCCTGGACGACCGCTCCGGCCTTGCCGGCGCGCTGAACGATCTGGGCGCGGTCGCGGCGCTCCAGGGCGACTATCCCAGGGCGGCTGACTTCCATCGCCGGGCGTACGGCATCGCGGTGGAGATCGGCGATCAGGCGCTTGCCGTCGAGGGGCTCAGCTATCGCGGGCAGACGTCCCACCTGATGGGCGATCATGCAGCGGCGCTCGGCCATTATTCCCAGGCGCTCGCCCTGTCCCGCGAGATCAAGGATCGCCGGGGCGAGGCGGTCGTCCTCAACAACCTCGGCCTGCTTCAGCAGGCGCGCGGCGAGCTGGACCAGGCGGAGCAGCACTTCCAGCAGGCCCTGGCAATCAACACGGAACTCAACGAGCGGCGCGCCATGGCCAGCAACCTCAGCAACCTGGGCGCGCTGTCGGAGAAGCGGGGCCGGCGAGTCGAAGCCCGCGGCCGCTACGAGCAGGCGCTTGCGCTCGACAAGGAGACGGAAGCGCGCCCCGCCATCGAAGCCGACCTCATGACCCTGGGCCGGCTTTCCGAAGAGGACAGCCGTCCGGAGGAGGCCATGGGATACTACGAGCGCGCCTACCGGGGCTATCTCGCGCTGCACCATGTTCCCAGGGCGATGGAGGCGGGGAAGCGCCTGGTCCGTGCCGCCAGAGCCGCAGGCCGGACTGCTGAGGCAGCCGCGTACCAAGCCGAACTGAACGCGCTGCCCACCAAGCCGTAACCCGGGTTAATCCCGGCCAATCCCGTCCAGGTCCGTCTTTCTGCCCTGTTTCTTCCCCGCTCACTGTGAGCGAATCCCCATTCCCATGCTCCCCCACGCTTGCGGAAAAATCGGCCACGTCGTTCCTTCCTGGTCGAATCGCGGACAAGTGCCGGCGTGGCACCGTCCTCGCATGGAAACGAGGGTAGGGGAAGCGGCACACAGTTGTTGGGGAACACGACATGGAGGCGATGAGTTTTATGCTGGTGATCTTTCTGTTCATTGGTCTCGTGCGCCGCGTGATCGGCGACCGCGAGCACGCGCGTCGGCTGGGGCCCGGCACGCCGGCCCGATTTCTCGGCTTCACGGGACGGCGGCTGATGATTTCCAAGCGGACCCACGCGTATTCCTCGAAGGAGTAGGAGAAACGGACAATGGAGAAAATGGAGCCGACAAACAAGGCTGCCGGGGTGACGGTCGGCGAGCGGCGACGGACCCGGCGCTACCATCTCCTGACGCGCGTGGACATCGCCGTGAGCGGCGACTCCAACGTCTTTTGGGGGAGCATGAGCAATCTGAGCTGGACCGGCGTGGCGCTCTGCGCCCGGCAGTTCCTGAAAGCGGGCCAGCGGGTCACGATCCGTTTTCGGTTTCAGGGCGAGGAGGGGCAGGAGGTGGTGGAGTCGCTGGCGGCGAAGGTCATCTGGCGGAACGGCGACAACACGGGATTGGAATTCGACCCTCCGCTGGGCACCGGCTCCCCCGCGCTGAAGCAGGCCGCGCATCTCGTCGCGCATCTCATGCTGAAGGAAGCGTGACGGCGA
>JAVHQA010000071.1:0-4627 GCA_036170875.1 Nitrospirales bacterium
ATGGCAGAAATTCTTCCGTTTCGCGGCGTGCTGTTCGATCCGGCCAAAGTGGGTGATATCACGTCCGTCGTGGCCCCGCCGTACGATGTGATCGGGCCGGCCGAGCAGGCGGCGCTCTATGCCCGCCACCCCGGCAACATCATCCGCCTGGAGCTGGGCCAGGAGCATCCCGGCGACAGCCCGCAGGAGAACCGCTACACCCGGGCCCGGCACTTCCTCCAGGATTGGCTGCGCGACGGGCTTCTCCGCCGTGACGCCACGCCGGCGATATACCTGTACGCGGTCGAGTACCGGTCGCGCGGCGGCCAGACCCGGACGATGCGCGGGTTTCTTTCGCTGGTCAAACTGGAAGAGTTCGGCACCGGGCGCATCTTCCCGCACGAGAACACCCGCGCCGCCGCGAAGGATGACCGCTACCAGCTGTTGGAGACCTGCCGGAGCAACTTCAGCCCCGTCTTCTCGCTTTACTCGGACGCCGAAGGCGCCATCATCCGGACCCTGGAGCGGACGGTTGAAAAGGGGCAGCCGCGCTTCGCCGTCACGGATGCCGATGGCGTCCGGCATCTGCTCTGGACCGTCAGCGACCAGAAGGCGCTCGACCGGGTCGTGACGGCCATGAAGCCGTTGCCGCTGTTCATTGCGGATGGGCACCACCGGTACGAGTCGGCGCTGCGGTACCGGAACGCGCAGCAGCAGGTGTCGGGGAACAAGGGGCCGCTTCCCTCCGATTGGGTCCTGATGTATTTCTCGAACCTCGACGACCCGGGCCTGACCATTCTCCCGACGCACCGCGTGCTCCCTGGACCGCTGCCGTGTCCCGCCCCTGAATTCCGGCAGCGGCTGGCGGAGACGTTCAACGTGGAGACGATTGCGTTTACGAAGGAGACGGAGCCGGGGGCACGCGCGAAGTTCCTGGGCGCGCTCCGTGCGGTGCGGGGAACCACCGCGCATGTCATGGGGCTCATCGTGCAGGGGGAGTCCCGGTACGACGTGCTGACCCTCACTGCGGAGGGCCTGTCCCGGCTGGGCGCGTCCGCCCGCGAGCGGCTCGATGTCTCGATCCTCCAGCAAATGGTGTTCCGCGGCGCCATGCGCATGGAGCCGAAGGACGAGGAACGCCTGATCTATATCAAGGATGAGGAAGACGTGCTGGCCGCGATGGCGCGCGGCGAAGGCGAGCTGGCCGTGCTGCTCAATCCCCCCCGAGTCACGGAGGTCAAGGACGTCGCCCGCGTCGGCGACCGGATGCCGCACAAGTCCACCTATTTCTATCCCAAGCCCCTCACCGGCCTGGTCATCAATGCGATGGACTAGGGATCGCGCTTCTTGACATTTCTTTTCCGCGCTGGCACCTTAGCCTCCTGTTAGAACCTAGAATTGTGAGGCGTATGAACAGGGCCAGGCTGATTGCCACAGCAATGCTTGCCTTCCTTGCTTGGCCGGGCGGCGACGCCTTCGCCGGCGGCCTGTCCTTTTCCGAGCACGGCGCGAAAGCGACCGGCATGGCCAACGCCTTCGCCGGCCAGGCCGACGACCCGTCTGCCATTTTTTATAATCCGGCCGGGATCACCCAATTACCCGGGACGCAACTGATGGTCGGAGCCTCAATTGTCTATCTGGACACGGTCTTTCGGAGCTCGACCACCGGAGAGTCCACGCAGCTCCAGGACCAGTTCCCGATCGTGCCGCACTTTTATATCACCCACCGGTTCCCAAAGTGGGACGAGCGGCTCAGCATCGGCATAGGCGTCTATACGCCTTTCGGGATCGTCGTCGATTGGCCGGACAATTGGCAGGGCCGATTTGATTCCACGAACGCCAAGCTGCGCGTCACCATCATCAATCCCACCGTGGCGTTCCAAGCCACGAAGAAGCTCTCGGTGGCGGCCGGCATCCGATATGCCGACGTGGCCGCGGAATTCGAGCAGAAATTCAACATCGGCAACGGCGAGTCCAAGCTGCGAGGCCATGACCTCACCGCGCATCCGATCGGATGGAACGCCGGGCTGCTCTATCGTCTGACGGAGACCACGGCGGTCGGCCTGCAGTTTCGGAGCGAACTGCAAGCCAATCTCAAGGGTCAGGCGGACATCAACGGCCCGGGAGCGGCGGGGCTGGGGTCGGCGACCGGGTTTGCCACGGCGGGTTTTCACAGCAACATCAAGCTGCCGCCCCAGATAGTCGGCGGCATCTCGACGAAAATCATTCCTCGCTGGACGATCAATGCCGATGTTGAGTGGCAAGGGTGGAAGACGCTGGGGACGCTCCCCCGCGATTTTGTCGGGAGCACGGCGCTGGATAGTGTCAGCCGGCGCCTCTGGAACAACTCGTGGGTGTATCGGCTGGGCGCGGAATACGCGGCGACCGATCGTCTGGCTGTGCGGGGCGGGTATTTCTATGACGAGACGCCGATCCCCGACAATACATTCGACGCCAACATTCCCAATGCCAACCTGCATGGCCTCACGGCGGGATCAGGCTATACGTGGGACCGCGCGACGTTCGATGTGGCCTACCTGATCGGCTTCTACGAGAAACGTGCAATCGATAATTCAACCCTCGATCCCAACAACAAGGGAGGTGCCCGCGGACTCGGCCCCCCGGCGTTCGGCTCCTACTCCACGACGTCTCATGTGCTCACGGTGAGCGTGACCTTCAAATTCTGAGCAGGGATATAATGTATCTCAAGAGAGACAGATTAGTATCTTGGGTCTTCTCCCGATTGAGTGGGTAAAAATCAGGGGAATCTCCTCCCACCCTCTTGCAAGACAAGGGCTTTTAGGGTTGCAGAGGCCGGAGAAACGTGGCATGAGTTTGAGAAAGGATTGGGGTCAGACTCGACTTTCCGTTGCTGGATTGGGAAGCAAGGCGGCGATATTGCTCTCCCTTGACCCTCCCCTCTTCCCCCTATAGTCTTGAGTCATGGCGATTGATCCGGTCTGCGGAATGACCGTGGACGAGCAGAAGGCCCCGGCGACGGCGGTCCACGAGGGAACCACGTACCTCGCGCGTCTGATGAAGCAGATGAGGGTTGAGTAGCGATGATCGATCACGGTGTCGGCGGCACGCGAGGAATGCTTTTCCGGCTGCGAGACCTCCTGAGTCTGCTGCTTATACTGTTCTCCTTCTGGTCGTGCACCGTCTTTCATACCTGGCCCTACATTAATAAGGCCGCCGAAGGCTCTCAGTCCACCCGTGCGAATTATGTGGTCGGCCCCAAGGAAAGAGACGACCAGATGTTTGTCGGCCTCGCCCTTTCCGGCGGCGGCAGCCGGGCCGCGAATTTCTCGTCGGCAGTCATGCTCGACCTGAAAAAGCGCGGCATCCTCCAGCGCGTGGATTTCATTTCATCGGTCTCCGGCGGCTCCCTGCCCGCCGCGTACTACGCGCTGGAAGGATACGACTATTTCACTCTGGGAGGACGGGAGAAGATCAAGTTTGAGGAGGCGGAACTCAAAGATCGTATGGGGCGTAATTTCCAGCAGCGCTGGCTCCTGAGCTGGTTCAACCCGCTCAATATCCTCCGGTACTGGTTCACCGATTTCACCCGCTCCGACATCATGGTGCCGGTCTTCGACGACAATTTATTTCACGACGCGACGTATGCCAGTCTGAACCCTGATCGCCCGAAGCTCCTCATCAACGCCACCGATTCCGGCAGATTTAAGCGCTTTACGTTCAGCGACGAATCGGCCGCGGAGCTTCAGTCGGATCTGCCGTCCTTCAGCATCGCGCGCGCAGTCAACATTTCATCGGCCTTTCCTGGCGCGTTTCAGACTATCACCGTACAGGATTACAGGACGACGGACACATATTTGCATCTTTATGACGGAGGGCCTGCGGACAATCTGGGCTTGGACACACTGTACGAGGTGCTTTTGCGAACGGTGTGCGACGGGGTTCGTTCATCAGGGGAAAGCCAGCAAAGCGTTGTTCAGCAGAGTCTCAGCGCGCTGGGAAAATGCGGGCACGGACGCGCCCCCCTGAAGATTGCCGAGGTCTTCAAGGATGGCTGCCTCGTGATCTCGGTGGACGCCGCGACGTGGGGTGTGAATCGCGATGCCCATCGCGCGCATACCCGGCGCGTGACTGATTACGTCATCGATAGCAACGTTGTGAACGCGACGGACGTCATGCTGCTGCATAACAGGCAGGGCATGCTCTCAGTCTTCGGCATTCGAAACGACATGATCGACGTGGACCGCTTCGGCAAGTTCTCTTTTGATGGGGATGGTGAACAGGAGAAAAGCTATTGCTATTTCTGGCACATCGCGCTCAGGCATGTGCCGCTCACGGATAAGCCGGATGATGTCCATAAAATTGAAACCAGTTTTAATATTGACACTGATATCGAGAAAGACCAGCAGAAGGCCCTTTTCGAGACTGCGGCAATGCTGGTCGAAAAGGGGTTTGAACAAGCAATGAGCAAAGGCGAAGGCGACGGTCAAGGAAAGAAGGTCAAGGAGATACTATCCAGGCTGGCCGGGGGGCGGTAGTGAGTGCCGGCAGGAGTCAGCCACAGGCGGTCGAATTGCTCTCTCTCCCTCGAGAAGAATCCGGGAGGAGAAAACCAGGGATGACTTCAGCGATGGGCTCGTGCAGCGACGGCAAAGGCATAGAAATAGCG
>JAVHQA010000072.1:0-14147 GCA_036170875.1 Nitrospirales bacterium
TAAACCGGACATTTCTACTTTGGGAGGAAGAGGACATTTCTATTTTGGCTTGACAGGAAGGAGCAAGGCGGCTTGACCAGGTACCGTTTCCCACGTATAGTAATGGCTGACGTTTGAGCCAGTTGATTGTCCTGTCCCTCGCGTTTCCTGATCTCTCCTAACGCGTTCGATTCCCCGGTCTCCGCCGCTCCTACGCCAGAGTCCCATGGTGCGCTGTCGCTCTTGACTGTGTCGGCCAAGGAGATCCATAGATGAGTTGCCTACGATGCCACGGTTTGATGGTACCTGCCAGGTTGGAGGAAGCGGCAGGCGCCACAAGCGGCGGATCTTTATCCGGCTGGAAATGCCTGCTCTGTGGCGAGGTCATTGATTCGGTCATCGCAGCCAATCGGAAACACCATGATGAACCCAAGCGGAACAGGGCCCGCCTTCGCAATAGCACCATGCCGGCGAGATCCGGTGTTTCCAAGCGCCCGGCAAATGGCTGAGCGCGTCTGGTGGCTCCGGAACCTTCCCAATTGGCCATGAACTCTCCAGGCTTCGTGACTTTCGCCAAGTGCTTCTGCATTAATCCGGTCTACATCAATCCGATCTATGGTGGAGGACACTATAAGAAGCGCAAGGGGTGGGTGCTGATCGATCTGGCGACACGAGTAGAGACGAACTTCAAGACGTTGCGTGACGCACGGCATCACCTGCTGTGCCTCTACATGGAGACGACTCCCCAAATCGTCCCAGCGGCAGGGCTCTGAAGCGCCTGCCGCATTGTTCGTATTCATGAGGGCCTGCCATGGACGAGACTGAGTTGGGCGAGTTGATGACGGCTCCCGGCTTCTTCCGTTTTCTGGCTCAACAGGCGAAGCTGGACGCTGAGGAAGTCAAACGGATCTATATGCTCGGGAGGCCCTGGGGGCTCTGGCCGCCTGACCTGGACGTCAGTCGTGAAGCCGCCGAGGCCGGCGTTGATGTGTTCACGTATCTTGCCGCCTTGCAGCCGTTGCTCGACATGGACACAGGTGAGAAAGAGGCGCAGCTTGCGGCCTACGAGGTCACGCTGACCGGGGGGGAGGCCGCGCAGGTGATCCCGTCTGTTCGTGCGCAGGTGGAGAAGGTCGCCGCGTTAGCGAGAGCGGATGAGGCGACTATTTGCCGCGTCTTCCATGCGCTGTACGCCTATCGTCAACGGGTCGGCCGGTTGTCCATACAAAGGGTCTGCGAGTCGTCGAAACACAAGGTAGAGCAGGATCAGGCGGTGGCCATCGAGAAACTTCAACGCGCTCTGGCCATAGAGATTGAGCAGCGCAAAAATCTCCCGTAGGGTCTTACGAAGCCGCAGGCGCGGTCGCGACAGGCGGCTGGACTTCTTTCATGATGGACTCCTTCAACGCCTGAATGGCTTTGCTGGTGTCTCCATCGGTGGACCCAAACCGGTCCCCCATGACCTTGATGGCCTGATTGATCGCTTTCGTCATCTTTACAATTTGCTCATCGGGCGTCATTGAGAGTCCTCCTCGTTAAGCTTCGCCATCCAATTGTGACAGTGTACCACGTCCCTGCCAGGCGAGGTGGCCCATTTTGGCGTCAGACCGCGACGCCCCAGAGGGCCTTGGCCGCAAGCCCGATCGCATAGGTGATGGCGACGGCGCAGGCGATGATGACCAGATTGGTGAGAATGCGTTTTTTGATGTCCATGCCGGAGAGGAACGCCAGCACCATGGAGACCAGGATGATCATGCTGCCGCCCGTGAGGAGGGAGGGCAGCGCGTCCTTCGCGCCGAACAGGACCGGCAGGACAGGGACCATGGCCCCGGCGATATAGCTGCCGCCCACAACCAGTGCAGACGCGAGCGGCTGTTCTTCCAGTCCGGCCACGACCGTTTCTGCCTTCAGAAACTGCTGTCTGTCCGATTCCGTCTGTTTGACTTCCTTCTCGGAGCCGATCGCCACATAGATGCCGGCGCCCATGGACAGCGATCCGGCCACCGCAGTGGTGGAGGCGGCGATGAGGACGGTGGCCGCATCGCCGAAGGCCGCGAAGAACCCGCTGACGGCCCCCAGGATCTCAACCAGCCCGTCGTTCATGCCCAGAAAGATATTGCGGATTTTTTCCGGATTGATTTTCCGTTCGGTCAGCTGGGTGACCAGCACATCCTCGTGCTTGAACTCGTCCAACAAGATGTCTTCGAGCGCGTGGCCCAGTGGCTGGCCTTGATAGCTTTTCCACAGCGACAAGTACTTCCGTACTCCATGCACCTCGATCGCTTCCAGCACCAGGTGGACGGCCGTTGATCCGAACAGGCGGCACAACAGAATCATGCATTGGAGTTTGAGGCGGCGGGGGAGATCGAGGGCGGTCAGCTTAAGGTCGAAGAACTTCTGCCAGAAGGCGAGGTGCTGTGTCTCGACCAGGACGAGCTCGTCGAGCACCTTCCGGGATTCGCCGTCGATGATCTCGCGCAGGGCCTTGTAGAGCGACAGATCGAACAGCTCGTCCAGGATGAGCTGCCTGGCCAGTCTGGGGTCGTGAGGGGGAATCATAGGGCGATTCTAACAGATATTGGAATGCGGGGCTCGCCGCGCGCCAGGTTCGCCTAGTCTTCGTGCAGGACGGCGAGGAAGATCTCGCCGTACTCGACCCACTTCCTGGGGCCGACGCCGGAGACGGCGCGCATCTCCTCCTCGTTCCTGGGCAGGCGCGAGACCATCTCCATCAGCGTCGCGTCGGTGAAGACCATGTAGGCGGGCACGTGGCGCGCGTCGGCGAGCTTCTTGCGCAGGGCCTTGAGCGTGGAGAATAGGGGCGAACCCGCGGCGGCGGGCGGTTTTTCGGACGGTGCGCGCACGCCGAAGGAGGTGCGCTTCGTCGCGACCGGAGGTGCCGTGCCGACGGGGTCGAGGCCGGCGCAGGCGTCGCAGGATGAGCCGCAAACCGCCATGGCTTCTCCCATCTGTCGCGCCATCGTCTGGTGTCGGCAGGCGTGGAGGTCGATGGTGCGGAACATCTCGCGGGCGCGGGCGCGGTGCCACTCCGCCTGCGTCGGGTCGAGGTCGGAGACCAGGCGTTCGTAGCTCATCACGTCGGCCCAGGAGTAAAAGAGGACGCAGTCGCTGGGCGCGCCGTCGCGGCCCGCGCGGCCGACCTCCTGGATGTAGGCCTCGACCGAGCGCGGCATGTCGCGGTGGATGACGAAGCGCACGTCGGGCTTGTCGATGCCCATGCCGAAGGCGACCGTGGCCACGATCACATTGGCGTCGTCGCGCTTGAAGGCGTCCTGGACGCGTTCGCGCTCGGCTGAGTCCATGCCCGCGTGGTAGGCGAGCGCCTTCACGCCGCGGCTCGAGAGGAACTCCGCCATCGATTCCACGGAGCGCCGCGAGAGGCAGTATACGATACCGCTTTCGTCCGCACGCGCGCGCACGAGGCGCAGGATTGATGTCTTGGTGTCGTTGACGGTCCCCGGGCGAGGGGCCGTCTTTGCGCCCGTCTTCAGGTATGCCGAGAGGTGGAGGTTCGGGCGGAAGAACGACCCTCGCACGCGCAGGGGCTCGGACATCGCCAGCTGTTCGACAATGTCGTTGGTGACGTGCGATGTCGCGGTTGCGGTCAGCGCCAAAACGGGGACGCCGAAGCGTTGCTTGAGGCCCTTGAGGTTGCGGTAGGCGGGCCGGAAATCATGGCCCCACTGGCTGATGCAATGCGCCTCATCGACAGCAATCAGTGCCAACCTGGCTCCGGACAGCGCGGCTCCGGCCGAGGCCTCGAGGCCCTCGGGCGCGGCGTAGACCAGCTCCCACTCCCCGCGCCGCAGGCCCTCGATGCGCGTGCGCCGCTCGTCCGGCGTGAGGCTTGAATTGAGGAAGGTGGCGCGCAGGCCGACGGACACCGCGGCGTCCACCTGATCCTTCATCAGCGAGATGAGCGGACTGACGACCAGGGTCGCCCCGCCTAAGAGCCGGGCGGGAATTTGGTAGGTCAGCGATTTACCCGCGCCGGTCGGCATCACGCCCACGCAGTCGCGCCCGGCGAGCACGGCCTCGATGATCTCACGCTGCCCCGGGCGGAAGGATGGGTAGCCGAAGACCTGTTTTAAGACTTCATCGGGCGTCATGGTCGATGGAAAACGGTGCCAGGATTGGGGGGACGGTGTCAGATGCCCTACGCACCATCCTCATCCGATCCGCATGGCCTCGCTGACTTCAGCCACGGTCTGGCGGGCGACGGAGGAGGCCTTCTTGGTGCCCGCGTCGATGACCTCGTCCACCATCCTGGGCTTCTGCGCGAGTTCCAGGCGTTTCTCCCAGGTTGGGGTAAGGAGCGTCACCAATCCATCCGCCAGCAGCTTCTTGCAGTCGATGCAGCCGATGGCGGCGGTGCGGCAGTCCTGGTTGACCTGATCGATGACGGGCTGGGCCGAGATGGATTTATGAAGGGTGAAGACCGGACAGACATCCGGGTTGCCCTTGTCGGTGCGCCGGATGCGGGCCGGGTCCGTGACCATTGTCTTGAGTTTGGAGCGGACCGTCGCTTCCGGATCGGAGAGGTTGATCGTATTGTTGTAGCTCTTGCTCATCTTGCGGCCGTCCGTGCCGGGCACCTTGGGGATCTCCGTCAGCAGGGCCTGGGGCTCGGGGAAGACCGGTTTGTAGAGCTGATTGAACCGCCGCGCAATTTCGCGTGACAGCTCGAGATGCGGCAGCTGATCTACGCCCACCGGTACGAAGTCCCCCTTGTAGAGCAGGATATCCGCGGTCTGCAGGACGGGGTAGCCGAGGAATCCATAGGTGGAGAGGTCGCGGCCCTCGATGTTCTCCTGCTTCTCCTTGTATGTCGGGTTGCGTTCCAGCCACGGCACCGGCGTGATCATCGAGAGCAGCAGGTAGAGGACCGCATGCTCGGGTACGCGGGACTGGATGAAGAGGGTGGAGCGCGCGGGATCAAGCCCCGCGGCGAGCCAGTCGATGAGGACCTCGCGGACGTACTCCCGGATGCGGGTCGTGTCCTCGTAGTTGGTCGAGAGGGCGTGCCAGTCGGCGACGAAGTAGAAGCACTCGTGGTCGGCCTGGAGGCGCTTGAAGTTGTCGAGCGCCCCGAACAGATTGCCCAGGTGCAACAGGCCGCTCGGCTGCATTCCGCTCAGCACGCGTTTCGTCATGCCGTCTCCGTTATGACGCGAAGGTTGAAAGGATCGTTGACGTCAGGGCGTTCACCAACGGCCCCATCAGGCTTCCGAACAGGTGGATCTGCGGATCAACCATGACCAGAAAGAAGATGATCATCATTCCGTAGGGTTCCAGGCGGCTGAGCGACTCGGCCGGCCGCGGCGGGAGGAGGCTCACCAGGATGCGGCCGCCGTCCAGCGGGGGAATGGGGATCAGATTGAAGACCATCAGCACCAGGTTGATCTGCACCGAAAAAACGCACATCCAGGCCACGGGCACCAGGATCATGCCCGGCAGGTCCTGCCGGGCGTCGGCGCCTTGCGCGGAAAGGGAGTCGGCGATGGACGGGTCGAGGGCAAAAACGGCGCTCAGGATCGCCGCGCTCGCGACGGCCAGGAGCAGATTCATGCCGGGCCCGGCGGCGGCCACGAGGGCCATGTCGCGGCGGGGATTGCGAAGATTCGAGGGAATGATCGGCACGGGCCTGGCGTAGCCGAGCAGGATGCCGGTCGGAAAGATCAGGCACAGCAGTGGGAGCAGGATCGTCCCGAATGGATCGATGTGAGCTCTCGGGTCGAGCGTGAGACGGCCCTCCAGGCGCGCCGTCGAGTCCCCGTAGCGGTTCGCGACCCAGCCGTGGGCGTACTCGTGGAACACCATGGCCAGCAGCAGAGGCAGGGCCATGTAGGAGATGGTATGGAGGATCTGTCCGATATGGCTCATCGCGCGTCGGTGGCCGAGGTGAACTTGCCGTTTCTGACCTGGATGATCGCGTACCGCCGCTCCAGGTTGCCTGCCGCCGTCATGGTCAGCGGGCCGACGAGGCCGGGCGCGTTCTTCGTATTTTTCAGGCTCTCCCGCAGGGCCCGGCCCGTCGTCGCTCCTTTGAGTATAGCATCCAGCACCAGTTTGGTGGCTTCGAATGCCTGCGCCGCAAACCCGGACGGGGGCTGCTGAAAGCGCTTCACATAGCGCTCCACAAAGTTTCGCACGACCGGATTGGGGCTGTCCATGGAAAAGCTGTCGGCAAACATGGCGCCTTCGACCCCGCGAGGATCGAGGCGGACCAACTCCGGCGAGTTCATGCCGTTGGTCCCCAACATGCCGACGGAGGCGGCATAGAAACGAAACTGGCCGGCGAGCAGGCCGATTTTTTCGGCGTCCCCGGGCAGGAAAATCGCGTCGAAGCCGGGATGGTAGATCTTGTCGCTTTTGCCCTTCTTCGGGTTCTCGATTTTCTGGAGCCTGCCGTGTTTCCTGAGATCCGCGTCCTTGAGGCGCTTGATGGGCGGGCCGAAATCGGCGTCATCGGGTCCGTAGGTCTCGGAGGCGATGATGTCCCCTCCCAGGCGGCGGATTTCCTCGGTGAATGCCTGGGCCATTTCCGTGCCGTAGGCGTCCTTGGCCGCGAGGATGCAGAAGCGCTTCCATCCCAGCGGGCCGGTTGCGTAGGCGGCCAGGTCCCGGATGAGGGCGCGGTTGTTGACGGCGGTATTGAACAGGTAGCGCCCAAATTTCTGCACGTCCGGCACGGTCGCCGTCGGCGTGATGAAGACCACCTCGTTCGCGTCCGCGGCCGGCGCGACGGCCTTCACGTCGCGGCTCAGCAGCGGGCCGATCACGGCAATCGGCTGGTAGTCCTTCAGCAGATCGTCGAGCTCGCGTGCCAGCAGCTTCGCGTCGCCCTCCGTGTCCTTCGTCACGAGACCGACCGACAGGGACGGGGACGCCTCTGCGGCGATCTCGATGGCGATGCGGGCGCCGTTCAGCACGTCGGTGCCGTAGGGGCTGAGTTGTCCAGAGAGCGGAAGCAGGGCGCCGATGCGGTGGGTTTTGCTGCGCAGCTTCTTCCGCTGCGCGGTGAGCGTGGTGATGACGCTTGCGGCCTTCTCGTGCTGGGAGAACTGCCCCAGAAACTCCCGGGCCACGCGGCTGATTTTGTGGTCCTCGCCGGCGGCTTCATGCAGTTCAATCAGACGCAGGAGCGCTGCGTCGGCCGGGAACGACTTGCCGTACCTGTCCGCGATGCGCCGGAGATCCTTCTCGGCGAGCGTGGATTTGAGGAGATCGCGCACGCGCGCGTCGATCTTTTTACGCGCCTCCTCGGGTGCCAGTTTTCCGGCCTCGACGGCCGCCTCCACCGCGCGCACGAGGTCCTGCCTGCTGAGATACGCCTCTTCGAGCTGCTGGTAAATCGTCAACAGCACGGCATGGTCCGTGGTCTGGGCCCTGGCCTCCAGCAGCAGGAGTAAGGCCGCGTCAGGCTGTCCGGTCTCCAGCAGTGCGGACGCGAGGGCGAGTCGTGCCTGCGGCGCCAGTTCCGACTCCGGGTATTCCTCAAGGAGGCGCCGGAAATACGGGCCGGCCTCGTCCGGTTTTTTCAGCTCGGTGAGGATCTGCCCCAGCAGCCAGTAGGCTTCGGGCACCGACGCGCTCTGGGGCGCGTCGGCGATCAGCTTCTCGAGGGCGTTGACGGCCTCGTCCAGTTTGTCTGCATCCTTCAGCTTTTTGGCGGCCTCCATCTGGCTCTTAGCCTGCTCCTCGATCTTCGATGAAAGGGGAGCGGAGGGGGCTTGGGCGAAGGTGTGTCCGGGGTCCAGGAGACCGGCGGACAGGAGGACGATCGCGCAGAGGCGCCCGGCGCTGTGCATGGATGGGGGAAAGAATCGCACCGGCAATTACGTGATGGCTGGTTCTGGGATGGTGGGCATGAGGTCAGGCCAATAGTAGGTTTGTGGGCGGAATGAAGTCAAGTGAGGCCTGTGGTAAACTTTGGACTATGCGGGCAGTCAATCGTGCGTGGATGAGCGCTGTTCTGCTGGTGGCAGGGGTGTCGCTCGCCGTGGCCCAGACTGGTGATCCTCCCGGGGAACCTGTCGCCAGGGACGGCGCGCCCATGGTGTTGGTGCCGGCCGGAGAATTCTGGATGGGGCTGTCGGAAGGCGAGGGGCTGGATGACGAGCAGCCGCGCCACAAGGTCCACCTGGACGCGTACTACCTCGACACGTACGAGATTACGACGGAGCGGTACGCGAAATTCCTGGAGTCCACAGGCTGGCAGAAGCCCCTCAACTGGAACATGGTGAAGTTCCCCGACCACGCGAACCGTCCGGTCATCGGGGTGAACTGGATCGACGCCGACGCCTACTGCCGGATCAGCGGGCGGCGGCTGCCTACCGAGGCGGAGTGGGAAAAGGCGGCGCGCGGCGCGGGCGAGCAGCGGTTTCCCTGGGGTGGGAAGCGCCCGCACGCCTCGATTGCGCTGTTCGGCCAGATGACCAAATTCTCCTACGACATCCTCAAGCCGGTCGGCAGCTATCCCGACGGCGTCGGGCCGTATGGCGCCTTTGATCTCGCGGGGAACGTGGCGGAGTGGGTGCAGGACTGGTACGACGGGGAATACTATCGCGAGAGCCCCGAGAAGAACCCGCCGGGGCCGCGGAACGGTCAATATAAGATGGTGCGCGGGGGGTCCTGGTCCGACATGCCGGTCTACCTGATGGCGGCCGGCCGCACCTCCAAGCTGCCGCCGGACACGCGCAACGCCTTCATCGGCTTCCGCTGCGCGCAAAGCATGAAGTAAGATTTACTTCAGGCTCACCGGATTCCCGTCGCAGTCCACGTTTTCCCCGCTGTGCGTGTCGTCCTTCAGCTTCCAGAGGGTTGGCGTGACCTCGAAGTGCGTGCCTTTGCCGGTATAGAGCCTGGCCTTGTGGATCTGGACGCGGTTGCTGTCCAGGAACTTCACTTCCAGCAGGACGTCCTCGGTCTCGCGGCGGAGCAGCTTCACCACCGGGTATGCGGACCGCATCTCGAACTCCCCCTGGAGGTTCATGCAGAGGCTGTTCTCCGCGATCTTGGCCACCAGTGACCCCCGCTGGTCGAAGATGAGCCCCCGCAGCATCATCTCGTTGTAGCGGCGGTTGTGCTCGAACGAGAATTGCGCCATGCCGTCAATCTCGATGCCGTCGGTCGCGTTCCGATACTGATTGGAGCCGATGTCGAAATCCATCCTTAGGCTTCTCCTTGCGCTTGCGCGACCTGCTGATGCCGCATCACTTTGATGACCGCCTCGCGCACCTCAGTGAAGATGACTTTGATCGTCTCGCGGAAGATGTCGGCGGCTTGAGGATCCTCGATTGGTTTGCCGAGAATCTGGATCGCAGCGGCTTCCCCCAGGCGCTGGTACCGGGTCTTATACGGGTGAGTGGTATCCTCGCCCTCGAGGGTTTGGCCGTATAGCCGGTAGCGCGGCACAAGGTTCTTCTCGTGGGCATCGACGATGTCCTGTCCGACCTGCTCCCCGATCTGCTTCAGGAACGTGGCGTGAAAGGCCTTGAGCGCGGCGGTGGTCCGGTCCCGGTCGGTCGCCGCACACGTTCCGCACCCGCTTGTGATGGCGAACAGGATCAGGTAGGTGAGCTCCCATTCCGCGGCGCTGGCCTGCATCGGGTCCAGGTTCTTCACGTCCACGGCCTTGCCGATGTGTTCCGCCAGCCAGTTCTGTTCGATGATACCGAAGGCCATGTCCGACAGTTCCCGGCCCAGCTCGTCCGGCGCGGCGATAGGCATGGATCAGAAGGCCTCGATCTTGCCCATCCGGCAGTGATCCATCCGGATGAGGTGGAAGCGGCCCTGGTCGTCGGCCACGAGGAATCCCGGCAGGTTGCCCGCGCTCGGCAGGACGACATCCAGCACCGGATAGGTCGCGGTGTGGGTAAAGGCCGGGTGGGGCTGGCCGTTGCCCTCCATGATGTCGGTGATGGTGAAACGCCGCATGCACTGCCTCCTGGTTCAGTCGTGACGATATGAGGAAAATATACCGTATACCATGCCACTCGCGTGAATCAAGTAGGGGCACGGCATGCCGTGCCCCTGCAGCGCACCAATCATTTGACGCTCATTCGGAGACGTGTTATCACATGCCGCCCCACATGACCACGCGTCACAAACTACTCTGGATCGCCGCGCTGTACTTCGCCGAAGGATTTCCCTTCGGGCTCGTCGTGGACACTGTGCCGGTGTATTTTCGCCTGCAGGGCGTGAGCCTCACGGACATTGGCCTGCTGGGGCTGGTCGGGCTCCCGTGGACGCTTAAGTTCCTCTGGGCGCCGGCGGTGGACCTCTGGGGCCGCCGCCGCACGTGGATCTGGGTCTGCCAGGTACTGATGAGCGTCCCGCTGTTGACGCTGGCCTTCCTGCATACCCAGGAGCAAGCCTGGGTACTCTGGGCCGTGCTTGTGCTGCTCGCCGTGCTTTCGGCGACCCAGGACATCGCGATCGACGCCTACACGATCGAGCTGCTCGACAGGAAGGAAATGGGCGTCGCCAACGGCGTGCGGGTGACGGCCTACCGGATCGCCCTGATCGGCGCGGGCGGGCTTCTGATCGCGGCGGCCGGCTATGTTGGCTGGCCTGCTGTGTTTATTGGTGCGGCCGGCCTGATGGGATTGTTCGCGGTAGTGTCTTCTTCCATGCCGGATGCGCGCGCCGAGAGCGCTGCCGGGCACCGGGGCCCGGCTCGTTCGGCGGCGGACGCGATCCGCGAGCCCCTGCGGCTATTTCTGGCAAGGCCCGGCTTTTGGGCCGTGGTGATCTTTGTCCTGACGTTCAAGCTGGGCGACATGGCGATCGGCCCCATGATCAAGCCGTTCTGGGTGGACCGGCAGTTTACGCCGGTCCAGATCGGCCTGGTGCCGGGCACGCTCGGGGTTGTGGCGACGATCGGCGGCGCGCTGCTCGGAGGGACGTTGACGACGAGGTGGGGAATTTTCAAGGCGTTGTGGGTGCTGGGAGTGCTGCAGGCGGTGTCCAATCTCGTCTATGCGGGGGCCGCCATGTTGCCTCCATCCGAGGCGCTGATGTATACCGCCTCGCTCGTCGAGTCGTTCTGCGGGGGGCTGGGCACGGCGCCCTTTCTGGCCTTCCTGATGAGCATCTGCTCCAAGAGTCACGCCGCCACACAATACGCCTTGCTCAGCGCCCTGTTCGGATTGACGCGTGCCCTGTCTTCGGCGTTTTCCGGGGTCGCGACGGAGCAGTTTGGCTACGCCGCCTACTTTACCGCCACGTTTTTTCTCGCCTGGCCGGCGTTTTTCCTGTTGCCGTGGATCAAGGTCTGGGCCGAAGACGAGCGGGAGAGCCAACTCCGTTGACTCTCCCGCGCATCGGCTTCTTTTATTGAGGATTGGCCTGGACCTTCGTGGCGTCTTTGATATGGCCCTCCGTCACGCCCTTGCCGACGTAGCCTGAGTCCTTGACGGCCGGGATGCGCGAGTCCTCACTACGTTTGAGTTGATCCCCCATGCCTCCTGAAGCGTCCCGTAGTTGATTCTTCAACTCTTTTGGTGCGTCCTCGGATCCCTTTAGGTTGGCCGTCTCGCCGACGGCCGTGGTGCCCTTTCCGTCATCACCCGGGTAGCCCTCGTGTTTTTTCATCATGGCGGGATTGGCGGAAGCGGCGGTCGCGGTGAAGGCGAGAAACACGACCACTGCCGCCAGAGCAAACATGGCTTTCATGGTACAGCCCTCCTATATGTGATCGAGCGCGGCCCTCACACTCCTGACCGGCTCGGGTATGGTTTGATGGGTTATTGTGAGAGCCGCGTTGGGGAGTTTGTCAAGGGATGTCTAGGGAATAAAAAAAGGGGGAGGGCCCTTGCAGACCCTCCCCCCAAACAAACCGTATCGGCCTGTGCTTACTTGGGATTGGCGTTGACCTTGGTGGCGTCCTTGATGTGATTCTCGACCACGCCCGCCTTGGGGTAGCCGGGGTGCGTCCGCTGGCGGGGGTCGGCGCCCATGACGTTCCCCGCGCGATCGGCGTCGGTGGTCCCGGACCCGTCATTTTGACCCCTCAGAACCTTCGGGGCGTTCTCGGCAGACTTCATCTCGGCGGCGGCGCCGGTGGCCGTGGTGCCCTTCCCATCGGTCGGGTAGCCGTCGTGTTTCTTCAGCAGCGCCGGATTGGCAAAAGCCGATGCGACCATGAACATGAACCCTGACACCAATGCGATCGCGAGCAGCGAACGTTTCATTGGACCCTCCTTAAATTAGGTGAAAAACCGTTTTCCTTAATGACCCCAAATAAGGGGGTCGAGCAAAGCCGGGGCGACGATACCGCATTCCCTGGGGGCTGTCAAGAGGCTAGCCCGGCCGGGGGCGGCGTCGTCCCCGCCCGCCCTGGTGGCGGGCCGCGGCATGCGCCGGAAGCCTGATGATCACGGCCGTGCCCTGCTCCGGGCCGCTGGCGATCGAGATCTGGCCCCGGTGCTCTTCGATGATCTTCTTGACCGACGCGAGGCCGAGTCCGGTGCCGGCCGCCTTGGTGGTGAACCCCGGCTCGAAGATCTTGCCGATATGCTCCATGGGGATCGGGGCGCCGTCATTCTGGATCGTGATCGCCACTTCGTGCCGCCCGCGCGCGCCCTTGTGGGGCACCGCCTGAAGGAGGATGTGGCCGCGGGGCGTCATGGCCTCCATGGCGTTTTTGAGAATGCTCAGGAACACCTGCTGGAGCTTGCCCTCGTCCGCCTTGATGGGGGGCAGGATGTTGGAAAACTCCTTTGTCACCACGATGGCTTTCTTGTCCAGCTCGTCGGTGACCACCGCGAGCGCGCTTTCGAGGACCTCCGGGATCCGGACCATGCACGGGTGCAGGTCCAGCGGTTTGGCGAAGTCGAGGACCTCGTTGAGGATGGCCTCGATCCGCGTGAGTTCCAGAGAGGCCTTTTCGACCCGCGGGAGGATGCCCCCGGCGGGCGATTCCTGCATGGCCTCTTCCATGGCCATGCGCGTCTTTGTGAGGGGGCGCTGGATTTCCTGCTCGAGGAACGTCGTCACCTCGCGGACCGCCCCCTGCCGCACCTGGCGGATCATCAGCTCGCGGTCGTCCTCGCTGTCATGGGAGGGCATGGGGCCGGCGTCTTCGCCGACGCTCGGAGCGCCGGCTGCTTCGGAGGGAGCGGCGCTCCCTTGGCGCGGCCCCAGCGTGGGGAGCATTGCGGCTAGCTGGTCCAGATGGGGGGCGGCGGCCCGCGCCATGTCGGCGTTGTAGACGTCCGGCGTCCTCGATCCCAGCACGATGGTGCCGATGAAGTCCTGTCCCTTCCGCAGGGGGAGGCCCAGCGCCGTCTTGAACTTGTCCTTGTACAGCTCCTTATAGTCCAGGAACCGGCCCTGCGTGGAGGCCAGGTCGCGGTCCATTCTCGGCTTCTTGTGCCGGATCATCCAGCCCGCGGCGGAACCGTCCAGTGTGAGCATCTGTCCCTCGCGCCACTCGCAACGGCCGGGCATGTGGGAGAGGAGCGTCGTCAGAACCTTGGCCTGCGGGTCGTACCGCGTCAGGAGAACCCGGTCATAGGGGATCACCGACCGGATGTGGGCCATCAGCAGGTCAATCCCTGCGTCCCCGGCTTCAGAAACGTGCGCTCCCGGGAGAGCCGATGGCGCCGGTGCGGTGGGGGGAAGGGATGCCATGGCGGGAATACCGGCCTTGGTGAGCGCCGCCTCGAGCTCTCCGGCCGCTTCGGCAAGATGGCGCCGGTCCTTGTCGTTGAACGAGACGATATCCTTTCGTCCGACCACCAAAGCGCCGCAGACCCTCCGGGACAGTTTCAGCGGGATGCCCAGGAGCGAGCGGTGGGCGGGGGCTGTCATCCGGATGCGGACGGTTTTCGGGCGGGTATCCCCGCTGCCCGCGGCGCCGTCGAACCCGACTTCAGGAACCGACAGCGCTTTGACCACGGCCTGCACCTCGCGGGGGGAAAATCCGCGGTTCGACTGGGAGCAATACGGGCCGAACCCGTCCTCCTTCAGGGCGATCAGGGCCATGTCGGAGCCCAGTTCGTTCAGCGCCGCATTGAACGTTTTCGTGAGTGTAATCGGAATCTGCATGTTTCAGCGTTCTCCAGGAATGCCCTTGCAGCGCGCATTGTAGCAACCCTGGCGGTGACAAGTAAACCTGTGTTGAAAGCACCCTTGGAATG
>JAVHQA010000072.1:14247-19748 GCA_036170875.1 Nitrospirales bacterium
CGCATGGAACACTCCCTCATCGACTTCGGGCGCGACATCTGCGGCGACTTGGATCAGGCCGAGTCGCGCGAATGGCTCGTCACCAACGGCCTGGGCGGGTATGCCTCCGGCACGGTCGCCGGCCTGCTCACGCGCCGCTATCACGGCCTGCTCGTTGCGGCCCTGAAGCCTCCCGTCGGGCGCACGCTCCTGGTTGCCAAGCTGGATGAGACCGCCGGGTACGGCGGCCGCACGTTCGAATTGTCCACGAACCGCTGGCACGGGGGATCGGTGGCGCCCCACGGCTACCGGCATCTGGAACGGTTCCGGCTGGAGGGGACGGTCCCGGTCTGGACCTATGCCCTGGCGGATGCGCTGCTGGAGAAGCGCGTCTGGATGGAGCAGGGCGCCAACATCACCTACGTCCGCTATGAGCTGACGCGCGGAGCCGGCCCTGCCACGTTGAGCATTAAGGCGCTGGTCAACTATCGTGACTACCACGGCAGCACGCGCAGCAACGGGTGGCGGATGCACGTGGAGAGCGCGGCGCGAGGCCTGGCCGTGACCGCCTACGACGGCGCCGTGCCGTTCCACTTGCTGTCTGATCGGGGCGAGAGCGACGCGGCGCACGACTGGCACGTGGGCTTTGATCTCGCCATGGAACGCGCTCGCGGGTTGGATGACTGCGAGGACCATCTGCAGATCGGGACGATCCGTGCCACGGTCGAAGCGGGCATGCCACTCACGATCGTCCTCAGCACCGACCCGACGGCCTCATGTGATGGAGCGAAGGCGTTGGAGCGGCGCAAGCGGCACGAGCGGGCCCTTGCCGCGGCCTTCACCCGGGCCCGTCCCGCGCTGGCCAAGCAGGCGCCGCTGTGGGTCGGGCAGGCGCTGCTGGCTGCCGACCAGTTCATCGTGGACCGTCCCTCGCCGGAGGATCCCGGAGGCCGGTCGGTGATCGCCGGCTATCACTGGTTCGGCGACTGGGGCCGCGACACGATGATCGCGCTGCCGGGGCTGACCCTGACGACCGGGCGGCCCGCTATCGCGCGGCAAATACTCATGACGTTCGCCCGTTTCGTGGATCGGGGCATGCTGCCCAACCGGTTCCCTGACGCCGGCGAAACGCCCGAATACAATACCGTGGACGCGACGCTTTGGTACGTGGAGGCGATTCGCGCCTATCATGCGGCGACGGGCGACGACCGTCTCGCGCGCGAACTCTTTCCGGTGCTGGCCGAGATCGTGGACTGGCACCGGCGCGGCACGCGCTACGGCATCCGGCTGGACCATGCCGACGGGCTCCTGCAGGCCGGCGAGGCGGGCGTACAGCTCACGTGGATGGATGCGAAGGTGGGAGGCTGGGTCGTGACGCCGCGCATCGGCAAGCCGGTGGAGATTAACGCGCTCTGGTACAATGCGCTCCGTGCCATGGCGACGCTGGCCCGCGTCGCGAAGAAGCCCTCCGGCGAGTACGAGGATCTGGCCGCGCGTGCGGCCGCGGGATTCGCGCGGTACTGGAACGAGTCCCTGGGCTACTGCCATGACGTGTTGGACGGACCGGAGGGGGACGACCCGGCGCTTCGTCCCAACCAGATCTTCGCGGTCTCGCTGCCGGAGAGCCCGCTGGCGCCGGCCAGGCAGAAGGCCATTGTGGACGCCTGCGCGCGCTCTCTCGTGACGTCGCACGGGCTGCGCAGCCTGGCGCCTGATCATCCCCGATATGTGGGAGGGTACGGCGGAGATCAGCGTAGCCGCGACGGGGCCTATCACCAGGGGACCGTGTGGGGCTGGCTGCTCGGGCCCTTCGTGACGGCGCATCTCAAAGTTTATCGGGATCCGGGCCGCGCGCGATCGTTCCTGGAGCCGATGAGCCGGCATCTGCAGTCGCACGGCCTTGGGACCATGAGCGAGATTTTCAACGGCGATCCGCCGTTCACGCCGCGCGGGTGCATCGCGCAGGCCTGGACCGTCGCCGAGATGCTGCGGGCCTGGGCGGAGATCGCGACGTTTAAAAAGCCGGCGGCCGCCGCCGCGCGCAAGGGGAAACAGTGACATGAAGGACCATGACGCGCTGAAGAAGATGGCGGCCGACGCGGCGGTGGAGTACGTCACGGACGGGCAGGTCGTCGGCCTGGGGACCGGCTCGACGTTCCGCTACGTCGTGGCCCGGCTCGCCGAACGGGTCAAGGGCGGGCTGCGCATCCGCGGCGTGCCGACTTCGCTGGAGACGGCGCGGCTCGCGATGCACGCCGGCATTCCCTTGCTGGCCGACGACGGCGAATGGGCCGTGGACGTTGCGCTGGACGGCGCGGACCAGGTGGATCCGCAGCTGAACCTCATCAAGGGCGGCGGCGGCGCGTTGCTGAAGGAAAAGATCGTCGCGTCGGCCGCGGCCAGGTTCGTGGTCGTGGTGGACGAGACCAAGCGGGTGCCGGTGCTGGGCGGCTCGTTCCCGTTGCCGGTCGAAGTCGTGCACTTCGGCTGGGGCACGGTCCTGAGGAAGCTGGAGAAGTTCGGCTGCCGGGCGGCGCCCCGGATGAGGGACGGCGAGCTCTTTATCACGGAGGCGGGTAATCTCATTCTCGATCTCTTGTTTCCGAAGATCGAGGATCCGGGCCGGTTGGAAACCGAACTGGAGATGACGCCCGGCGTTGTCTGCGCGGGCCTCTTCGTCGGGCGCACCGACATCGTCGTGGTCGCCACGCAGCAGGGCATCGTCACCATTGACCGGCCGGGCGCCCGCCCATGAAGGTCACCCGACTGTCTCCCGCGGCCAGGCTGCCGGTGAAAGCTTCGGAGGGTGCGGCCGGCTACGATCTGTTCGCGAGCGAGGCGGCCGTGGTGCCGGCGTCCGCGGTGCGCGACGGGCGCGTCGAGATCGGACACGCATTGGTGGGAACGGGCGTCGCCATCAGCCTGCCGCCCGGCCATGTCGGCCGGATCGGGTCGCGATCGGGCCTCTCCGTGAAACACAACATCGAGGTCGGGGCCGGCTGGATTGATCCGGACTACCGGGGCGAGGTAAAGATCGAGATGAAAAACTTCTCAGGCCAGGATTTTCTCGTGGAGGCGGGGATGCGGGTCGCGCAGCTGTTCATCCTGCCGTTCGCGTCGCCCGAACTCGAAGAGGCGGACAGCCTGCCGCCCTCCGCGCGGGGCGCGGGCGGGTTTGGCTCGACGGGACTCACCTAGGTCATTGACTAGGGCGGAGGCGGGCTATCCAGTGAGGTTGGACACCATGAAACGAGCAAACGATAAATCGAGTCTGACCCCATTTTCCATTGCTTTACTTCGTCAGATTGTATTCCATGCACAGACAAAGACAAATTAAATTCCGTGCTTGGCAGTATCACCGTGATTTGTAGTGATGATCGATGTCCTCCGGGTGCTTGTGGGTGCGTTGACCAAATTGGGCAGGGCAAAGAAATTTATGTTACATCTTCGGATTTCGAAAGCCCATTCTGCTGTTTAAAGAAGACTGTGCTTCATGAAGCTCTTCATCTCATAGGCTATGGCCATCCTAAGGCTCCCGATGTTGCTCAGAAATGTTTCGGTAACTGTTAGAGGGATTCATGGTGATGCTATTTAGCTGCTCAAGATGTGTTGGCCTAATTGTTCTTGTTCTAATGTGTTCGGTGCTAGCGTTATCAGTGAAGGCTGATGTGATTGAGGTCCCCTTGCGCGAGATGATTAAGGAATCAGAGTTAATTTTTATTGGCAAAGTGATAGCTCACGTTAAGACAGGAGAGAAAGATATTCTTGAAAAGGAAGGCTTTAAACGGGAATATCCATTTTACAAAGTAACTATAGAGGTAGAGTCGATATTTAAAGGAGATCTGAAGAAAGATAAGATTGAAGCGTATCATTTTAAAACTAGCGGTGATCCCGTATTCCGTGTGCATGAAAGAAGCGTATTTTTTATAGCTGCCGATCCAAGGCAAGCATTTAAAGGTAGGAAGTCAGTTGTCAGAGGGTATGCGGGTATGGTGCCGATTAAAGGAGATACAGTCAGGCCGCTTTACATTCAAGGAGAACAGGGAGAACAGAAGTTGGCTGACTTTATTCAAAAAATCAGGAAAGTTGTAGAGGCAGGGGGATAAAAATTGTGCGAAAAATGGGGTCAGACTCGATTTATTTTGGCACCTCCGAAATGCGGGTGCCAGAACTAATGTCGCTTACAAGACTTACTGTTTGCATGATTCTGATCGGCATCGCGCTGTTGTGGAATCCCTTGGCATTCTCCCAGCAGCCATCCGCTGATGCCTGTGAAAGGACCTTGCTTCCAGAACCTGCCAGGAAGCTCCTCGAACGAAAGTTCCCCTCGTGGCGGATTCGTACCGTTAATGACTTGCCGGCCGACGAACAGGAGGCTTGGCGAAAAATTAGAGGCGAGAGTGCGTGTCCTGGTATTGCTGTGGGGCATTTCGAGGCGGAGGATCGCGATACCTATGCTGTGGTGTTGGTACCCAAAAGCAATAACAAACCGATCTACAGATTGATCGTCATTAATAAGGGAAGAACCTCCTTTGCCATGAAGGTGCTCGAGGCTCCAAATCGCGAAGTCCCTGTGCCGGAAATCTATAAGCTTCCTCCAGGAGATTATGATTATTTGGAGAGTGACGAAACTAAGCGGATTCATCTGACCCGCGATAGCTTTCAGGTGGAAATATTTGAAAGAGCGGCATGGCTTTACTACTGGAAGAATGGGAAATACCACTCGTTAGCAGTCACGGAATAGAGAAAACTAGGGTCAGACTCGATAAAAATCGAAGCGCGGCGGAACCAAACATGACGGTTGCATTGATGGAAGAGCGAATGGCCCCCTCACCCGCACCCTCTCCCCCACGATGGGGGCGAGGGAAATGGGGGAAGGTGACGATCGTCGCGGGGCAGGCCAACACACTGGGCTTCACGCCGCACCTGCACTTCCAGAAGACGACGGGGATGGTGGACATCTCCAACAGCGCGGTCGAGCGCGTGGTGACCGATCCGGAGATCCCCGGCTTTGCGATGCGGATTCCGGCCGGGAGAAACAAGAAAATGGGGTCAGACTCGATTTATGACGGATTTCTTCGGCCGCTCTTTGAACGTCGAATGGAATAGCTAGGCATGGGGATGAACAAAATCGATAAATCGAGTCTGACCCCATTTTCTCCTAGAGAAAAAGAATGGAATGGACACAATGGCAACACATTGCCTTATAGACCCAATTGGCGAGTAGAGGGTGAGAGAAAAGCTATGCAGAATTCAGAGCGAATCGGGGGCAGAAAATAATGATGAAGATGATCTCTTTCGTCGTTTTGGTTCTTAGTGTGACGATGTGTGAAGCGCTAAACACAAGCTTCGTAATGGGGCAGCAACCACGCAATAAAGCATCCGAACGCCATACGCCAGAACAGTTCCAGAAAGCAAACGAAGCTAAGGCCGTTCTCGAACAATATCTCCAACTGGAAGAAAGCCAACAGTATGAACGATGCTATGACCTTTTGTCGTCTAAGTTCAAAGCTGCCCTTAAG
>JAVHQA010000073.1:0-4407 GCA_036170875.1 Nitrospirales bacterium
CGTTCGACCTGTCCGATACGGTGATCGCGGAAGCCGACGGTGGCGTGGGTATCCGGATGACGTGCGAGGGCGCTGACCTGCCGACCGACTCCACGAATCTGGCCTGCCGGGCGGCGGAACGCGCGCTGGCTCGGTTGGGGCGGCGCCAGGGAATCCGGCTTGTCGTGCGGAAGCGATTGCCGGTGGCGGCCGGGGTCGGCGGCGGCAGCAGCGATGCGGCCGCGACTATCCGGGCGCTGGCCACTCTTCTGGAGACCAGATGGTCCAGAGACGACATGGCCGCAATCGGGGCAGAAGTGGGCAGCGACGTCCCCTTTTTCTTCTATGGGCCGACGGCGCTGGTCGAAGGGCGCGGCGAGCGTGTTGCCCCGCTTCAATTGGAGGGAGAGCGCTGGCTTGTGCTGGTGAATCCCGGCATTGCGATTCCGACCGCCTGGGCCTACGGGAAACTGGCGGCGGCTCGGGCGAACCGGGCACAGCCGCCGGAGCGGCTGCCGCGTTTTGCACCCAATCCGGTCACGGGAGAGCCGCCCGTGGTGAAATGGCCCGACCTGCTCCCGCTGGTCGGAAACGATTTTGCCCCGGTGATGGAGGCGGAGTATCCGGTGTTGGAGGAGATTCGGCTGTTGCTCGGCGCGCACGGGGCGGAGGCCGCCCTGCTCTCCGGCAGCGGCTCGACCGTCTTCAGCCTGTTTGCCGACGAGCGATCGGCGCGGGCGGCGGCTGAAGGGCTGGACCGGCGCCCCGGCTGGAGGGCATGGGTGACCCGGACGCAGGGCCGGCCGTCGGGGACTGCGCTCGGTTGACAATCTGAAGAACGATGGATTAAATTGACACGTTTTCCTCCGTGGCGGAACGCCGGCACTGATTCCCAGTAAGGAGATGGCAGGTGCAAGAATTGAAGGTGTTCGCCGGGAACTCCAACCCGGCGCTCGTCAAAGAGATTTGCGAGTACCTCAAGGTTGAGCAGGGGCGCGCCCTGGTGTCGACCTTCAGCGACGGCGAGATTCGGGTGCAGGTCTACGAGAACGTGCGAGGCAAGGATGTTTTTCTGTTTCAGTCGATCTGCGATCCCGTCAACAAGCATTTGATGGAACTGCTGCTCCTGCTCGATGCGCTGAAGCGGTCCTCGGCGTACCGCATTACGGCCGTCATCCCCTACTATGGATACGGCCGGCAGGACCGGAAAGATCAGCCCCGCGTGCCGATTTCCGCCAAGCTGGTTGCCGATCTCATCGCGACGGCGGGCGCCGACCGGGTGCTGACAATGGATCTGCACGCCGGACAAATCCAGGGATTCTTCAATGTCCCCGTCGACCATCTCTATGCGGCGCCGGTCTTATTGGAGTACGTCGAGAAGCGGGGATGGCAGGATCTTGTCGTGGTTTCGCCGGACGCGGGAGGCGTCGAGCGCGCCCGCGCCTTCGCCAAACGGATCCCGGCCAATCTGGCGATCATTGACAAGCGGCGGGAAGGCCCCAATGAATCCCATGTCATGCACATCATCGGAGACGTGTCCGGCCGCGACGCGCTTTTGCTGGACGACATGATCGACACGGCGGGGACCATTGCCCAGGGCGCCCAGGCTTGCGCTGATCACGGCGCCCGCCGCGTCTGGACGGCCTGCACCCATGCGGTTCTGTCGGGGCCGGCCCTGGAGCGGCTGACCGCCTCGAAGCTGGAGGAGGTCATCGTCACCAATACCATC
Organism: Nitrospirales bacterium; assembly: GCA_036170875.1. Classification (GTDB taxonomy): domain Bacteria; phylum Nitrospirota; class Nitrospiria; order Nitrospirales; family NS-4; genus SCTG01. The sequence goes on from JAVHQA010000073.1 coordinate 1,709, forward strand.
CCGCTCAACGGGAAGGAGCGGATCTGCCCCAAGCTGCGGGTGCTCTCTGTGGCGCCGCTGTTGGGGGAAGCCATCAAACGCATCCATCAAGAAGAGTCCGTCAGTTCCCTGTTTGTTTAACGACGTTGTGTTCCAAGGAAGAGGTGTGCCATGCAGCTTGACGTAAAAGTGGAAGCCCGTGAGGCGGTCGGGAAGGGCGTGGCCCGCACCTTGCGGAGCCAGGGCAAGATTCCGGGAATCCTCTATGGGCAAGGGGAGTGTGTCGCATTGACGGTAGATCCCGCCGAAATCCGCAAAGTGCTCCATTCGGACTCCGGGTCCAATTCCCTGCTCAACCTGAGCATCGCCAGGGGAGGCAAGGACATGAAGCGGACCGCCATGTTGAAGGATTACCAGGTCGATCCCATCACGGGGGCGCTTCTGCACGCCGACCTGTTTGAGGTGGCCATGGACAAGCCTGTCCGTGTTCGCGTGCCGGTGGCCGTCACCGGCGGGATTCCGGTCGGCGTGGCTGAGGGAGGCCTTCTGCAGCACAACACGCGTGAGCTGCACATTGAATGCCTGCCGGGCCAGATTCCGACGCATATCACGGTGGATCCGAGCAACCTCAAGGTCAATCAGGGCATCCATGTCAAGGCAGTGCCGCTCCCGCCGGGAATCATGATCATGGACGACCCCAACATGATGGTGGTCAGTATTGTGGCTCCTATCACCGACGCCAAACTCGAGGCGTTGCTGTCTACGGCGCCGGCGGGTGAAGGCGCGGCCGAGCCCGAGGTGATCGGCAAGGGCAAGGAAGAGGAGGGCGCGGAAGTGGCTGTGGCCGGCGCGAAGCCGGGAGCCAAGACGCCTGCTGCGGCAACCGCCGCTGCTCCTGCCGCTGCGGCTAAGGAAGAGAAGAAGGAAGGCAAAGGAGCTAAAGGGGAGAAGAAGAAGTAGCGGGTGCGATTGATCGTCGGCCTTGGCAATCCCGGTCCGGCGTATGTCGAGACCAGGCACAATGCAGGGTACTGGGTCGTGGAAGCTCTGGCCGACGAGGCCGGGCTGAAGTTCAGGCGGCACGGCGAGGCGTCCACGGCCCAGGGGCGCGTTGCCGGCCACATGGTCACCCTGGTCAAGCCGCAGGCCTATATGAACCGGAGCGGGCCGATCGTCGCCGCCTTGGTCGATGATCTCGCTCTGGACCTCAGTGAGGTGATCGTCGTCCACGACGACCTCGATCTCGACCCCGGCCGCCTGCGCATCAAATCACGAGGGGGGGGCGGCGGCCACAATGGGGTGCTCTCCATCATCGACGCACTGGGCTCGGACCGATTCGCACGGCTCAAGATAGGAATCGGGCGCCCGCTTGCGGGCGAGGACCCCGCGGACTATGTCCTGGCGTCCATGCCTTCACGCGAGCGGACGGTTCTTGATGAAGCGGTTGAGCAGGCGGTACGGGCACTGGAGTGCTGGATTGCCGATGGGGTGATGGCAGCCATGAACCGATTCAATCGTTTGCCCGCTCAGTAGCTTTCAGCGGTCAGCCATCAGCAAGCGATAGAAATATAGAGTATTGGCTGTGTGCTGACGGCTGATAGCTGAACGCTTATCCAGGAAAACCAGAGACACACGATGGCTTTGAATTGCGGTATCATCGGTCTGCCCAACGTCGGAAAGTCCACGATCTTCAACGCCATGGTCGGCGGCAAGGCGGTGGTCGCGAACTATCCGTTCTCCACCGTCGATCCCAATATCGGCGTGGCGGTGGTCCCGGATACGCGACTGACCCGGTTGACACAGATCTTCAAATCGAAGAAGACCACACCGACGGTCATCGAGTTCCGCGACATCGCCGGCCTTGTTCAGGGGTCGAGCGTGGGCGAGGGCCTCGGGAATCAGTTCCTGGGGCAGATCCGCGAGGCCGATGCGCTGGTGCACGTGGTGCGGTGTTTTGCGAATCCCGACGTGATGCATGTCGTGGGCGAGGTGAACCCTGAACGCGACATCGGCCTGATCGAGACCGAACTGATGCTCGCTGACCTGCAGACACTCGAGCGCCGGCGGGACAAACTTGAAAAAAAAGTGCGGGCCGGCGAAGCCGGAGCCGCCCAGGAGATGGCCTTTCTCAGCGGGCTCATCGAGCGGCTGGGAAAGGGTGAATGGCTCGGCGGCGGGACGTTTTCCGATGCGGAGCAGGTCTGGTTGCGTGAGTACCAGCTCCTGACGGCCAAACCCATGGTGTTCGCCGTCAACGTCGGGGAAGGCCAGGAAGAAACCCCGGCCGTGCGCCGTGTTGCGGAGTTGGCCGTGGCTCGCGGGGCGCGCGTTGTGACGATCGCTGGGAATATTGAGGCGGAAGTGTCCACGCTGGCGCCTGACGACCGGGCCGACTATCTTCGGGAACTCGGCATTGGAGAAGGCGGTCTCGTCCGGCTGGTGCGCACGGCGTATGACCTGCTGGGTCTGGTTACGTTTTTCACCGCAGGAGAAACGGAATCACGGGCTTGGACCATCAGGGAGGGGACGAAAGCCGCTCAGGCCGCCGGGAAAATCCATTCCGACATGGAACGGGGGTTTATCCGGGCCGAAGTCTACCATTATAATGACCTGATTGCCTGCGGCAGCGAAGCCGGCGTGAAGGAGAAAGGGTTGTTCCGCCTGGAGGGGCGGGACTACCTGGTCAAAGACGGCGATGTGATGTTTTTCCGGTTCAACGT
>JAVHQA010000074.1:0-4348 GCA_036170875.1 Nitrospirales bacterium
TTGCAGAAGGGCGAGAGCACCTTCTCGATCGCATTGATGACCGGATTGCCGTTGCTGAAGTGGTTTAAGAGGATGATGCGCCCGCCCGGCTTGCAGACCCGGATCATCTCCAGCATGACCTTGCGGTAGTCCGGCACTGCCGTCACGACGTAGGCGGCCATGACGGCATCGAAACTGTCGTCTGCGAACTCCATCGCCGAGGCGTCCATTTTCATCAGGCTGACGTGTTCGAGCCTGAGTTCACGGACGCGCTCCCGGCATTTGGCCAGCATGCCCTCCGAGAGATCGACGCCGACCACCTCGCAGGACCGGGGATAGCAGGGGAGGGCCAGCCCGGTGCCCACGCCCACTTCCAGGACGCGCTCGCCGGGGGACAGGTTCAACAGGCGGACCGCATGCTCCCGCCCGTCGTGGAAAATCTTGCCGAAGATGTGATCGTAGACGCCGGCGTAGTTGGTGTAGACCCGTTCGACTTTGGCCGTGTTCATAACACCTCGTCGCTCACCCAACGAATCGACCGGTCCGGTCTTTACTGCCAGCGGCCGACAATCCGTGGGGCTGGGATTCGCGGCTTGTCAATGGGGTCAAGCGGTCCTCAATCTAGCCAAAAGAGGCACACTTGTCAAGGCGCGACGGGGCGCTCAGCCGAGGTGCACGGCGTCGAATCCCAGGAGGCGCAGGTGCTTGGCGAAATCGGAAAACCCATGGACGGTGTAGACCTTTGCCGGCCGGGCCTGGCGGACCAGCGCAATGAGCTCCTGAAAGTCAGCGTGGTCGGACAGGGGAATGGCCTCGTCCACCCGATAGCGGAAACGGCACCCGCGGTCCATCGCCCAGCCGGTCAGCATGGCCGTGCGGCAGAGCCCCAGGCCCTCGCTGATCAGGGTGCGCCGCAGATGCGGGGGCAGAATGACGACCTTGCCGGCCGCGCCGTCCGCGTCCAGGGCCGGGTCCAGGAGCTCGTAGCGGCCGAACCGCACGCCGAATTCCTCGTAGATCCGCGCCATGTGGAAGATCGGCTCGGCCACGACGCACGTGTACCCGCGGTCGCCGAGGAGCTTCATGGCTTCCTGGCTCTTGCCCAGGGCGTAGGCCAGCAGCACCGGCGTCCGTCCCTCGTCCCACGCGCCTTCAATGAAACGGCAGAGCCGCCGCGCCACCTCGGCCGGCTCCGGGAAGACGTAGTGCGGGCGGCCGAAGGTGCATTCCATCACGAGGACGTCGCAGGGTTCCACGGCGATCGGTTCGGCCGTGAGGCTCTCCTGCATCCGGCAGTCGCCGGTGTAGAGCACGCGCCGACCCTCGTGCTCGATGAGGATCTGGGACGAGCCGAGGATGTGGCCGGCGGGCAGCAGCCGGCACATGGCGCCGTCGACTTCGAAGGGCGTGTGATACGCGTACGTCTCGGTCACCGTTTTGCCGAGGCGATGCTCGTAGAGCCGGGCGGTCTGCGGGGAGGCGATGATCCGGCGATGGCGAACGGCGTGGTCGCTGTGCGCATGCGACACAAAGCACCGGTCGCGGGCCCGGGTGGAGTCCAGCCAGAGCGACGTGCCCTCGACTCTCAACCCGCTGTTGTGCTCGATCATGGAGTTCCATGTCTATACGCTTGCCATGATCGATGCAAGAGCTTTGTGATACCCTCTCCCCATGCACGCGGCGTTTCTCCTCGGCGCAGTCATTGTGCTGGGCCTGATTGTGGCGGATTGGATGGCGTTCAGGCGGAAGACGCCGGCCGCCGTCGAATACGGCGTGGCCGTCGAGCGCACCGAGGAGATCCTCGCCGCGCGACATGGGCTGTTCGACGCCGACGGGCTGCTGAAATTACCACACGGGTGGGCGCGGCTCTTTCCCGAACAGCGGGCCATTGCGCTCCAACCGGACCTCAAACAGTTCGGCGTCACGTTTCGCACGGCCTGGCCGCTGAACGGATTCGTCCACTACGCGGGTCTGGAGGAGCCGGGGCCGGTGACGCTCACCAAGCGGATGCCCTGGTCCTCGGTGATTCTGACCACACTCTGGTTCCTGACGGTCGCGGGCGGGACGCTGGCCTACGTAGCGTCGTATGCCATGGCCGGGGGGATGTCCTCGGCCGGCGGCGCGTTCCTGGCCGTCGCGCTGAGCGGGCTGGGCCTGCTGGTCTGCCTGTTCGGCCTGCTGGTCGTGGTCGTGGCGTACCGGTTGGAGAACAAGCGGCTGATGGCGCTCTATGAGGAATTTCGCGCCGCCATGGCCATGTAGGGGCGACCCGATGGGTCGCCCATAAAGAGGGCGAGGCACCGCCTCGCCCTTACCGGCGAAACGCCTCCCCGAAGGGCTTGCACTCCGTGGGCAGAAGATCAGGCCGGTCGGCCAGCAGCTTGGTGATGATGCCGCGGCTTTTCTTAGCCAGGCCGGACTCGATGAAGACGTGCGCGAAGAGGGCGTCGAGCGGCGCCGGATCGGCGGCTGCGGCGCGCAGCTCCGTTTCCGGCAGGTTCTTCAGCGTCTCGCGCAAGGAGAGCATCGCCTTCTCCACGCTGTGATAGGGCGGCGTGATCTGCAGGGAACGATAGAACAGCGTCACGCGGTGCTTGAACTCGGCCTCCAGCCGGCTGCGGATTTCGCCGGCGGACGCTGCAGAGGGGCTCGTCATGGCCTGCGCATTGTACCAGACTTGCGTGATCTGTTAAGGTTTCGCTCCGTGTGGACCCGGCGCCGATTCATTCAGACTGCGCTGGCCGCCGGCGCGGGGGCTTTCGTGCCTGCGCTCGGCGGGTGCTCCCAGACGCCGTCGGCAGGCGCGGTCCGCGAGGCGCTTGTCGCCTTGCGGAACCAGCGCGTCAAGCCGCCGGCCCTTGACGGCTACGCGGAGTTCCGCGGCGTCGTCCACTCCCACACCAATCTGTCGCACGACAGCCCCGGCACCTCCGGGGAGATTCTCGAGGCCGCCCGCCTCTCCAGGCTGGATTTTCTCGTCACCACGGATCACTACACGCCGCGCATTTTCACCGAAGGCATCGAGGGCCGCAAAGATTCGGTCCTCGTCGTTCGCGGTGTCGAGGTGGCCCTGGGCTGCACGCGCGTCGGCGCGCTCACACGGCGATGCGCCAGCGTCCTGGCGATCGGACTCCGGGAGCCGCTCGTGCCGGGAGAGAACGGACAATGGGATTGGGACGCGCTGTTCCAGAGCATCCAGAAGCAGGGCGCGCTCTCCATCATCGCGCACCCGCGGGGCATGATGAACTCCAGCTACTTCCGGTATGCCGACGGCATGGAAATCTACGATATTGCGGACACCGTGCGGGACCGTCTGGTGGACGTCCCGCGCTTCCTCCACGACTTCACCCTCGATTACGCGGACTATCAGGAGGAACTTGTCCTGCCGCTCATCGTGGAACGATCGGGGTGGAATCTCGCCGAATGGGACCGCTTCACGAAAACCCGTCGGTTCATCGGTCTGGCAGGGAACGATGCGCACCAGAACCTGCGGGCATTCGGGCGACAGGCCGACCCCTATGCCTTGTCGTTCAAGGCCGTGAATAACCACGTCTTGGCGCCGACGGAAACGCCGGAGAAGCGCAAGGCCTTCGCCCCCGGCCTGACGACAGCGGGGCTCGTGGCCGCGCTCCGCGCCGGCCGGTCGTTCGCCGCCTTCAACATTCTGGCCGACGCGGGGGGGTTCCGCTTCACGGCCCATGCGAGCGACGGAGGCGCGGTCGTCGCCGTGCTGGGCGACGAGGTCCCCATGCAAGCAGGACTCACCCTGGTTGCGCAGAGTCCGGTGCCGGGGCTGTTGGAGCTGCTGCGCGACGGCATGCCGATCCGGCGACAGGAAGGACGCGAGCTGCGGCACCAGGTGGATAGGCCGGGCGTCTATCGGGTGGAGGTGTCTCTGAAAGTCGTGGACCGCTGGCGGCCGTGGATCTTTGCCAACCCGATCTACGTGCGGGCCTAGCAGGCTGCGGAAAAGCGTCGAGAACACCTTCCTTCAACACTCTGCTATCATATGGTCTATGCCGCATGACTTTATGCCGGGTTTGGCGGGGGTGCCGGCCGCCCGCTCCGGGATCAGCGACGTGGACGGCCAGAACGGTATCCTGGAATACCGGGGCATCCGCATTGAGGAGCTTGCCGCCCAAAGCACGTTTCTCGAAACGTCCTATTTGCTCCTGTTCAGCCGCCTGCCGACGCGGCTGGAACTGGAGCGGTTCACCGCAGACGTCGTGCGGCACCGTCGGATCAAATCCAAGATCACCGACCTGATCAAATGCCTGCCGGAGCAGGGGCATCCCATGGACGCCCTCCAGGCGGCCGTGGCGGCCTTGGGGATGTTCTATCCCGGGCGCAACGTCCGGGATCAGGACAA
>JAVHQA010000075.1:0-4341 GCA_036170875.1 Nitrospirales bacterium
AAGGAACTGACATACACCACATGAAACACGCCACGACTCACCCGCCCACGACCATTCTGGCCAAGGGGTTTTCTCCCGGATTTGCCGCTCTCGGCCTTGAGGCCAATCTGCTGACCACGCTCGAGGCGTTGGGATACGAGGAGCCGACGGCGATCCAGCGGGAGGCCATCCCGCCGATGCTGGCAGGGAAGGATCTGCTCGGCCAGGCTGCGACAGGGACGGGCAAAACGGCGGCCTTTACGCTGCCCCTCCTCCAGCGCGTGGCCCGCGCGGCCCGGCGCCAGCCCATCGCGCTCATCCTCGTGCCGACGCGAGAGTTGGCCATGCAAGTAGCCGAGGCGGTCCAGCGCTACGGCAAGGAACTGCGCCTCACGGTGCTGGCCATTTATGGAGGACAGTCTATTGGCCCGCAGTTGCAGGCCCTCAGGCGCGGCGTTGAGATCGTCGTGGCCACTCCGGGGCGGGCGCTGGACCATATCCGGCGCAACACCCTCCAGCTCAAACACCTGCAGATCGTCGTGCTGGACGAGGCTGATGAAATGCTCGATATGGGGTTCGCCGAGGATCTGGACGCCATTCTGAAACAGACTCCCGCTGACCGGCAGACGGCATTGTTTTCCGCCACTATGCCGTCCCGCATCGCGGCCATCGCCCGCCGCCATCTCAAGAATCCCGTCGAGATCAGGATCGCGCGGGAGCCGGTCAAGGCCGGCGCGGCCCCACGCGTGCACCAGACGGCCTACCTGGTTGCCAGGCCACACAAGGTGGCCGCTCTTGGGCGTATCCTCGACATGACGAGTCCGACGTCGGCCCTCATCTTCTGCCGGACGCGGCTCGAAGTGGATGATCTGACCGGGACGTTGAAGGGCCGAGGGCACCGCGCCGAGGCCCTCCATGGCGGGCTGAACCAGGCCCAACGCGATCGCGTGATGCAATCCTTCCGTTCCGGGCAGACCCGGCTATTGGTAGCCACCGATGTGGCCGCCCGAGGCCTGGATATCCCGCATGTGTCCCACGTGGTGAATTTCGACGTGCCGTCGGCGCCTGAAGTGTACGTCCACCGCATCGGCCGGACCGGGCGAGCGGGACGCGAAGGTGCGGCAGTGACCATTGTGGAACCTCGCGAGCAGCGATTGCTGCGGAACATTGAGCAGCTCACCAAGTCCAGGATCGAAGTGGTCTCGGTGCCGACCGTCGCCGACCTCCACGCGAAGCGACTGACCGCGACTCGCGCCTCGATTCAGGAGGTCCTTGCGGCAGGGGATCTGGATCTGTTTCGTGCCGTGGTCGAGTCGCTCGCAGAGCAGGGCGATGCGATGGCGGTGGCGGCGGCCGCGGTGAAATGGGCGTACCAATCACGCGGCGAAGAACGCAAGGACGAGGAGCTTCCCGCCCTGCAGACGCGGGGAGACGAAACTCGTCGAATGACGCCGCGCTATGCTCCGGACTCACGGGAGCCCGCGCGCGGCTCCAAGGCGGGAGACCGTCCGGACAGACCCGGCCAGCACAGCCCATCGGCGGCCAGGGCCACGCTGCACATCGGCGCGGGGAAGACGGCCGGCGTCCGGCCCGGAGATCTCGTCGGGGCCATCGTGAATGAGACCGGGCTGCACGCCAGACTGATCGGCGCCATCGAAGTGGCGGATCGCTACTCCCTGGTGGACGTCCCGAAAAACATGGCCAGGGGCATCATCGAGGCACTCAGCCGGACAAAGATCAGAGGGCAGAAGGTCCCCGTGAAGATCGTCCTGGAGTAGCGCGCTGCACGCACGCCCTCAGTGCGGCTTATTCCTGTTGGGCCTTCCCGACCTTGGCCCAGGAGTCGCGGAGCGCGACCGTCCGATTGAACACGCGCGTGCCCCCGGCCGAATCGGCATCCACGCAAAAATAGCCCTGCCGCTCGAACTGGTACCGGTTCCCAGACGCCGCGCCCGCGAGACTCGGCTCCACCTTGCAGCCCGTCAGCCGCTCCAGCGAAGCGGGATTTAAATTCACCTGGTAGTCTTTCCCTTCCGGCACGTCGTCCGGGTCGGCCTTGACGAAAAGATGATCGTAGAGCCGCACCTCCGCGTCCAGCGCATGGGCCGTCGACACCCAGTGCAGCGTGCCCTTCACCTTGCGTCCCGCCTGCGGCCCGCCGCTCTTCGTCTCCGGGTCGTAGGTGCAACGCACTTCCACCACCTCACCGGTGCGCTCGTCCTTCACAACTCCAGTGCACTTGATGATATAGGCGTAGCGGAGGCGGACCTCCTTTCCGGGCGTGAGACGGAAAAATTTAGGGGGCGGGACTTCGCGAAAGTCGTCCTGTTCGATGTACAGCACCCGCGAGAAGGGCACCGTCCGGGTCCCCGCCCCCGGGTCCTCCGGATTATTGACGGCCGGCAGGTCCTCCGCCTGGCCTTCCGGATAGTTCTCGATGACCACTTTCAATGGCCGCAGCACGGCCATCACGCGCAGGGCCCGGCGGTTCAGGTCCTCGCGGATGAAGTGCTCGAGTAAAGCTATCTCAATGGTCCCGTCTCGCTTCTGCACGCCGATGTGCTCGCAGAAAGCGCGGATCGCCTCGGGCGTGTAGCCCCGCCGTCGCAGCCCCTTGAGCGTCGGCAGGCGCGGATCGTCCCATCCGGTGACGTGCCCCTTGCCGACCAGCTCCAGCAGCCGCCGCTTGCTCAGGACGGTGTGGGTGAGATTCAGGCGCGCGAACTCGATCTGCCGGGGATGGCAGGGCACGTCCAGGTTGTCCAGAAACCAGTCGTACAGCGGGCGATGGTCCTCGAACTCCAGCGTGCAAATGGAATGGGTGATCCCCTCGATGGCGTCCGAGATCGGATGGGCGTAGTCGTAGGTCGGATAGATGCGCCACATCTCGCCCGTGCGGTGATGGGCGGCATGCCGGATGCGGTAGAGGGTCGGATCGCGCAGATTGATGTTGGGCGAAGCCATATCGATTTTCGCGCGCAGCACGTGGGCCCCGTCCGGGAACTCGCCCGCCTTCATGCGCGCGAACAGGTCCAGGCTCTCCTCGATCGGGCGCGTCCGGTGCGGGCTGTCCCGGCCCGGCTCGGTCAGCGTGCCCCGGTGCTTGCGGATCTCCTCGGCGCTCAGGCTGTCCACATAAGCCTTGCCCGTGGCGATCAACTGCCGGGCGTATTCGTAGAGCCGCTCGAAGTAGCCCGAGGCGTAGAACAGCCGGTCGCCCCAGTCAAAGCCCAGCCAGCGCACGTCGGCCTGAATGGACTCCACATACTCCACGCTCTCCGTGCTCGGGTTCGTATCGTCGAAGCGCAGGTGGGTGACGCCCCGGTCGGCCGCCAGGCCGAAGTTGAGGCAGATGGACTTGGCGTGGCCGATGTGCAGATAGCCGTTCGGCTCCGGGGGAAAACGGGTCACGATGCGGCGGTGCTTGCCGGTCGCGAGATCCTGCTCGACGATCTCGCGGATGAAGTTCCCGCCGGCGGACGAATCGGGGCTGGCCATCGGATCAATGCCTCCTGTGCGCCCCTGTTCTATCACAGACAGGGCGGCAGGAGAAACCGGCCGGCATTGCTTGCCCTTGGCGGCGCACTCGGCTAGACTTGCGGGATGCCGGCTTGCCCCATCTGTAAGACCAGCCTGGTCCACCAAGCCTCCCAGCAGGGCGGCGTGGAGCGCCTCCTGGGTCTGTTCACGATGTATCCCTTTCGCTGCCAGCTCTGCACGCACCGATTCCTGGCCTTTTTATGGCGGTACAGCGCAAGCCCCAAACGCGAATACGACCGGGTTCCCGCGCAATACCCCGTGACGCTCTACCCCTCGACCGCTCAGAAGCAGGACGAAGGCATTCAGGGCACGACCGTCAATCTCTCGATTACAGGCGGGCTGATCGAGACGGCCGCCCGCGTGCCGCAAGGGACCTCCATGCGCCTGACCATTCATCCGTCAGGCCCGGTCCCACACATCACGGTGGAAGGCGCCCTGGTGCGGGCCGTTGTGGAGAACAAGCTGGCGCTGGAGTTTTTCAAGATCGCCCCCGAGGAAGAACAGCGACTCCGCGTCTTCATGGAAGCCCACCTCCTCTGCCGCCCGAAGTAAGCTGAATCTACAAGCGGTGCGAAGCTTTAGGGGCAGTGTCCGGCTAGGGGATCTTGGTGTTCTGGATGTCCACCAGCCGGCCTGACACGAAGGTCAAATCGCCGGTCCAGCCGTCACCCATGCTATAGGTCCAGAGCGCCGGGCACGTGACGGTCGTGACCCGGTCCTGCGGGGACAATTTCTCGCTGGCGGCTGTGCAGCTCAAGGTGACTTTCGAGAGGGGAGCCCCGATCTTCACCAACACCTGGCCCTCGGTCATGCCCGTCGACA
>JAVHQA010000076.1:0-4325 GCA_036170875.1 Nitrospirales bacterium
GGGGCGACCCGGTGGGTCGCCCTCACAAAGGGCGAGGCGGCGCCTCGCCCCTACATATCCCAATTCCGCCGATTCCTGTATGTGGCTGACCCTCCTCGCGCTCCGCAATCGCATCGGCATTCTCATGCTGTCGCTGGCGATGGTCGTGCTGGGGGCGATCTCCCTCGATCGCCTGCCCATCGATCTGTTTCCGCAAATCCAGGTGCCGGTCGCCTTCGTCGGCGTCGTCTATAAGGGCGCGCCGCCCATCGACATCGAGCAGAGCGTCGTCTATCCCATCGAAAAGGCCGTCAGCTCCGCCTCTAATGTGGAGCACGTCGAGTCGTTCTCCAAGCAGGGGATCGGGGCGGTGCAGGTCTGGTTCAACTGGGGCGCCGACATCAACGTGGGCCAGATGGAGGTGATGCAGCGCGTCACCCAGATCCTGAACCAGTTGCCGCCCGGCATTCTCCAGCCGTTCATCGTCAAGTTCGACATCTCCAACATCCCGGTCGCCCTCGTGACGGTCGCGGGGGGCAATCTGGACGAGCGCGCCCTCTACGATCTGGCCTACAACACGATCGCCCCCCAGGTCGAGCAATTGGCGAACGTCGCGGCGGCCACGGTCGAGGGCGGGCGGATCCGCCAGATCAACATCAACCTGGACCCCGCCATGTTGCAGGCGCGGGGGTTGTCGATCCTCGACGTTGTCAAGGCGGTGAAGGCGTCGAATCTGATTCTGCCGTCCGGCGATCTCAAGGCCGGCAATCTCGATTACAACGTCTTCACGAACACGCAGTTCAAGACCATCGAGCCCATCAACAATGTGATCGTGAAGGCCACGGCGGAAGGCACGCCGGTGCGGGTGAAGGACCTGGGCACCGTGACCGACTCCTCCGACATCCAGACGAACATTGTGCGGACGGACGGCCGGCGGTCGGTCTACCTGCGCGTGAACAAGCAGCCCGCCGCCAACACGGTCGAAGTGGTGGACGCGCTCCGGAAGGCGCTGCCGAAGATGGTCGGCATTCCGCCTGGTGTGACGCTGGGCGTCTCCTTCGATCAGTCGGTGTACATCCGCCAGTCCATCAAGAACCTCATCGAGCAGGCGATCGAGGGCTCCGTGCTCGCCGCCGCCGTGATTTTCGTGTTCCTGCGCAGCGTCACCAGTACGCTGATCATCTCGGTCGCCATCCCGCTGTCCGTGCTCGTCACCTTCATCATGCTCTACTTCACCGGCCAGACCCTCAACATCATGACGATGGGAGGGCTGGCCCTGGGCATCGGCCGGCTCGTGGACGACTCAATCGTGGAGCTGGAGAACATCCAGCGGCACCTGAACACCGGGCAGTCGCGGTGGGAGGCGGTGCTGGAGGCGGCCCGCGAGGTGGCGATGCCGATCTTCGCCTCGACCGTCACGACCGTCATCGTGTTCCTGCCGATCTTTTTCCTGGTCGGCATCGCCAAACTTCTGTTCATCCCGCTGGTGTTTGCCATCACGATTGCCCTGTTCACCTCGTTCTTCATTTCCCGGACCGTGACCCCCGCCCTCTGCTACAAGTTCGTGAAGCCGGAGCAGGAGGCCCATCGCTCCCTGCCGGCCGGGCTGGTGCGGTTCATGGACTGGAGCCGGGACCGCTACGAGCAATTGGACGCCCGCTACCAGGAGCTGCTGTCCCTGGCGTTGGCCCGTCGCCGGACGCTCATCGGCGCCATTGTCGCGATGTTTGTCGGCTCCCTGGCCTTGCTGCCGCTGATCGGAAGCGAGTTCATTCCCGTGACCGATGAGAGCCAGTTCCGGATCATCGTGCGGGCGCCGGTCGGCCAGCGCGTGGAGAAGACCGAGCAGCAGGTGGCCGACATCGAGCGGGTCATCCGCGAGACGATTGCACCCAGGGAGTTGGGGACGATTGTCTCCAGTGTCGGCGTGCTGCAGCAGGGGCGGTCGTCGCTCTTCAATCCCAACACGGGCCCGCATACGGCGGTGGTGCAGGTGTATCTGGTGTCGCCCGACAAGCGGACGCGCGACCAGATCCAGATCATGAACGACGTACGGCCCAAGGTGGTCAAGCTGTTTCCCGGCGTGCTGACGATCTTCGACCCCGGCGGGATTGTGAAACGAATCACCAGCTTCGGCTCGCAGGCGCCGGTGGACGTGGAGATCTACGGGTACGACATGGAAAAAGCCCGCCAGGTCGTCCGCGAGGTGGACGCTATCATGCACCAGACGCGGGGGTTGGCCGACATCCAGGTCAGCCGTGAGGAGAACTATCCGGAAGTCAACGTCACGGTGGATCGGGAAAAGGCCGCGCTGCTCGGCATCAGCGCAACGGACATCGCCAACGCCGTGCTGTTCTCCCTGAACGGGAACGGCCAGACCGATCCGATCATCTACACCGATCCGTCGAACGGGAACGAGTACTACATCAGCGCCTGGCTGGCCGAGCCCTACCGCAAGGACTTGAGCGATCTGGAGCGGATTGTCCTCACGACGCCGACCGGGACCCCGGTCCTGCTGAAAAACGTTGCGAGCCTCAAGCTCAATTCGGGTCCGGTCAAGATCGACCGCAAGTATTTCCAGCGGGTCGTGCACATCACGGCGAACCCGGTGGGGCGGGACCTCGGGTCCCTCGCGGAGGAACTGACGGCGCGCTTCGCCGACCTGCGGTTCCCGGAAGGGTTCAGCGTCCGCCTGGCCGGCCAGGTCCAACAACAACAGGAGACCTTCGAGAGTCTGGTGTTTCTGGCCCTGCCTCTGGCGTTGATTCTCGTGTACATGGTGATGGCCGCCCAGTTCAAATCCCTCGTCGATCCCTTCATCATCATGTTTTCCATTCCGATGGGGTTCCCTGGCGTCATCCTGATCCTGTTTCTAACCGGCACCACCTTCTCGGTGACGTCGTTCATGGGCATCATCATGATGCTGGGGATCGTGGTCTCGAACGGCGTGCTGCTGGTGGACTATACGAACGTGCTGCGGCGGCGTGGGGTCGAATTGCACGAAGCGGTCGTCAAGGCGGGGAGGACGCGGCTGCGGCCGATCCTCATGACCTCGCTGGCGACCGTGGCCGGGCTGGCCCCCATGGCGTTGGGTCTTGGCACCGGCGGCGAGACCAACGCGCCGCTGGCCCGCGCCGTGATCGGCGGGCTGACGGTTTCTACCGCGCTCACGCTGTTCCTCGTACCCGTGCTCTATACGATTCTCGAAGAGCGCTTCCCGCGCAAGGAGGAAGTGATCCCGCAGGCGGTCCTACAGGCCCAGTCATGACCGCTTCCCGAGGCGGAAGGCATCGCCTTCCGCCTCGGCGCGGGGCTGCTTCAGTGCGTGGTGGGCGCGGTGGCCGGCGCCGGCGCCGTCGTCGTGCCGGTCTGCTTCTTGTGCGTACCCTTCTTCCCGTGCTTGCCCTTCTTCATCGTGACCTTGCCGACAGGGGACTTTGCGTGCGTCACGCTCGGCGTGGATGACGGCGCCGGGGACGACGTCTCCGCATAAGCCGGGACGATGAGCGCCAGCGCCAGGGCGCCGGCGGCGAGAGTGGTGAGTGTCTTGCTCATGGTCTGTTCCTCCTATTGCTGACGGTTGACTGCTCGCAAACCTAATCCCTGTCCATCGCATAAGCCTTGCCAACCCTGAAAGCGCTTGATCTGACAGGGATTACGCCTTCTGGCATCGTTGCGCGTGGGACAACCGGCTGCCTCCATAAGGGCGGGCGGCATCTGAAAGGAGATGAGAACGGCCTAATCTTGCGCGGTCGTCTTCCAAGAATGTTAAACTATTGTCTCTTGCTACTAAGGCGCATTAGCCACTGGCGTAAGTGGGGCATGATGTTCCGTCGTCAACACGCACATTCTCACAATGATCCGCGTGCTCACTCCCATGAGCACTCCCATAGCCACACTCATGGAGCGATCGACCCGGGCATTTTAGATACGCAACAAGGGATCGCGGCCGTCAAATGGTCGTGCCTGGGCTTGTTGGTGACGGCTTTCCTGCAACTCGCCATCGTATTTCTTTCGAACAGCACGGCGCTTCTTGCGGACACGATTCATAATTTCACGGATGCCGCAACCGCCCTCCCTCTATGGATCGCCTTCACGCTCGCTCATTGTAAGCCGACGAAACGGTTCACCTATGGGTATGGGCGAGTGGAAGATTTGGCCGGGTTGATGGTCATCCTGGCCATTGCCAGCAGCGCCGTCGGCGCGGCCTATGTCGCCATTGATCGGCTCTTCCATCCGCAAACAGTCGGATACATCGGGGCGGTCATGGGAGCGTCGGTGATCGGCTTCCTGGGCAACGAAGTCGTGGCGAGAATTCGGATTCGAGCCGGCCAAAAGATCGGCAG
>JAVHQA010000077.1:0-4319 GCA_036170875.1 Nitrospirales bacterium
TTCCCCAAGGCAGGCTGGAACTCCGCCGGGATCTCCCCCTTCTGCTCGATCGTGAGGTACGACAGGCAGCGGCGCGCGTCCACGACGTAGGGCTCGGTGATGGCTCCAGTCGGGCAGGTCCTGATGCAGAGCGTGCAGGTCCCGCAGAGATCGGCGCCGGGTTCGTCCGGAGACAGGTCGGCCGTCGTCAGGATCTCGCCCAGCAGGAGCCAGGAGCCGTGTTGCCCCGAGACGAGGTTCGAGTGCTTGCCGATCCACCCGAGGCCGGCCCTCTGCGCCCAGGCTTTCTCCATGACGGCGCCCGTATCCACGTAAGCGAGGTTGCGTGAGTCCGGCGCCTCCGACTTCAGGAAGGCCGCGAGCGATTCCAGACGCTCCCCGAGCACGCGATGGTAATCCTTCCCGCGCGCGTAACGCGCGATGCGGCCATGCCCGGGCACGTTGTCCGGGCTGTCGTCGGTGTAGTAGTTCATCCCGAGCGAAACGATGGCGCGGATGCCGGGGAGGAGGAGGGCCGGGTTTTTTCGTTTGGCGGCGGTCTTCGCCATCCAGCTCATGTCGCCGTGGAACTCGCGGGCGAGCCATTCGCCAAGGCGGGCCGCCTCGGGGCGATCAGACGTGACGCGGCTGACCCCCGCCGCCTGGAAGCCCAGGTCGAGGGCCTTGCGCTTCACTCGCTCTGTCAGGGTCATGGGGCCTTGGATGCGCCGCCGGGCTGCGGGCAATCAAAGTAGACCGTGAACTTGGCGTTGCATTGCCGCCCATGGCAGGCACCGCAGGCGCCGGTGATGCGGGTCTTCCAGTCGGACAGCTTGTCGTCGAAGCGGCAGGAAATGCCGGGAGACTTCTCGATGTTGGCCCATCGCAGCTTCGTGGCCGTATTGACGGCGACTTTGCAGGACGGAGGAATCGGAACGTCGCACTGCTTGCCGCTGACGCCTTTCTTGATGCTGGAGACCTGGCAAGAGCTGGAAGTCTGCGTCTGGCGTCCCAGAGGCTGCGCGTCGGCCTGGATGGCGGCGCTGATGAGGAACAGAACAAGGCCGGTCAGGATAAAGCGCGCATTCCGCATGGATGGATGCTAGCAGGTTCGACAGCGGCGGGCAACGACGCAGCGCCGTTGCGGAGATCGTCCGTTCGGATTACACTCACGCTCATGAACAAGCGCGACATCGCGGCCGTCCTGGAGGAGATTGCGTTCTTCCTGGAGCTGAAAGGCGAGAACCCTTTCAAGGTTAAGGCTTACTCCACCGGGGCGCGGGTGATCGAAAGCCTGCCGGAAGAGCCGGCCGTGCTCGTGCAGAAGGGCATCCTGCGCAACGTCAAGGGTATCGGCGAGGGGTTGGCCGGCGCGGTGACGGAGCTCGTCACGACGGGGGCTTCGACCCTGCACAAGGAATTGAAGGCGTCGTTTCCGGCCGGCGTGATGGAGATGACTGCGGTACCAGGGCTGGGGTCCAAAAAAATCAAGGCGATCTACGAGCAACTGAGCGTCGGGTCGGTCGGCGAGCTGGAGTATGCCTGCATCGAAAATCACCTGGTCGGCCTTCCGGGGTTCGGCCAGAAAACGCAGGAGAAAATTCTGGCCGGCATCCGTCAGTTCAAACGGCATCAGGGGTTTCACCTCTTTGCGAACGTGATCGAAGAGGCTGACTGCATTCTGGAAGCGGTTCGCGGGGCGGCAGGCGCCATTCGTGCCAATCATGCCGGCGAGATCCGCCGCCGTCTGGAAGTGATTCAGAACATCACGCTGGTCGTGGCCGGCTCGCAACCGCAGGCGTTGGCAGAAGCGCTTCAATCCGTCCCCGACGTCACGCAAGTCGAACATCACCCGGAAACGAAGACAATCACGGCGCGCTCGCCGCAAGGCCTGCCGGTGTCCATCCGGATGACCGACGTCGCCGACTACGGCTGGGAATTGCTCGCTGCGACGGGGAGCGCCGAGCATGTGCAGGAGCTGGAGCGCAGACTTGTCGAACGCGGGGCGTCGCCAGGGGGCGGGTCTGAAGAAGCTATCTATGCCGCCGCCGGCCTTTCGTGCATCCCGCCGGAACTGCGCGAGGGCCATGGTGAGATTGCGCTGGCGGAGAGCGGGCGTTTGCCGGTCCTGATCGAGGCGGGACAGATACAGGGTATCTTTCACAACCACACGGTCTGGAGCGACGGCGCGGCGACGCTGGAGCAGATGGTGGAGGCCGCGCGCGCGCTCGGCTATCGCTACATCGGCATCTCGGACCACAGCCAGTCGGCCTTCTACGCGAACGGCCTCAAGGAGGACCGCATCAAGGCGCAGCATGCCGAGATCGACGCGGTGCAGAAGATATTCCCCGACATCCGGATCTTCAAGGGCATCGAGGCGGACATTCTGGCTGACGGCGCCATGGACTATCCCGATGAGATGCTGGCGACCTTCGATTTCGTGATCGCGTCGGTGCACAGCCGCTTCAATCTGTCGGAAGAGGACCAGACCAACCGCATTTGCCGCGCGCTGGCCAATCCCTACGTCACGATGCTGGGCCATGCCACGGGACGGCTGCTGCTGTCGCGCGACGCCTACCGGGTGGACATGAAAAAGGTGCTGGATGCGGCGGCGGCGCACAAGAAGATCGTGGAGATCAACGCCAATCCGCACCGGCTTGATCTGGATTGGCGGCTCTGCGGCTACGCGAAGGAAAAGGGCGTCAAATTCAGCATCAACCCCGACGCGCATAGTGCCGAAGGGCTTTCTGATGTTCCCTTCGGCATCAATGTCGCCCGCAAAGGCGGCGTGACGGCTGAAGACGTGGTGAACACGTTGCCGGTCGAGCAGATGGCCGTTCGTCTCCAGGCGCTACGGCCGTGATTTGCCTTCCGACCTTGACCTTCGCACCATAAGCAACTATGATACTTGCTAAGATTCTACCAGTGGCGAGGTATGAAATGACGCAGAGGGTTTCCACGCTCGACATCCGGCAGAGATTGGGCGACATCCTGAACCGTGTCGCGCTCCGGCACGATCAGTTTATCATCGAGCGCAAGGGTAAGGCGCTGGCGGCCGTGGTGCCCGTGGAGAGGCTTGAAGGGATGCAACGGGCCGCGCGTCTGCACCTGCTGGCTGTGCTGGACCGGCAGCAGCGTGATCTGTCACAGGCGCAAGCCGACCGGCTTGCGAACGAGGCCAAGCACCGGACGCGTAAGCTCCGCCGCAAGTAGCCCATGCTCCGCGCCGTCCTCGACGCGAACGTCTTCGTGAGCGCGCTCATCCGCCCGCAAGGACCGCCGGGCCGGATTCTTGCCTCCTTCTTGGAAGGGCGCGCGTTCGAGCTTGTCATTTCAGCTTCCATTTTCGACGAGTTGCGTCGGTGCTTGAACTATCCACAAGTGCGGCGGCGCATTGCCGCCACAGATGAAGAGTTGGACTTGTGGGTCGCCGCCCTCGACCTCATAGCGGAGCCCACCGAGGGGACGTTGGAGGTACGCGGAGTTTCGGAGGATCCCGATGACGATCAATATCTGGCCGCGGCGCTGGAAGGTCGGGTGCAGTTCATCGTCAGCGGAGACAGACACCTGTTGGACCTGCAAACCTATGAGGGTGTGCGGATCGTCACGCCGCGTGAGTTTCTCCGGCTGCTGGAAGACCAACCGTGACGCTCAACAAGACGGAGGCACCGCTTGATCATCAAAGACAACGAATCGGCTGATATCAAAACTCCCACGGGGCTCATGCGCACGTACCTCTTTCGGCCGGCGGCGGAGGGGCGCTATCCGGGGCTGCTCCTGTATTCGGAGATTTTCCAGGCCACGGGGCCGATCCGGCGGACGGCGGCGATGCTGGCGAGCCACGGGTTTGTCGTGGCGGTGCCGGAGATTTACCACGAGCTGGAACCGGCCGGCACGGTGCTGGCCTACGACGAGGCCGGGGCCGCGCGCGGCAACAGCCACAAGACCACCAAGGAACTGTCGAGCTACGACGGCGACGCCCGCGCGGCGCTGGACTATCTCAAGTCGTCGCCGCACTGCACCGGCAAGCTGGGCGTAATGGGAATTTGCATTGGAGGGCACCTGGCGTTCCGCGCGGCGATGAATCCGGACGTGCTGGCCACGACCTGTTTCTACGCGACCGACATCCACAAGCGCGGCCTGGGCAAAGGCGCGCACGATAACAGCCTGGACCGGATGGGCGAGATCACGGGCGAGATGCTGATGATCTGGGGACGGCAGGACCCCCACGTGCCCCGCGAGGGCCGGGCGCTCATCTATAACGCCATGAGCGACGCCGGCCTGCACTTCCAGTGGCACGAGTTCAACGCCGCGCACGCCTTCATCCGCGACGAAGGCCC
>JAVHQA010000078.1:0-1352 GCA_036170875.1 Nitrospirales bacterium
GCATCGGCGGGCGCGAGCGGCCCGGACTGGTCCATCGTCTGGACAAGGGCACCAGCGGCGTGATGGTGATCGCCAAGACCGACGCCGCGCACCAGGGCCTGTCGAAGCAGTTCAAGACCCACAGCATCAACCGTGTGTATCTGGCGCTGGTGATCGGGTCGGTGAAGGGCAAGACGGGCCGCGTGGATCTGGCGATCGGCCGTGACACGAAACACCGCAAGAAGATTTCCGCCCGCACGACCTCGCCGCGGGCGGCCGTGACGGAGTTCCAGGTCGCGGAACGGTTCGGAGTGAAGCGCTCCGGCCATGAGGCGACGCTCGTGGAGGTGCATCCGCAGACCGGGCGCACGCACCAGATTCGCGTCCACCTCGCCTCGCTCGGCCATCCGCTGCTCGGCGACGAGACTTACGGTGGCCGGAAGGTGTGCGCGTGGGACGATCTCTGCGTCGAGCGGCCGATGCTGCACGCCCGGACGCTCGGCTTCACCCATCCCGTAACCGGAAAGTATCTCGAGTACACCGTCCCGCCGCCGGCGGACATGGAAGCTCTTCTGCGGCTGCTCCGCAGTAAGAGAATAATGATGGCATCGCAGTGACAGCCGTTCTGAAGGCACGATGAGCACGGTCCGACCACCCACCAGCATCTTCTCCGACCTGGAAGAGCCCATCCGCGCCGAGCTCTTCAGTGTCGAGCGCCTCGAGCAGCACGCTGAAAGTCTTGCGGCTGCGCAGGTCGTGTTCGCCGAATCGCGGGCGGGCCGGTTGCTCACTCCGCGCGTCCTGGAGAACGGGCGCGTGTTGCTGGAGTCCTACCGGGCCATTGCCCGGGCGATTCAGGAAAAGCATGAGATCACCCCCGCAGCCGAGTGGCTGGTCGATAATTTCCACATCGTCGATGAACAGCTTCGCGAGATCCGCGATGACTTGCCGCCGGGCTTCTACCGACAATTGCCCAAGCTGGCCTCCGGCCACTTGCAGGACTATCCGCGCGTGTTCGGCGTGGCGTGGGCGTTCGTGGCGCACACGGACAGCCGATTCGACCCGGACCTGCTGCGCCGCTTTGTGACGGCCTACCAGCGCGTACAACCGCTCACCATCGGCGAGTTGTGGGCCGTGGCCATCACGCTGCGCGTGGTGCTGGTGGAAAATCTGCGCAGGCTGGCGGATCGGATTGTCCACAGCCGCGCCGCGCGCCAGGAAGCCAACCGGCTGGCCGACCGCCTGCTCGGCACGGGCGGCCAGCCTCCGGTGTCCCCGGCGGCGGCCCTCCGCCGCTTTGAAAACGCGCCTCTGGCGACGGCGTTTGCCGTGCAGCTCGTCCAGCGTTTGCGCGATCTGGATCCGAAGGTGCG
>JAVHQA010000078.1:1452-16166 GCA_036170875.1 Nitrospirales bacterium
TACCGCCATGCCATCGAGGATCTCTCGCGGGGCTCCGGCCGTTCGGAAATTGAAGTGGCGGAACGTGTCGTGCAGCGCGCCAAGCGGGCGGGTGTCGGGCCGCGCGACGGCACACAGCCGCACCAGGACCGGTACACCGAACCCGGTTATTACCTCATCTCCGAAGGACGTCCGGCCTTTGAGCGCGAACTCGGGTACCGTGTCTCCTGGAAGCACTGGCTGCTGCGCCTGTATGTCCGGGCCGCGGTGCCCGGCTACCTGGGAACCATTGCGGTCGCGACCACGATGATTCTGGCGCTGCCGCTGCTGTATGCCGGTGAGACGGGCGGCGCCGCGACGATCCTCGTGCTGCTCGGCCTGCTCGCGGCCGTGCCGGCGTCGGACCTGGCCATTGCACTCGTCAATCGCACCGTGATGGCTCTGCTCGGACCGCGCGCGCTGCCCCGGATGGAGTTGCGCACCGGCGTACCGGAAGACTTGCGCACGATCGTGGTCGTCCCCACGCTGCTCACCACGCAGCATGCCATCGAAGAGCAGGTCGAGCGACTGGAGGTCCACTATCTCGCCAATGCCGACGGTGACCTGCGTTTCGCGCTGCTCTCCGACTGGGTGGACGCGCCGAGTGAACGTCTCGCCGGCGATGACGAGCTGCTGGCCGCCGCGGCGGACGGCGTCGCGCGCCTGAACCAGCGCTATGGCCCCGCGTCCGGCGGCGGCGCCCGCTTCCTGCTTTTCCATCGCAGGCGCGTCTGGAACGAGTGCGAGCGCGCCTGGATGGGATGGGAACGCAAGCGAGGGAAGCTGCATGAGCTGAACCAGCTTCTGCGCGGCTCGCAAACCACCACGTTTCTGGCCGTCGGGGGGCGGCCCCCGGAAGCGCCGCCGGCGGTTCGCTACGTCATCACGCTCGATGCCGACACACGCCTGCCTCGCGGCGCTGCGTGCCGCCTGGTCGGCACCATGGCGCATCCGCTCAACCGGCCGCGATTCGACGCGCACGCCGGGCGCGTCGTCGAAGGCTACGCGGTGGTGCAACCCCGCATCGCGCCGTCGCTCCCTCTCGATCATGAGGGCTCGCTCTTCCAACGATCCTTCTCCGGCCCGAGCGGCATCGATCCGTACGCCTCGGCCGTTTCGGATGTCTACCAGGATTTGTTTCTGGAAGGGTCCTACACCGGCAAGGGCATTTACGATCTCGATGCGTTTGAGGCCGCCCTGGCGGGCAAGGTGCCGGACAATGCGCTGCTAAGCCACGATCTCTTTGAAGGCATCTTCGCTCGGGCGGCTTTGGCCACGGACATCGAGCTGTTTGAAGACTTTCCCTCGCACTATGAGGCGGCGGCCGCCCGGCAGCACCGGTGGGCGCGCGGCGACTGGCAACTGCTGCCCTGGATTCTGGGGCGCCGCAGAGCATCGACAGGGGAACGCCGCCCGGTCGTCATCCCCGCGATTGGCCGTTGGAAGATGCTCGACAACCTGCGTCGCACCCTGTCGGCGCCCGCCGCGTTCCTGACGTTGGTTGTCGGATGGTCGCAGCCGGCGGCCTCTCCCTGGGTGTGGACGGGCTTTATCCTGGCCACGATTGCGATTCCGGCGCTGCTGTCCTTCATGATCGGACTGCACCCGCGCCGGCGCGGCATTTCCCTGCGCAGCCATTTTCGCGGTGTGCTCACGGACCTTGCGCTGGGCGCTTCCCAGATCGGCTTGACGGTGACGCTTCTGGCGTACCAGGCCTGGCTGATCTCCGACGCGATTCTGCGCACCCTCGGCCGCCTTGTGATCACGCGGAAACATTTGCTGGAGTGGGTGACCGCCGCACAGGCCAAGCATGCCTTCGCGTGGAAATTGTCCGGGATGTATACGCGCATGGCAGGCGGTATTGTCCTCGCCGCCGCGGCCGGTGCGGCGCTGGCTTTTGGACGGCACCAGTCTTGGGCTGCTGCGGCCCCGTTCCTCCTTCTCTGGGCCGCCGCTCCTGCCGTCGCACGCTGGGTCAGCCTGCCGTCGCGGCTTCCCGGGAGCGCGCCTCTGGCGCCGGCCGATGGGCGGGCGCTTCGATTGATTGCACGCCGGACGTGGCGCTTTTTCGAGGCGTTTGTCGGTCCCGCGGATCACGCGCTTCCTCCCGATAATTTTCAGGAAGAGCCGAAACCCGTCGTGGCCCACCGCACGTCGCCGACCAATATGGGACTGTATCTGCTCTCCACGGTTGCCGCGCGTGATCTTGGATGGCTGGGCATCGTGGAGGCCGTTGAGCGGCTGGAAGCCACGCTGGCGACCATGGGCCGCCTGGAGCTGTTCCACGGCCACTTCTACAACTGGTACGACACGCGCGAACTCCATCCGCTCGAGCCCCGGTATGTGTCCTCGGTGGACAGCGGCAATCTTGCCGGGCATCTGCTGGCCCTGGGCAACGCGTGTCGCGAGTTACGGCAGAAGCCGACCGTCGGACCGAATCTGCTCGCCGGGGTGGACGATGCCGTCCGGTTGTTGCGGGACGCGCTCGCCGACATCCCGGATACGCGGCGCACCCACACGGTCACGCGGAAGCAGCTTTGCGATGCCATCGACGCCCTGGCCTCCGCACTGGCCTCGCCGCCCGTCGACGCCGCGGGTTGGGCGGTGCGAATTGTCGACCTGAGGGGGCGTGCCCACACCGTGGCTGACATTGCCCAAGCCTGGGCGCAGGAACGCGGGGACGCTCCCGATTCCGAGTTGCGCGTCTGGGCCGATGCCGCCAGAGCGTGCGTCGAAAGCCATGCCCGGGACGTGGAACTGTTGATTCCGTGGGCACGCCTGAGCGCAAAAGAGATTGCGGCCATGGCCGAACGTTCTCCAGGACAACCGCCCGAGTGGGTGGCGATTGCGCCGTTCTTCCAATCCGTCCCCGCGCTGGAGGACGCTCCGGAACGGTGCGAGGCCGCTCTCCGTGAACTTGCGGCGCTGCGCGTACGCCTGCGCAACACTTCTCCCGCGAACAGGGACACGCTGGGTCGAATCGATGCGCTGGCCCAAGCCATGAGGCATTCGGCCAAGGATGCCGCCGCGCTCACTCGCCGTCTTTCGGCGGTCACGCAGACGGCGGAGCGCATGTTTCACGCGATGGATTTCAATTTTCTGTTTGACCATACGCGCAAGCTGTTTTCCATCGGCTATCGCGTCACGGACGGCAGCCTGGATCCCAGCTGTTATGACCTGCTCGCTTCGGAGGCGCGCCTCACGAGCTTCATCGCCATCGCCAAGGGCGACGTTCCGTCGTCGCACTGGTTTCGCCTGAACCGCGCGCTGACGCCGGTGGGGCGCGGTTCCGCGCTCATCTCGTGGTCGGGCTCGATGTTCGAATACCTGATGCCGGAGCTGGTGATACGTTCTCCGGCGGGCAGCCTGCTGAACCAGACGTGCGAACTGGTCGTGCGTCGGCACATCGCCTACGGAGCGGAGCGCGGCTTGCCCTGGGGAGTGTCGGAGTCGGCCTACAATGTGCGCGATCTCGACCTCACGTACCAATATTCCAGCTTTGGTGTGCCCGGGCTGGGGCTCAAGCGCGGCCTCAGCGAAGATGTCGTCGTCGCGCCGTATGCCACCGCGCTGGCGGCCATGATCGATCCGGCCGCGGCCGCGCACAACTTTGCGCGACTGGGCGAAGCCGGCGGCAGGGGAACGTACGGTTTTTACGAAGCGCTCGATTACACCGGCACGCGGTTGCCCGAAGGCAAAGACGTCGCCGTCGTGCGCGCTTACATGGCGCATCATCAGGGCATGTCCGTGGTGGCCATCGCCAACGTGCTGAACGAGGGCGCGATGCGGACCCGCTTCCACGCCGAGCCCGCCGTGCAGGCCACCGAGTTGTTGCTGCAGGAGCGCACGCCGCGTGACGTGCTGGTCACGCGGCCTCGCGCGGAAGAAGTCTCCGCGGCGGCGCAGGTCCGCGAACTCATTCCGCCGGTGCTGCGCCGGTTTACCACGCCGCACGATGTGATTCCGCGGACGCATCTCCTGTCCAACGGGCGGTACACGGTGATGCTGACGGCGGCGGGCTCAGGATACAGCCGCTGGCATGATATTGCGGTCACGCGCTGGCGCGAGGATGCCACGCGGGACTGCTGGGGCGCGTACATCTTTCTTCGCGATGCACAGACCGGCGAGGTCTGGTCGGCGGGCTATCAGCCCAGCGGCGTCGAACCCGATGCGTACGAGGCCTCCTTCCGCGAAGACCATGCCGAGATTATCCGGCGCGATGGCGCCCTGACCACCACGCTCGAGATCGTCGTGTCGTCCGAGGACGATGCTGAAGTGCGGCGCGTCACCCTCACCAATCTGGGGACGCGCACGCGCGACATTCAGGTCACGTCGTATGCCGAGCTGTCCCTCGCTTCCCAGGCCGCCGATGTGGCACACCCGGCGTTTTCCAACCTGTTTGTGCAGACGGAGTTTGTACCCGAGGTCGGCGCGCTGCTTGCGACGCGCCGCAGGCAATCCGAGAAGGACACGGCCGTGTGGGCCGCCCAGGTGGCCGTGGTGGAAGGCGAAACCGTGGGCGACCTGCAATTCGAGACGGACCGCGCGCGGTTTCTCGGGCGCGGGCACCACGGCCGCAATCCCGTCGCGATGATCGACGGCTGGACGCTCTCGAATACCGTCGGGTCCGTCCTCGACCCGGTGATGAGCCTGCGGCGCACGGTGCGCATCCCGCCGGGCGCCACCGCGCGCGTTGTGTTTGCCACGATTGTCGCTCCCACCCGCGAGCAGGTCCTGGACCTGGCAGACAAGTACCGCGACCCGAGAGTGTTCGAACGCACCCTGTCGCTGGCCTGGACGCAGGCGCAAGTCCAACTTCACCATCTGGGTATCAGTCATGACGAAGCGCAGGTGTTCCAGCGGCTGGCCAATGCCGTCCTGTACTCGGACGCGTCGCTGCGGCCGTCCTCGGATGTGCTCTGCCGGAGCACGCTGGACCGTTCCGCACTGTGGGCCCACGGCATCTCCGGCGATCTGCCCATCGTGCTGGCGCGCATCGACAAAGCGGAGGATGTCGAGATCGTCCGACAATTGCTGCGCGCGCACGAATACTGGCGCACGAAGCAGCTGTCCGCGGACCTGGTCATCATGAATGAGAAGCCGCCGTCGTATGCGCAGGAGCTGCAGAAATCACTGGAAGCGCTCGTGCACGGCAGCAAGCTGCGGCTTTCCCCGGACACCAGCGGCGTCAGCGGCAAGATTGTCCTTCTGCGGACAGCGCTGGTCTCTGCGCAGGAGCATGCGCTGCTGCAAACCGTCGCGCGGGTGGTGCTGCTCAGCCGGCGGGGGACATTGTTCGAGCAGGTCACCCGGTCGCAGCACACGGACGCGGCGGCACCGCCGGCGTCGCGTCCGCGGCATCCGGGCAAACGTCTGGATGTGCCGCTGCCCGTGCCGGACCTCGAATTCTTTAACGGCCTTGGCGGCTTCGCAAAGAATGGCCGGGAATATGTCACCGTCCTTGGCGAAGGCCTGCGCACGCCCCGGCCGTGGATCAACGTGATCGCGAACCCATCGTTCGGCTTCCTCGTGTCGGAATCGGGCTCGGGCTTCACCTGGTCGCTCAACAGCCATGGCAATCAGCTGACGCCCTGGTCAAACGATCCCGTGTCCGACCCGTCCGGGGAAGCCATCTACATCCGCGATGACAGCACGGGTGAGGTATGGAGTCCCACGGCGCTGCCGATTCGCGATGACGCGGCGCCGTATATGGCGTGCCACGGTCAGGGCTACAGCCGCTTTCAGCATGGCGCGCACGGCATCCTGTGCGAACTGTTGCAATTCGTCCCGCCTGAAGACCCGATCAAAATCTCCCGGCTCAGCCTGCAGAATGATTCGGGCCGCTCCCGTCGCCTCTCGGTGACCGCGTACGCCGAGTGGGTGCTGGGCAGCTCCCGCAGCGCCTCGGCGCCGTACGTCATCACGGAGGTCGATGCGCAGACGGGCGCGCTTCTCGCGCGGAGCGCGTGGGGCGGCGAGTTTGGCGGGCGCATCGCCTTTTCGGATCTTGCCGGGCGGCAGACGTCCTGGACGGGCGACCGCTCGGAGTTTTGGGGTCGCAACGGCACGCCCGAACGTCCCGCGGCGCTTGAGTGGGGCGTTCCCCTGTCGGGAAAGGTGGGCGCGGGTCTCGATCCATGCGCCGCGCTGCAAACTTCGTTTGAGTTGCCTCCCGGCGCGCGTGCGGAAATTGTGTGGTTTCTGGGTCAGACGGACAATCGGGAACATGCGCGCGAGTTGCTCGGCCGCTATCGCGATGCAGACCTGGACGGCATCTTGCGCGACGTCACCGATCGGTGGGACGACGTGCTCGGCGCCGTCCAGATCTCCACGCCCGAGCGGGCCATGGACGTGCTGCTGAATCGCTGGCTGCTCTACCAGACGCTGGCCTGCCGTGTCTGGGCGCGCGCGGCGTTCTATCAGGTGAGTGGAGCCTATGGCTTCCGCGACCAGCTCCAGGATGTGATG
The DNA here is from genome assembly GCA_036170875.1 of Nitrospirales bacterium. GTDB lineage: Bacteria > Nitrospirota > Nitrospiria > Nitrospirales > NS-4 > SCTG01. The sequence continues at coordinate 7,939 of JAVHQA010000078.1, forward strand.
GCCCTCAGCGTCGCGACGCCCGACGTCACGCGCGCGCATCTGCTGCGCGCCGCCGCGCGCCAATTCACCGAGGGCGATGTCCAGCATTGGTGGCATCCACCCTCGGGACGCGGCGTGCGCACGCGCATCTCCGACGACCTTCTCTGGCTGCCGTACGCCGTCATCCATTTTATTGAAGCCACCGGCGACAGGACGGTGCTGGACGAAGTCGTTCCGTTTCTAGAAGGCGATGCGCTGGCCGAGGGACAACACGAATCATACTTTCAGCCGCGTGTGTCGGAGACGCGCGTGACACTCTTTGAGCATTGCGCGCGAGCGCTGGACCACAGCCTCGCCGTCGGCAGCCACGGCCTCCCGCTGATGGGTACGGGCGACTGGAATGACGGCATGAATCGGGTCGGTCAGCAGGGGAAGGGAGAAAGCATCTGGCTGGGATGGTTCCTGCACACGATTCTCTGGGAGTTTGCCAAAGTGGCGGCCGCGCGCGGCGAGCACCATCGCGCGGAGACCTGGCGGCTCCATGTCAGTGCGCTCAAGGCGGCGCTCGAGCGGGAAGCGTGGGACGGCGACTGGTACCGGCGCGCGTACTTTGATGACGGCACGCCGCTCGGCTCCGCCACAGACAAGGAGTGCCGCATTGACTCCATCGCGCAGTCCTGGGGGGTCATCAGCGGCGCGGCTGAGCCGGGCCGCGGCGCGCGCGCGATGGCGGCCGTCGACCAACACCTGGTGCGCCGCCCGGACGGCCTGATTGCGCTCTTCGCGCCGCCCTTTGACCGTACGCCGCTTGACCCCGGCTACATCAAAGGGTACGTGCCGGGGATCCGTGAAAACGGCGGCCAATACACGCATGCGGCCGCCTGGACGGTGCTGGCCTTCGCGGCGCTCGGCGACGGCGACAAGGCCGCCGAGCTGTTCCGGATGCTGAATCCCATCCTCCGCACTACCTCGCGGGCGAGCGTGCAGCGTTACAAAGTGGAGCCTTACGTGGTGGCGGGCGACGTGTATACCGAGCCGCCACACGTCGGGCGTGGTGGATGGACCTGGTACACCGGCGCGGCGGGCTGGCTCTATCGCGCCGGCATGGAATGGATGCTCGGGTTCCGCGTGCGAGGCGCGGCGCTCTGCATCGATCCCTGCATCCCGCGAACCTGGCCCGGGTACTCCATCCGCTTTCGGTATCACTCGGCTGTCTATGACATTGCGGTGGACAATCCACGCGGGGTCACCCGTGGCGTGGCTCTGGCGGAACTGGATGGCAGGCCGCTGGCCGGCAGCGCCACGGTTCCACTCGTCGACGACGGCGCGGTGCATCAGATCCGCATCGTGCTGGGCTGAGCGGCGGATCATGCTGAGGAGAAAAATCATGCGGCATGGAGTGTGGAGCCTGGTGGTCATGGCGTCGTTTTTTGCGGGCCTTGGGACGGTGTCGGCAGAACCGGCAGCGGCGCTTTCGATGCCGGAAGCGGTGGTGCGTGAGTCGGTGCTCGCCAATGAGCGGCGCGATCTGGAAGGGATGGCCCGGTTATTTCTTAAGGACCCCGACATCGTCTCCTACGGGATCATGGGCCTGAAGTTCGTCGGGTGGCCCCAATTGGAGGCGATACTCCGCACCGAGTTCCAGGCGGTGACCCGGCTGGAGATTGCGATCAAGGAGCTGAAGGTCTGGACGCGCGGCGATGTCGCCTGGTTCTCGATGGAACTCGATTACACGCGCATCCTGCCCGGGCCGCAGGGCGAGACCCGCATGCTGATGGAGCTACGGGAGACCGGCGTCCTGGAAAAACGGGACGGGCAGTGGCTCTTCCATAGCTGGCACGAGTCCACCCGCCGTTCCAGGCTATAGGCCGGCGGCCGTGCGGAAGGCGGCTTGCAGCTCCGCGTAAGTCTGCGTGACCGGAAACTGCGGGAATTCTTTCGTGATGGAGGCAGGGGGACGGAAGAAGATGCCGGCGTCGGCGGCCAGCAGCATGGACGTGTCGTTGTAGGAATCGCCCGCGGCGACGATGCGAAAATTGAGCTGCTTCAGGGCCAGCACCGAGGCCCGTTTCTGGTCCGGCAGGCGCAGGTGATAATTCACGATCCGGCCGTCCGGGTCCACTTCCAGCGTATTGCAGAAGATGGTCGGGTAGTCGAGCTGCCGCATGAGGGGCGCCGCAAACTGGGCGAACGTGTCCGAGAGGATGATCACCTGGCAGCGCGCCCGCAGCCACAACAGGAAGTCCTTCGCGCCGTCCAGCGGTGTCATCGTCGTAATCACGTCATGGATGTCTTGCAGGGTGAGCTTGTGCTCGGCCAGGATATTGAGGCGGCGCTTCATGAGCAGGTCATAGTTCGGCTCTTCCCGTGTGGTGACGCGGAGTTCCGGAATGCGAGTCTTCTCCGCCAGGTTCAGCCAGACCTCGGGGACGAGCACACCCTCCAGGTCGAGACAGGCCATCACAGGTCTGATGTCCACGGCTATCCGATGGCGGTGCGGGCCAGGCACGCGCGGACGCGCGCGGTGAGCTGGGGGATCGAAAAGGGCTTCGCCACGTAGTCGGTCACCCCGGCGGCGAAGCCGGCGCGGGTGTGCGCCTCATCGGCCATGGCGGTGAGCATCAGGATGGGCAGGCGCGCGGTCTCTGGTTTAGCGCGCAGGGTCTTGACCACTTCGATACCGTCCATGCCGGGCATTTTGAAATCCATCACCACGAGGTCGGGCATCTGCTCGTCGATCATCCGCAGCGCCTCCGGGCCGCTGCTGGCCTCGGTCACCGTGTGCTGATCCTGCTTGAGCGCCAGGACGGCCATGGTGCGGATGTCCGGCTCGTCGTCCACGACGAGGATGCGGAAGCTGCGTTGCGCGACGGACGCCTGGAAGGGGTCCGGCGTCACGAACGGCTTCAAGGCGAGCCGCGGCGCCAGAACGATCTCGCAGCCTTCGTACGCGCAGAAGACATCGAGGGCGGCCCCGCGTTGCAACGCCCGCTCGCGGGCCCGGTGTTCGATTTCCGCGACGAACCGGTCGTTATGGTCCGGGTCATGGTGGGTCAGTGCAACGCGCTTGACGCCCGCTGCCGCTGCGATGTCCACGATGTATTCGTACGTGCTGTGCCCCCAGGTTTTCTTTGAGGCGTACTCCTCGGGCGTGTACTGGGCGTCGTGGATGACGAGGTCGGCGTCGGCCATGAACTTGGCGTGGCGGCGGTCTCCCTCGTGCAGGATGGACTCGATGCGGCCGGGCTTGGCATCGGCTCGCCAGAGCTGGTCGGAGAACGGCTCATGGTCCACCAGGTAGACGACCGCGACGCCGTCGGCTTCGATGCGGTAGCCGAGCGTCATCGCCGGGTGATGGAGGAATTGCGTGGCGACCCGCACGCCGCCGACCTTGTGGATGCCCTCGGTCAGGTCGTGGTAGGTGATCTCGGCGGGGAGCTGATTGAGTTCGATCGGGAAATACGTGAACTCCATCTGGCCGGCCAGCACGTCGTGCAACGAGCCCCGGCTGCCCTCCGGTCCGTAGATCGCCACGGAGTTGCCTTGCTTGAACGCAGTGGTGAAAAACGGGAAGCCCTGGATGTGGTCCCAGTGCGTGTGGCCGAGGAGAATGCTCGAATGGATCGACTTTTCCCCCTGCGACGCCAGCTCAACGGCAAGTGGGTGCGCGCCGGTGCCGCAGTCGAAGATCAGCAGGTCGCCTTTGTCGGTGGTCAGCTCGACGCAGGACGTATTGCCGCCGAAATGATTGGTGCCCGGGCCCGGCGTGGCGATCGAGCCTCGTGTTCCCCAAAACCGCACTCTCATGAGTCCGCAACCTCCTGCAATCCGTGGTGGATTCTAACCGTGTAGGGCGGAAGGTGCAAGTGTCGGCTGGCATCGTGCAGAGGTTCGGGTTAGAATCTGCCGGATCAGGAGGAAGGGAGAGCCTATGCAGCAGTGGGTCGGCATCTGGTTTCAGTGGGTGCATGATTGGGGCTATCCCGGCATCATCGTGCTGATGGCGATGGAGAGTTCCATTGTGCCGATTCCGAGCGAGATCATCATCCCGCCCGCGGCCTATTGGGCGGCGCAGGGCCGGTACAGTTTCTGGGGCGTCGTGCTCGCGGGAACGGTCGGCAGCTATCTCGGCGCCGCGGCCACCTATTGGGTGGCACGATGGCTGGGTCGGCCCCTGCTGGTACGGTACGGCCGATACGTCTTTTGCCCGGAGGATAAACTGCTCCGGGCCGAGCGCTGGCTGGCCCGCTATGAAGCGGGGGGCGTCTTCTTTTCCAGGATGGTGCCGGTCGTGCGTCATCTCATCGGCATCCCGGCGGGTCTCGTGCGCATGCCGTTCGGCACGTACAGCCTGATGACGATCGTCGGGGCGGGATTGTGGTGCTGGGTGCTGGCCTGGTTCGGCGGCAATCTGCTGGGCGATCGGCCCGACCTCATCAATGATCCGGCGCTGCTCGTGCAGGTGCTGCGCGAGCGTTCGTGGCTGATCGGCGGGTTTGCCGTCCTGCTGTGCGCGCTATACGTTTTCGTGATGCGGGTGACGGCGCCGAAGACGACAACCCCGTGACCGCTGTCCGCGCCCTCGCCTTCTACAAGCCCTATGGCGTGCTGTCGTGCTTTACCGATCCAGAGGGCCGGTCCACGCTGGCGGACTTCATTCAGGTCCCCGGTGTCTATCCAGCGGGGAGGCTGGACTACGACACGGAAGGCTTGCTGGTGCTGACCGCAGACGGCGCGCTCGCGCATTGCATCACGGACCCCCGGCACAAACTGCCCAAGGTCTATCTGGTGCAGGTTGAACGGGTGCCGGACGATGCGGCGCTGGCGTTGTTGCGTCAAGGCGTGCTCCTGAAGGGCCGGCGGACGAAGCCTGCCGAGGTGGAAGTGCTGGCGGCGGTGCCCGACCTGCCGCCGCGTCCGGTGCCCATCCGATTCCGCAAGTCCGTCCCGACGGCCTGGCTGCAGGTCACCTTGCGGGAGGGTCAGAATCGCCAGGTTCGCCGCATGACCGCGGCGGCGGGGCATCCGGCGCTGCGCCTCGTCCGCGTCGCCGTCGGGCCTGTCATGCTGGGCGACCTGCAGCCCGGCCAGTGGCGCGAGCTCACGGGAGCCGAGGTGGCGGGCCTTCGTAAGTTATGAGGGGCGAAGCCAACGGATTGCATTGGCCCGGCGCTGTTGATAGAATTTTCCCATGAGCGCTGATTGGAACATCATGGTGCGGCACGCGGCTGTGGGGCTGTGCGGGGTGGTCCTGCTGGCGGGCGGTGCGGCGTTTGCCCAATCCTCTGCGGGCGCCGACGTGAAGGCGCTGGATCAGCCGCCCGCCGGCTTCTTTACGAGTCTCGTGCTGGCCCACGGATACAAAGAATCGAAGGATGCGTTCCAGACGGACCGGTACAAGCCGGTCAACCCCAGTACCACGTTCAAGCCCGACGCGGAAGCCGTCTATATGGTGTTCGATGTCCTTCCGAGGGAGAACCCGGCGCACATCATCGGGCAATTGTTCCTGGCGAAAGGCGAGGGCCGCTCTGAGGACCAGTTGCTGTATGAGGTGGGAGTCTTCCTGCAGACGTCGCAGGACAGCGGCTTCATCGAATTTCAGAAGCCCAAGGCCGGCTGGGTCCCCGGCGAGTACAAAGTGAAGATCCATATTGGGGAGAAGGTCACCGCAGCCAGCCAGTTGGGGACGCTGCGGTTCAAAGTCGTCCCGTCGAAATGACCCGCTACATCTTGCTTTGAATCTCGTCCGCGATCTCTTCAATGGTGCGGTTGTCGGTGGGGATGATCTGGTCGCAGGCGGCATTGTAGAGCGGCAGGCGTTCCTTCAGGACCTCATCGATCTCGTCGATGTAGTCTTTGGTCTGGCTGAGCGAGGGCCGATCCTTGGTGTGTTTGATCCGGTCCATGATGGTGGCCACCTCCGCGGTGAGCCAGAACACGCGCCCGCGCTGCCGCAGGGTGTCCACGTTCTCCTTGCGGAGCACGGCGCCCCCGCCGGTGTCGATGATGATCCGGTCTTTGCCCCCCACCCGCTGGCAGATTTTGGATTCCACGTCCCGGAAGTAGTCCCATCCTCGTTTCAGAATGATATCGGGGACAGAGAGGCCGGCCTTCTTGACGATCTCGGCGTCTGTGGAGATGAGCGGCCATTTGAGGCGCTCCTGCAGGACTCTGGACACGCTGCTCTTGCCCGTTCCGCGATACCCGATCACGACGATGTTCATGTGCTGAAGTGCCTTTCCAGGACGGACCGCATGACGCCGGCGGGAGCCGGCTGCAGGGTCCACAGTTCGAATTGTCCGATGGCCTGATGCAGAAACATCTCGAGGCCGCGCACGGTGCGGCACCCGGCGTGCCGGGCGTCTTGCAGCAGGCGTGTGTCCAGGGGATTGTAGACAATGTCCATGACGGTCAGGTGCGGCGACAGCAGCGCGGCGGGGACGCAGGACTCGTCCCCCTTCGGGCTCATGCCGACCGGCGTGCAGTGAATCATCGTCTGGGCATCGGGGATGTGCCGGGACAGGGTCTCCGGCGTGAGCGGAAATCCGGAGACGGCCGCGCCGGTCTTGTCGCGGAGGTCTCGCACGAGCGAGTCCCGCTCCTGATCGAGGACGGCCAGGATCGTCAGCGCCGACACCTTGGCGTCCATGCAGAGGGCGAAGGCGATGGCGCGCGCCGCGCCGCCGGATCCCAGCACCAGCACGCGGGCGCCGTCCACCGGCGCGCCGGCCGCGCGCAACGCCGCGAGGGCGCCCGTCGCGTCGGTATTGTAGCCCTTGAGGAGGCCGTGGTCCGACACGATCGTGTTGACGGCGCCGATGCTCCGGGCGGTGGGTGCGATGTCGTCCAGGTGCGGCAGCACGGCGACTTTGTGCGGGATGGTGACGCTCACGCCACGGATGCCGGTCAGGGCGCGGATGCCGCGCAGCGCCCCGGCCACATCGTCCACCTTGAAGGCCACGTAGACGAAGTTGAGTTCCAGGTGCTGGAAGGCGGCGTTATGGATGGCGGGCGAGAGGGAGTGCTCCACCGGGTTCCCGATGAGCGCGCAGAGGCTGGTCCTGGCATCGATGGTCGGCATGGAAGTTACAGGATAACGGGGCGAACAGGTAGGGTCAAGGTGTGAAGATCGTTGCGGATGAGAATATTCCGTTCGTCCGGGAGGCCTTTGGCGCGCTCGGCGAGATCACGGTGTGGCCGGGGCGGGAGATCGGGGCGGAGCAGGTGCGGGAGGCCGACCTGCTGCTGGTCCGTTCGGTCACGGCCGTTGGCGCGAAGTTATTGGAGGGCAGCCGCGTCCGGTTCGTCGGCAGCGCGACGATCGGCCTGGACCATGTGGATCAGGCCTGGCTGCGGACGCGCGGGATCGTGCTGGCGTACGCGCCGGGCAGCAATGCAAACTCGGTGGCGGAATACGTCGTCGCGGCGCTTGTCGCGTTGAGGGAGGAGCGATGCGCCGGGCGGACGCTGGGGATCGTCGGCCTGGGCCGCATCGGGACCCTGGTGCGGGATAAGGCCCAGGCGCTGGGAATGGCCGTGCTGGCCAACGATCCGCCCCTGGAGCGAGCCGGGAAGGCCGGCCTGGTCTCGTTGGAGGACCTGCTGAAACGGAGCGACATTGTGACCTGTCACGTGCCGCTCATCCGGGAAGGCCCTGACGCGACTGCTCACCTGCTTGATGCGTCCAGGCTCTCGCTGCTCAGGCCGCACGCGGCCGTCATCAATACCTCCCGCGGCGCGGTCGTTGACAACGCCGCGCTGCTGCGTTGCCTTCAGGAGAAACGCCTGGGCGGGGCGGTGCTCGATGTCTGGGAAGGTGAGCCGCAGCCTGATCCCGCCTTGGTCCGGGCGGTCACGCTGGGCACGCCACACATCGCGGGCCACTCGTGGAACGGCAAGGCGGCCGGCACGAAGATGCTCCATGACGCGGCCTGCACCTTTTTCAATCGCCGCTTCAAGTGGGCCCCCCCCACGCCTCCGGGCGGAGCGGACCGCAGGCCGGTGGCGGTCGAGGCCGGCCGATCGCTTGGCGAGCTTCTGCCCGAGCTGCTCCTGCGGTCCTACGACATCCGCCGGGACGATGCCGCACTGCGGGCGATCGCGGAGCTTCCCGACTCTGAGCAGGGCCGCGCGTTCGATCAGTTCAGGGTGTCGTATCCGGCGCGGCTCGAGTTCCGCCATACATCAGTGGCTGTGCCGGCGGGGCGTTCGAAGGTGCCGGAGGCGCTCCGCAGAATAGGTTTCACGGT
>JAVHQA010000078.1:16266-19201 GCA_036170875.1 Nitrospirales bacterium
TTATCCCCGCACGAACGCGTTGAACCGGATCTCGTGGCCGATGCGGGTTTCCGGCCCGTGCCCGGTGATCACGCGGGTGTCTTCATCCAGGGCGTAGAGCCGGTCTTTGATGGACCGTTCGATGGCCCGGGCATCGCCTCCCCAGAGATCGGTCCGCCCGATACTCTCGCGAAACAGCGTGTCGCCGGCAATCACCATCCCGGCGTCCTGAAAGTGGAAGCACATGGAGCCCGGCGTGTGGCCGGGGGTGTGCAGAGCGCGTCCCTTGACCTCGCCCAGCGCCACTTCTTCATCGTCCTTGATCCACCGGTCCGGCGGCGGGACCGGGGTATAGGGGATGCCGAAAATCTGGCACTGCATTTCGAGGTTGTCCCAGAGAATCTGGTCGGCTTTGTGCAGCCAGAGCGGCGCCCCCGTGGCCGCTTTCATCTGCCCCGAGGCCAGGAAGTGATCGAAGTGGGCGTGTGTGTGCACGATGTGGGCGACCGTCAGTCCGAGCGCCTCCACTTCCTTCAGGATGCGTTCCGCGTCCCCGCCGGGGTCCACCACCAGCGCCTTCTTGGTGGCCGGATCGCCGATGATCGAGCAATTGCACCCCAACGGCGGAACCGGGAAGGATCGGAAGATCATTTCGGGAGAATAATCCTCCCTGGCCTGTGACGTCAATGAAGCTGAAATGGGCCATGGTCTGGAGTATATTGAAACACATGGAACGGGAGAAGCCGCAGAAAGTGAAGCGGGGGATGTTCCTGGTCGCGACGCCCCAGCTGACAGATCCCAATTTCCGGCAGACTGTCGTGCTGATCTGTGAGCACGGGTCCGGAGGATCGCTGGGGCTCGTGGTCAACCGCCGGACGGATCAACACATCACCGAGGTGCTGCCGAAGGCGACCGGGCTTCACGAGAAGGCGGGTTTTGTGTACACCGGCGGGCCGGTGCAGAAGGGCAGCCTCTTGATTCTCCACCGCCTGGGATGGGAAGTTCCGGAGTCACGGTCGATTTTCGACGGCGTCTGCCTGGGAGGCGATCTGGATTTTCTGGAGGACGCGTTTCCCCAGGACGAAGGCGACGGCCTGGTCCGTGTCTACATGGGGTACGCCGGGTGGGCGCCGGGGCAGGTGCAGTTCGAATTATCGAGCGGATCCTGGCTTGTCCTGCCGGCCCAGATGGAAATGGTATTCGCGCGGGACCCGCTTCAGGTCTGGCCCTCAATTCTTCGCGCTCAAGGCGGAGCATACGCGCTGTATGCGACGATGCCGCCCGACCCGTCGCTGAATTAACCCGCTAGAGCTGTTTTCTTGCCCTGACGCTATGGGCGAACACGGGCTGCATCAGCAGGTCCGCCCGGCCGTCCTGCTTCTGGTCGCTGTAGGTCTTGACGCAGGTATGGCCCCAATCAAGCCGCTTCCTGATGTCGTCGAGATACGGCGTATACTCGCCGAGCACGGTGGAGACCACGGTCTTCTCAAAGGCGTTTCGGGGGGCATGATTCGCAAGGGCCTGTTCGGCTTCGATCAGCTGCCCGACGGCGAAGTTGCGGTAGGGCTCGCTGACGTCCTGCCAACCAGCGGGGCGCTTGCGGGGGTCCACCGGCGTGATCGCCCTGACCTCGTATCCGGTCATTTCCAAGCGGATCAGGGCGCCGGCCAGTACAAGGCTGATGGCGCCTTCAGGAACGCGCTGAGCGTCCGGGTCGGCGGTCCAGATGTCGGTACTCTGCATGGGGGACATTCCGGTTCCACAGCGGACCCCGTGGACCATTTGCGAGGCGAATGTCAGTTGCCGCCCGATCAGGCTTTCCAGATCCGGGTTTGTGCAGACGATCCTTTCCGACGGCAAATTGCCGGTGAGCACGAGCTGAATGAGTGACCGGTCCTTGTGAATGGCATCCCCGACAATGGACACTGAATGAGGGAAGACCGCCGCGAATGACCTGGAACCGTACTGGGCGTATTGCGTGGCCGCCATCGTTCCAAGGTCGTTATGCAGCAGCTCCGGCTCTCCCTTGCCGCGGGCCATCTGGAGCTTGACCGCGGAGGCGATGGTGGCCGGCTTCGGGTTATAGAGCACCGACCCAATGGAGCCGCCAGGCCGGCTGGCCTTGCGAACCCTGGGGGAATGCAGCAGGAACCGCTGAATGAATTCGTTCGGCGCCTCGATACCGCGGGCGGCATTGGCGCGGGCCAGTTCCACGGTGCCGGCTTTTTCCGCGAATTGGTCTGGCATGAGCAAGGCGGGGTCGGTGTTCGTCTCGCCTCCGCGTTCCTGAAACGCGAGGTGCGGCAGGCCTTCGCAGCCTCCCAGGAGAATCGCCGCTCCCATCAAGCCGAGACCTTTGCACACCTCTCTGCGTGACAGCCCTGAACGTATTGCCGGTTCCCTGCCCTGATCGTGATTTATGGGTGATTCGTGTAGTGACATGGAGTCGCCTCCCTTAACCGAATTGGTGCAGGAGATTCTTGCTCCCACCAGCAGGTGATAAAGGTACCACGTTGTCGAGAAGAGCGATAGTTTTCACCTGTGAGTATATTAACCATACTTTCCGAAAATAAGCAAGGCCTGCGCCGTTTTTTCCTGGAAGAGATGTCCTGACGGCTCTGTGCTTTTTGCATCAAGTTGACGGTTGGGAGGACAGGCGCCTTTCGCTCATGCGGGGAAGCTTGCGCGAGGGCCAGGTTGGGACGGGATGCACGGGCATCAGGGCACGGCACGCGGGGAGGTTACCGGGGCGTGGTTTCCGGAAGCCCGGATTGGGGCGGGCGCACGCTCGGCATGCGGCAGGTCAGGAATCGGTCCAGCCCCAGCAGGCCGGTGGCATGGAAGACCGTAACCGGCGAGTCGTTGACCCCGCAGAAGGCGTTCAGCAGATGAATGGTCCGTCCGTCCTTGAGCCGGATCGCGGCGTGGCCGGCGATGGATCCGGATTCCAGGCCGG
>JAVHQA010000079.1:0-14131 GCA_036170875.1 Nitrospirales bacterium
AAGGCGCGCTCGATCCCGACAAGGGCCCCTTCACCGCCTCGCTCGTCGCGCAGCGTCAGTCCTAAAACCGCCCCCGCCAATTAACTTTTCTCCAGTCCAGGTGTCTCACAGGATATAGGGTTGCAGCATATTAACAAATTTGTTAACATTTCATGGCTGACTGGACAATCGTTTACTACGGCGAATCCGTCGTGCAGTTCGTGGATGCCTTGCCGGTCGGCATTCGTGCCTGTTATGCCAAGATCACCGAGCGGATGATCGTGCATGGGCCGAATCTTGGCATGCCGTACACGCGCGCGATGGGAGACGGACTGTTTGAAATCCGGGCGCATGGCTGGGAAGGGATCGCAAGGGTGTTCTACTGCACGGCAGTGGGACGCAAGATCGTCATGCTGCACGGCTTCGTTAAAAAGACCGACCAGACACCGGCTAAGGAACTGAAGATCGCCACTCGCAGATTGCATGAGGTGAAGCATGAGAACACATGAACAAATGATCGGGAAATGGAAGAAGGACCCGGCCTTCCAAAACGAGTATGACGCGCTTGAAGGAGAGTTCGCCATGTTCGACGAACTCTTGAAAGCGCGCCAGGCAGCCAAGCTCACCCAAGCGGAGGTCGCCAGGCGAATGGGCACAAAAGTTCCGGCGATTTCGCGCATGGAATCGTCCGGCGGCGGTAAAACCCACACACCCCCCACCGCCACGCTCAAAAAAACCGCGACCGCCGTCGGCTGCCGCCTCGTGGTCAAGCTCGAGCCCACCGTTCGACACAGGGCTAAGAGAGGTGAGCCTTCGTAGGGGCAGGCCCCCCGTGGCCGCCCTTCAGACGACCCGCCCGCCGCCACCCGCCAGAATAAATCGAATACATCCAAGTAACGTTTCCAGGTGAGCCCGTGTCTAACCGGGCATGAAGGACCTCATACCAACTGAGCGCATCGAGCAGGTCATCTTGCTCCTCCGTGGGCAGAAGGTCATCTTGGATGACGACTTGGCGCGGCTTTACGGCGTAACCACCAAGCGCCTCAACGAACAAATCAAACGAAATCGGAAACGATTCCCGGGTGATTTTATATTTCAGTTGAAATTACAAGAAGTTAGAGCTTTGAGGTCGCAAATTGCGACCTCAAGTATGCAACCAGTTGATTCTGATAAAGATTCGCCGAACTCATCGCACATTGCGATCAGTTCCAGCCGTCATCTCGGCACAATTTATCGCCCGTGGGCCTTCACTGAGCACGGCGCCATCATGGCCGCAATGGTGCTGAACAGTCCACGTGCGGTCGAAATGAGCGTCCATGTCGTCAGGGCATTTGTTCGGTTACGGGCAATGCTCGCCACGAACAAGGATCTCGCCGTCAGGTTCGCGGAGTTGGAACGCAAGGTCGCCAGCCACGACACCCACATCCAGTCGCTGTTTGAGGCGATCCGCGAACTCATGACGCCCATTGAACCCCCATCCAAACCCCGCATCGGCTTCCGGGCCACCTCTCCTCCTGCATGACATTACGGAGGGGGAGTGGTAGGATTTCGGGACCACACTTAATAGTTATACATAGGAGGCGCGTATGAGCGTGAAGCAGTTCGCCGCCCAGATGAAGGCAACTATCGAAGACATCAAATCCAAAGGCACTGCCGCGATTTATTGCGACAACATCATTGCCTATCTGAACGAAGTTCAGAACTCTCCAGAACCAGAGCCGACCCTTCTAGACATTGAACGTTACAAAGCGGACTTGCAGAACTGGATCGAGGCAAACAAGCACCAGCACGAAGGCAACTTGGAGATGTTTCGCTCGGTCATTACTGCAGGCCAGGGTGCTATCAAATCCTCATTCTTGCTCAATGGCGGCGCGGCGGTCGCATTGCTTGCATTCATCGCTCACAGCTCTCAGTTCAACGCAGACAAGGTGCCAGAATTAGCCGCGTGCCTCCTGCCGTTCGCATTCGGTGTCCTTGCTATTGCGGTGACGTCGGGCTTCACGTATCTCTCCCAATGGCTTTATGCCAGTCCTCGCACTGGAGCCAAGAAGGCAGGGTTCGTGTTTAACATTCTTTGCATCTTGCTAGGTTTGGCCTCATATGGGTTATTCACTTGGGGCTTGTTCGCCACATACCGTGCATTCGTGGCATATGCATAACTGGTCGCGTCAGCATGAAATATTCGGGACAGATTTATTCTCCCGAACAACTGCTCACGACTTCAGATGAAAATAAATCTGTCCCCAGTTTTTTCATTTCTAAGGAAGTAGGAGGAGGCATGATGTGAGTATTAAATGTGCCCGGCACCGTTATTCTTTTCCACGCGCGTTGCCAGACCACGCTTGACAGGCCCCCAAGCGGTGGCCTAGCCTACCGCCGATACTTTCGGAAGGGCATCCTGCCGAAGTCGCAACGCCAGGCCATCCGAAATGGACAAGAAAAGATTAGCCAAGGAATGGCTGGTATTTCTAGGAGCGACCGCCTTCAGCCTATTTGTATTGCTCCCAACATTCACCCTTTTCAGTATCAGTGTCTCTGGTCAAGGATTCCCGAAGGTTTATTTTGAAGTCCTAAGCGCTTTATTCGGGTATGAAGGCTCTCGTGGTGCAGTAGGTCCCTGGCTGTTGGTCATGGGGCCATACTTCATAGTGCAGCTTACTCGGTCTACCATCTGGGCTTATAAGACCCTGAAATTCTAGGTGTCACTTTTGTCAGTCCAGATTAACGCAACTGGCATTGCGGAAAGAAGCCCGACAGGAAAGCCTTTAGCTCAATGAGCGAAGTGGCGTCCTGCCGAAGGGGAAGTAGGAGTTGTGAGAGAGAAACTCTCAGGAGGCGACTATGCGTAGAACAAGCGGCCTAGCAACGACAGGCATCTTCCTGCTTTGCATTTTGTCCCAGGTGGCCTGTAGCGCATTCATGGCGGGCCAACGGAGCACGTATAAAGGCGATCCCGCAATAATCCAGGTTGGGGCTGACCGGATGGCGGTTGAGAGCGCGCTGGGTGCTCCTGATATGGCTGTTTCGGTTGACAATGGACGCACTAAGGTTGTCTATAAGATCGATCCGGATGCTCATTCTCAGGCTGGGCGAAATGCGGCCGTGGCTTGGCACCTCGTTGCGGATGTCTTCACGTTAGGACTCTGGGAGATCGTAGGTACTCCCTCTGAAATGGCGGCAAGAGACAAGTTCACAACCTACCTCATTTATTATTCAAAAGAAGGGAAAATCGATCAGGTCGAAACTGTTAAATGAAGAGAAAGTAAATCGGTCCCGCTTTTTTGTTCTTAGCTGAGACATGCGTATGGCTGCATTTAACGTATCGCCCTTCCCGATTCGGATCCTCCTTAGTGTAAGCCTTCTGCTCTCTTTGTCGGCGTGTGCTCCGCGTTTGGTCTATCCAGTGGTGACAGGCTCAGGGCCAATCAATGGCGACACCATTGAACGATATGACACCATTGCAGTGCTCAATCTAACCGATGCACCAGGGGCGCCTACATCGGGAACGACTGTTGCCTCACTCTTAGCCACGTTGCTAGGGGATACGGGCATCACGATTGTTGAGCGTACTCGTCTTGAACAGATCTTCGAGGAGCAAAAGCGTCAACTTACAAGTTCTGAAGAAAAGGTCGATGCACTCAAAGTGGGACGGCTCGCCGGAGCAAAAGCGGTAGTCGTTGGGGACGTTGGACGCTGGCAATCCAACGGACAGGTTTCTAACGTGTCCATCTCTCTTAGGATGGTAGATGTTGAAACTGGTGCAATTCTTTACAACGGAATCGGGTACTGGCCTGAACCAATCAACGCCCCACCAGAAACAGCCGCCATGAAGGTTCTTTTCGTGATGGTGCTGAGGCTTTCTGAGAAGATCGGCACTGGCACGGGAGGAATAGGCGTTGTCATTGATTTGCGGATAAAAAATGGAACCCCCGTTTTCTTTGTACGAAAAGTCCTCCCCAAGTATCCGGCCGAAGTTGCCGGCTTACAAGCAGAGGACATCATTCTCACTTGCAATGGCTTTCTCACTGAGAAGTGGAAAACCAAAATTCAATTCGCGAAGGCTTGTCATGCTGATGGGGGCCAACCCATGACCTTTGAAGTTGCCAGAGGAGACCAGAGGCTTCTAATTAAAGCTACTGCCGTTGAACTCTTGCCTCGTTGAACCGTTGCCTCGGAACTCTGGTAAGAGCAGAAAAAGGCTCCAGGCTGCTTTGTTTGGGGCACGGTGCGCCCTGAACGCCTGAACTGAAAGAAGAGGGACGGGTCGGTTGCGGTGTCGGAACAGGTATTGCAATCCAGGGCGAACCTTGGGAACATGATGAGAAAGCTTGTTGGATGAGGAGGGACGGCATGGATTATCAACAGCACATTGTGCGCGACCCAAAGGTCTGTGGCGGGGAACCGGTGATCAAAGGCACACGGGTGACCGTGCGCACGGTCCTGGCGAGCCTCGCGGAGGGCGCGAAGGCAGAGGAAATCCTTCAAGACTTTCCCACGCTCAAGGAAGAGGATATCCGCGCCGTGATCGCCTTCGCCGCCGCTTCCGCCGAGGAAGACATGCCGGTCCAGAGCGTGCCGGACATTCAGTGAGGATCAAGCTCGACGAGAATCTTCCACTCAGACTCGCCCATATTCTCAGCCAACAGGGACATGAGACCGATACCGTTCCACAGGAGGGCTTGGCTGGACAGGATGACGCCCACGTCTGGCAAGCGGCGCAAGCAGCCGGGCGCTTTTTCATCACACAGGATTTGGACTTTTCTGACGTTCGCCGGTTTGTGCCCGGCACCCACCATGGCCTTCTCCTCATACGCTTGAGGGACCCCGGCCGCAATGCGCTCGCGAGACGGGTCCGAAGCCTCTTTCAAACCGAAAACGTTGAAGCCTGGAAGCAATGCTTTGTCGTGGCGACCGACCACAAGATTCGCGTTCGCGCTCCCAGGCAGCAGAACGACCCGAAAAACGGCTGAAGGCCGAATACGGCGGCATCACGCCACCCGGCCGATAGGCGCCGTTCATTCTGCAAGGCGCGCAGGCGTTGGGACAATAATTCAGGAGCGGGTGACGCCGATCCGCGTTCTGTTGTAGGGGCGAGGCGTTGCCTCGCCCTCATGCGGGCGACCCACCGGGTCGCCCCTACGGCGACAGGACCTGCGAAAGATGAAAGAGGGCGGGCGTAAAACCCGCCCCTACATTGGAGTTCGACATATGGCAAACCTGCCAGCGCAACGCCCGCCTGCCTGCGCGGGGAAGTTTTATGAAGGCACCGCCGAACGCCTGAACGCGCAAGTCCAGGCCCTGCTCGAACCGGACGCGCCTCGCGTGAACTCACGGGCGGTCCTCTGCCCTCATGCCGGGTTGATGTATTCGGGCGCTGTCGCCGGAGCGGTGTACAGCAGAATCACCATTCCCTCAACGGTCATTCTGGTGGGACCCAACCACACGGGATACGGGCCGCCGCTCTCGGTGTACAGTGAAGGGGAGTGGCTGTTGCCCGGAGGAGCCGTGCCGATCGCGGCCGACCTGGGAAGGATGTTTCTGGCGCGCTGCCCACGGGCCCAATCCGACCACCTCGCGCATCAGTACGAACACTGCCTCGAAGTCCAGCTCCCGTTTCTGCGCGCGCTGCGGCCCGACATCCAGATCCTCCCCATCGTCGTCGGCTTCCGCGATCTGGAGGCATGCCGGGATCTGGGGCGCGCGCTTGCGGCCGTCATCGAAGAGGCGCCGACTCCGCCCTTACTGATTGCCAGCACGGATCTCACCCATTGCGGACCAGGCTTCGGCCAGTCGCCACCTTCCGGACTCACCGCCGAAGCCTTCGCCCACCGGCAGGATCGGCTGGCGCTGGACGCCGTGCAAACCCTGGACGGCGCGCGCCTACACCAGACGGTCGAGAAACACCAGATCACGATGTGCGGGTACGTCCCCAGCACCGCCGTCCTGTTCGCGGCCAAGGCGCTCGGCGCCGGCAAGGCGAGTGTGGTTCGTTATGCGACGTCGGCCGACGTCAGCAAAGACGTCGATCGCGTGGTGGGCTATGGGGGCGTGATTCTGACCTGAGAGTGGCTGGCTAGTTGTCCGGCGCTTCGACGATGTGGTTTTCGAAGCGGGTGCAGCCCTCCGCCATCAGCCGGTTCATCAGCACTTCTCCCGGCCACTCGATCGGCAAGTCGGCGGTGAACACCCACACGTCCGGCGACGTCCACTGCGGCCCCGCCTCCTCGCCCCCCACAGGGTCCAGCAGGTCCGTCCACACCGGCATGTACACCCCGTTCCCGCATTGCGTGTGCAGGTGCACCATCACCCGCCCCCGCACCTCCGGCGTCAACTCCCGCCACACCGCGATCGTCTCGTCCGCCAGCCGCTGCAATCCTCCCGTATTCTTCGCGTCGAACAGCGCATACGCCGCGTACACCGGCGCCTCCAGCAGATGCGGCGCCGCCGCCAGATCCACGCACTGCCTCTGTAGCCCGACCAGCAGCTCCGCCTGCTCGTCCGGCCCCAGCTCCTGCGGCATCGGGACCTCCCCTTCCGCTTCCCGCACGCCAAACACCAGGTACACCGTGTGCTCCACCGGCACATGCAGCCGCGCCGCCAGCGGCCGGCTCCGCCCCGGCCCGAATACCGCCCCCGCATGTGTGTGCAGATCCTGCAGCGTCAACCGTTCCAGCGTCGTGTCCGTCAGCAGCTTCGGCTCCACGACCACCTGGCTCTCCACCGGCAACCGTAGCGCCCGCCGCAGCAGTGCCGCCGTCTCCTGCGGGTCCACCGTCAGCCGCAACGGCTGCCCGAAGTTCGCCCTCAGCGGCAGCGCCAGCGTCAGCAGCGCCCCCACCCCGTCCTCATCCTCCTCCTCCGCCTCCGCCTCCGCTGTTGAGGCCGCCTCCGCCAGCAGGTCGAACAGCCACTCCGCCATGTCCTCGTCCAGCGCCGCCAGCACCGTGAGGATTTCGTCCTCTCTGCCTACTTCGATCATCTCGGCAAGCGTGTCGAGCGCCGCGTCCACGTCCCAGTGATCGTGGCGCCGCGCATTGATCAGATGAATCAGATCCCGCGTCAACGGGTCCGGCCTGTCCCAAGTCTGCATGGTGTTATCCTCTCGATCCAATCATGCCAGACACCCACCCGCCCCCGCAAGCGGTGAGACAGGCCGGGCGGCCTTACGCCCGGAATCCAGGCCTGGCCTTCAGGGGCTCCTCAAGATACCGGCGGGCGTACCCGACGTAGTTCTGCGCGGACTCCCGGATCCAGGCCAGCTCCTCGTCCGTCACCACACGCGTCACCTTCGCGGGAGAGCCCAGAATCAGGCTCTTCGGCGGAACGATCACGCCCTCGGTGACCAGCGCCCCCGCGCCGACCACGCAATCCTCTCCGATCACGGCGCCGTCCATGATGATCGCGCCCATGCCGATCAGGACGCGATCCCTGACCGTGCACCCATGCAGGACCACGTGGTGCCCCACCGTCACATCGTCGCCGATCACCAGCGGATGGGTATCGTGCGTGACGTGCAGCATGCTGAGATCCTGGATGTTGGTGCGGGCGCCGATCCGGATGTAATGCACGTCGCCGCGGACCACGGCATGAAACCAGACGCTCGAGTCGTCACCAATGACCACGTCTCCGACAACGACGGCCGTCTCTTCAATAAAGGCGGAGCCGGCCACGCGCGGCGTCACGCCCTGGAAGGTGCGAATCATGCAGCCACTGTAGTAGAAGCTTCCTTCTGAATCAAGAAGGCAACAGTAGTAGGGGCACGGCATGCCGTGCCCCTAAGAAAAATGATATAATGCGCTCTCTTTTTCCAACACGAGGGCGCCTCACGTGCTGAAAGCCATCATCTTTGATTTCGACGGCGTCCTCGCCGATACCGAGCCGCTCCACTTCAGGATGTTCCAGCAGGTCTTGCAGGACGAAGGGCTCTCTCTCAGCGAGCGCGACTATTACGAGAAGTACATCGGCTTCGACGACAGGGGATGCTTTCACGCCGTCCTTTCCGAGCACGGCCGTGACGCCGCGCCGGAGACGATTCACCGGCTCGTCGAGCGGAAAGCGGCGGTGATGCTCGGCCACCTCACGACCACCAGGGTGGTGTATCCGGGCGCCGTGGAGTTTGTCAAGAATGTCGCCGGCCGCTACCGCCGGGCCATCGTGTCGGGCGCACTCCGGCACGAAATCGAGATCATTCTGAAAAGCGCCGGCATGCGGGACGACTTCGAGCACATCACCGCGGCGGAAGACGTTCAGGACGGCAAGCCCGAGCCGGAAGGCTACCTGCACGCACTGCAGGCGCTGAACCGGCGCGCGCCGATCCTGGCCTCGGAGTGCCTCGTCATCGAGGACACCTTCTTCGGCATCCAGGCGGCCCACGCGGCGGGCATGCGGTGCCTGGCCCTGTCCACCACCTCTCCCCCCGACCGACTCCGCACCGCCGACGCCGTCACCACGGCGCTGCAGGACTGCGATCTCGCATCCATCGTGCGGCGATTCTGGACATGACCAGTCACGCAGCCCAGCAGTACTGCACGGATCTCGCCAGGCGGAGCGGCAGCAATTTCTACTATTCGTTCTTCTTTCTTCCGCAGGAGCGCCGCGACGCCATGCACGCCGTCTATGCCTTTTGCCACGAGGTGGACGGCGCCGTGGACGATCCCGTGCCGGGTTCGGACCCGCGCGTGCGTCTGGCGCGCTGGCGCGCGGATGTCGCCGCGCTCTATCGACAGAACGGCGACGGAGGCGCGCACTCGTCGAACCCGATCATCATCTGCCTGGCCGATCACATCCGCCGGCTCGGCATTCCGCAGGACTATTTCAACGAGATTATCGCAGGCGTGGAGATGGACCTGACCATCAATCGCTACGCCACCTTCAGCGACCTCTATCAGTACTGCTATCGGGTTGCCTCCGTCGTGGGTCTGGTCTGCCTGAAGATCTTCGGCGCGCGGGCGCCGGAATCCCAGACATACGCCGTCAACCTGGGCGTCGCCTTTCAATTGACGAACATCCTGCGCGATCTGAAAGTGGACGGCGCGCGCGGACGCATCTATCTGCCCACCGAAGACCTCAAACGCTTTGGGTACGGCGAACAAGAACTGCTGGCTGGCGCCTCGACGCCGGCGTTCACCAGCCTGATGGAGTTTGAGTGTCGACGCGCCCAGGAGTACTACCACGCCGCCGAAGCCGCCCTCCCCGAGTCCGATCGGCGGGCGCTGCTCCCCGCGGAAATCATGCGCGCCATCTATCACACGATCCTCGAACGGATCGAGGCATCCCGCTACGACGTCTTCGCCCGGCGTATCACCCTGTCGCCGCCGCGCCGCGTGGCCGTGGCGCTCGGCGCCTGGCTCAAAAACACGACGGGCTGAAAACACAAGGGGCAGGCGCCCCGTCAGAAACGCCTGCCCCTCACAAAAGCTTGAACGTCGCCGGGCTTACTTGCCCTCGAAGCTCCGCTCGTACAGGATCACGTGCCAGGCCTCGTCCTCCGTGATGGGTCCTCCAATGGCCGGAACCATTCCCGTCCCTGAGATCCCGTTCTTGAGCACCCAGAACAACTCGCCGTCGGTTCGGTTTCGATGGAATTTAGGGTTTGTAAAGTCTCGCGGAGACGGGTTTAAATTTACCAGTGTATGGTAGGGGCCATCACCTTTTCCGCTGTCACCATGGCATCGAAAACAGGACCCTTTGCCCTCATAGACCGCCTTACCCTTCGCGATGTTCTCCGGGGTTTTCGGAATTGGATTCTTGAGTGCGCGTGCATCACGACGTTCAGCGATGGGCACTCGTGGTTCACTCGGATTCCTCTCCTCCGCGCTTGCAGTCACTACAAAACTTAAGCATACAGACATCGCAAAGATACCTGACTGTACCAGCAACGAAAGATATCGCCGGCTATTTCCTCCCATTAAAATTCCGTTCGTAGAGAATTACATGCCATGCCTCGCTTTCCGTAATGATGCTCCCGATCATCGGCATCATCCCGGAATCTTTACTCCCGTTCTTGATCACCCAGAACATTTCACCGTCTGTGCGAGTACCATGAAAGCTTGGATTCGTAAAGTCACGAGGAGAAGGGTTTAATACCTTTCCGGCAAGACCATCTCCCTTACCTCCTTCGCCATGACAATAAATGCATTGGCCTTTGGTTTCATAGATTACTCGCCCCTTGGCGATATTCTCAGCAGTCATTGGAATCGGATTTTTTAGAGCTTTCGCACTCGCACGTTCACTCAGTGGGACACGAGACTCAATCGGGTTCCTCTCCCCTGCATGAGCGAGAACCGCAATACTTCCGACTATTGCCACCATAGCCGCACCTGCTTTCAACAACATGAGCAACTCCTCACGGGAATGCGATTACGGCAGCCTCGAAAGGCATCAAAAAAAGGGCAGGCATCCCCATCAGGAACGCCTGCCCCGCGAGAGTTCTCGGCGCCGACTCTTACTTGTGTTCGAAGCTCCGCTCGTAGAGGATGATATGCCACGCTTGATCCTCAGTAATCGCGGTGGGAACCAACGCAACCATTGGAGTCGGCTGACCAGTCCCGTTCGGTCCATTGCTCCCATGCTTGAGCACCCACATCATTTCACCATCGGTCCGATTCTTGTGGAACTTCGGATTCGTAAAATTCCTTGGGGCAATCGGGAATACGATACTGGCAGGGCCATCGCCTTTGCCGCTCGTGCCATGGCAATTCATGCAGGTCCCCTGTCCCTCAAAGAGAGCCTTCCCCTTGGCGATGTTCGCGGGAGTGTTCGCAATCGGATTCTTCAGCGCCTTGGCAGCAGCACGTTGAGCACCCGGCACGCGGGACGGAACCACATCCAACTCTTCAGCGGCGTAAGCCGTCGTGCCCATCATTGCGCACACCGACATTGCAATCAGTCCTGATTTCAGATAACCCATCTCAACCCTCCTTTTGGTTAAGCGCCCCATCCTTCGTATCGTCTCAATAAAACAGGCCAAAAAACCGCGCCACTATAACGCGGACCCCCCGCGAGTGTCAAGCTGTTTTGCCATAATCACACGCATAGATGATGCCAAGTCGTAACCCCTTCAACAACGTATGGTTTCCACAAAAATCATACCGTCAGTGCCGGGACTACGGCATGTCGTGCCGCAATCCGGGTTACCGTTCAGCAGCCCTGGAGGGATCGACCTTGCTCCGGTCAAACGGCTCCGGGAAGTAGTCGGTGATGCGCCGCTGGATATAGGAGCCCTGCGCGTCGTCCAGCAGCACGTCCAGGTCCGGCGCAAATTCCCAGAGGACCTGGCGGCAGGCGCCGCAGGGCGGGCACCCTCCGTTGACCCCGCCCGCGATCGCAATCACCGTGAAGCCCCGCCGCCCCTCCGACAGCGCCTTAAAGAGCGCCACCCGCTCCGCGCAAATCCCGAGATACGTGGGGCTCTCGATATTGCAGCCCGTAAAGACGGAGCCATCATCGCACCGCAGCGCGGCCCCGACCTTGAACTTGGAGGACGGCGCCACCGCCATTTCACGGGCCGCCCGGGCCCTTGCCAAAAGATCCTTCTTGTCCATCAAAGGGTAAAAGTGATCTCCCGAACGACTTTCCCGCGCCCTCCGAACGGCCCCTGAAGTTTCCCATTCAGGGACACCCGCACGCCGCCGGCGTTGCCGAGCGTAAGCGTCAGCCGTTCCTGCGCTTTCCAGCGGGTTCGGTCCCCCGGATTCAACAAGACCTCCTGCGCCGGCGCATGATCGGCCTGCACTTTCACCCAGCACCGCTCGATGGCCTCCACATCCAGGATCAGTTGTTTCTTGCCGTCGGGAGCGACGCCCTCAAGAGGCAGGACCCCGGAGAAGTTGCGCTCCACTTCGGGCTGCCCGGAAGCGGAACGGAAGGCCGGATCGCCGGCCGGCGCCGCCGGTTCGGCCATGGGTGGCTCGGGCGCCGGAGCGGGGACAGAGGCGGCGGGAACCGGGTCCGTGGGAACGGGCCTCTGTTCGGGCTGATCTCGATCGCGCCCCATCAGCACAAACAGGATGAGCAGCGCGGCGGAGACCATGCCGACCACGATGTTGCGATTGACCTTCTTCCGCCGTTCCTCCTCCTCCAATTTCTGCTTCAGGGACTCCCGTTCATTGCGCTTGGCATAGAACTGCCCCCCCGACTCCTCGAACTGTCTGATGACGGTCGCCTCATCCAGCGCCAGGATGCGGGCATACGACCGCACAAAGCCCTTGGCGAAGACTTCGTCGGGAAGCTTCGCGTAGTTGTTGTCCTCGACCGCCTTGAGATACTGCGGCAGGATGCGGGTTCTGGCCGCCGCCTCTTCGAGCGTCAGCCCCTTGGCCTCGCGGGCCTTCTGAAAATACTCGCCGAGTGACTCGCTCATCTCACTTCATCTTCTGCATCAGCTTCGTCGCCTCCGCCCCGGCGGTTCCCTGGGGATCAAGCGCCTTGACCTGAGCCAGCGCCTCGCGGGCCTTGGCATTCTCGCCCTGCGCGACGTAGAGGCGTCCCACTTCGAGATAGAGTAGCGCGCGCGGCACGGTGGGCGGGTCAATCTTGATGGCTTCCTGATAGGCGCGGAGGGCGCCGGCGTGATCCCCGAGCAGCTGCAGCGCGTACCCGAGGTTGCTGTACGCAATATCAGGCGTGGCGTACAGCGGGAGCGTCGTCGTCTTCCGGAGGGCGGTAACCGCCTCCGGCAACCGCTTCAATTCAATGAGCGTCCGCCCATAGAAGTTCAGCGCATCCCCGTTGTCCGGCATGAGATCGATGCAGCGGCGGAATTCGCGCTCCGCCTCGGCGTATTCCTTGCGCTGGAAGTTGATGCTGCCCAGCGCATAGTGCGCGTCGTAGTTGTCGGGATTGGACTGGAGGGCCTTTTGAAACGAGACGATGGCCTGCTGCTGATGGGATTCCATGTTCGAGAGGCCCTGCTTGTAATAGCCATCGGACTCGCGTTCCCGCTTGGCAATATCTTCCGCGGAAACACACCCGGCCAGCAGGACGACGGCCGCGAGGCCGGCCAGTGCCCGTATCCACACACCGCCGCCGAACCGTCCGTTCTCACCCATAGCACCTGCCCTCCTCACTAGATATCCTCAAAAAACGTCAACCGTTTGAATTCCTTGAACCGCGCGTCAATCTCCTTGTAGTCCAACAGCCGGAGCCGATCAAGGCTGAACTCCTCCACGGCAAAGGAAGCCATCACGCTCCCGCATACGATCGCCCGGCAGAACGCCTCGTCTCCGAGATTGCCCGTGCTGGCCAGGTACCCCATGAAGCCGCCCGCGAAGCAATCGCCGGCTCCCGTCGGATCCTTGACCTGCTCCAGCGGAAATGCGGGGGCGGCGAAGACACGATCATGGCTGAACATGAGGACGCCGTACTCGCCCCGCTTGATGATCAGCGTCTTCGGGCCGGCTGCCCGGATCGTGCGGGCCACCTTGACAAGATTGGAGTCGGCTCCCAGCGCCCGGGCCTCGCCGTCGTTGACGACGAGCACGTCCACGTCTTTGAGCAGGCGGGTGAGCGCATCCCGCTTGCCGTCGATCCAGAAGTTCATCGTATCACAGGCCACGAGCCGGGGCCGTGTGACCTGCTGCAGCACGTCATGCTGCAACTCGGGATCGATATTGGCCAGAAAGAGCAGGTCGGGCGACCGGTAGGCGTCCGGCACCTTGGGGTGAAAGGTCTCGAAGACGTTCAGCTGCGTCTCCAGCGTCCTGGCCTCGTTCAACTGGTACGAATATTCGCCCCGCCACCGAAACGTTTTTCCCGGACGCCGCTCAAGGCCCGACAAATCGATCTCGCGGCGGCGAAGAAACGCGAGGTGGCTCTCCGGAAAATCCTCCCCCACCACCGCGATCAGATTCACCTTGGTGAAATAGCTCGCGGCTGTTGAGAAGTACGCGGCGGACCCGCCGAGAACCTCGTGGCCCTCCCCGAACGGAGTCTTGACGGTATCCAGCGCAACCGACCCTACAACGACAAGCTTCAACACTGTTACGTCTCCCTGATTTTCCTGTAGGGGCGGGGTTGATCCCCGCCCGTTCGAAAAGGGAGGGGCTGAACCCCTCCCCTACTTTTTTCTCTTGCTCTACTTCTTCGTCGACGGCTTGTCGAGCAGCAGCGACAGCCGCTTGCGCGTCGCCGCCGGGATCGTGTCCGGAGCGGT
>JAVHQA010000079.1:14231-19069 GCA_036170875.1 Nitrospirales bacterium
CGAGCAGCAGCGACAGCCGCTTGCGCGTCGCCGCCGGGATCGTGTCCGGAGCGGTGATGACCGCGGCCTCAAGGGCGCGCGCGCAGGCGCAGGGGCGCCGCCCGGCCAACGCGGGCACTGCCGCCCGGATAATCCGCTGTGACAGGGCCACGTTGCGGCGCAGCGTCGCAATGACGGAGTCCACCGTGACGGCATCGTGCGCCGGATGCCAGCAGTCGAAGTCCGTGACGAGGGCCATGGTGGCATAACACAGCGACGCCTCGCGCGCGAGCTTCGCCTCGGGCAGGTTCGTCATGCCGATCACGTCCACGCCCCACTGCCGGTATACGAGCGATTCGGCGCGGGTGGAAAACTGCGGGCCCTCGATGCACAGGTAGGTTCCTCCCTCGTGGAGGGTGGCGCCGCATGTGCGCGCGGCCTCCGCCAGCTTGCCGGCCTCGTCCCGGCAGACGGGATCCGCCATGCCGACATGGGCCACCAGGCCTTTTTCGAAGAAGGTGCCGATCCTCCGTTTGGTCTGGTCATAGAATTGGTCCGGGATCACGACGTGCCCGGGGTGAAGCGCCTCCTTCATGCTGCCCACCGCGCTAACCGAGATGATACGCTCGACGCCCAGCTTCTTGAGCGCGTAAATATTCGCGCGGTAATTGATCTCGCTTGGCGAAAGCCGGTGCCCCCGGCCATGCCGCGAGAGAAAGGCCACGCGCACGCCGTCCAGCTCGCCCACCACCACCGCGTCGGACGGCGGGCCGAACGGCGTCGTCACCCGGACTTCCCTGACGCGGGTCAGCCCCTCCATCCCATAGAGCCCGCTGCCGCCGATCACGCCGATCGAAGCCGTCGTCGCAGTCTTCATTCACGCCACCTGCGCCCGCTCAACAATCCCAAGCGTCCCCAGATGCTCCATCACGCGCTTCGCAATCTGCTCCACCAATTCATCCTCCTCAATCGTCAGCCAGTGCACGGACGGATCGCTCCGGAACCAGGTCAGTTGCCGTTTTGCGAAGTGGCGGGTGTCGCGCTGCAGACGCCGCACGGCTTCGTCCCACTCGTACCGACCCTTCACATATCCCGTCATCTGCCGGTAGCCGAGCGCCTTCATCGAGCCCAGCGTCTCATCATAGCCGCGGGCCAGCAATTCGCGCGTCTCCTCCAGCAGGCCGTCTTCGATCTCCCTCAGCACCCGTGCGTCAATGCGGCGATACAGCGCCGCGCGGTCCATTGTCAGCCCGATCATGATGGACCGGAACGGCCGCTCAGTGAATCGATGCCGGCGATGCCACTCAGAGAGCGGGACGCCCGTCCGGATCGCCACCTCCAGTGCCCGCACGATTTTGTTGCGGTCGCGGGCATGGAGCGCGCCGGCCAGCGCAGGATCCACCTGCTGCAGCTTGTGCCACAGATGGCCCTCCCCGTGGGCGGCCTCGTCCTTGAGCAGCTCCCGGCGCAAACCCCAATCAGCCGGCGGCCCTTCCCACAACCCGTACGCCAGCGCGCGGACATACAGCCCCGTGCCTCCCACGACCAGCGGCACGCGCCCTTCCGCTTGCAACCTGGCGATTTCCCCCAGAGCGGCCCGCCGGTACAGGCCCACGTTGAACGGCTCATCCGGATCGACAAGATCGATCAGCCGGTGCGGGACCCCGTCCCGCTCGTCAAGCCGGGGCTTGTCCGTGCCGATGTCCATGCCCCGATACACCTGGGTGGAGTCGGCGGTCAGGATGTCGGTCCCCAGCGCCTTCGCGACGGAAATCGCCACCCGGCTCTTCCCGACGGCCGTCGGCCCGACGATAAATACGACAGGCAATCCGTCGCTTGTGTACCGCATCAATCGCCTTCCATCCCCGTTCGCCCTGAGTTTATCGAAGGGCGGGCGTTGTAGTGTCCCGTTTATGCTTCGACAGGCTCAGCACGAACGGTATCAGTCTCGTAGCAAGCTACGTCCATCCCAATCGCCCGAAAATGCGGTCCAGTTCCTCGATCGTCAATCGCATGGCAATGCGCCGCCCGTGGGGACAGGTGCCGGGAAATCCGGCATCGCGCCAGTCTTCGAGCAGCGTCCGCATCTCCGCCTGTTCCAATTTCCGGCCCGCCCGCACCGCACTGTGGCAGGCCATCGTCGCGAGCACGGCATTGTACCTCTCCTGCACGGATGGCGTCGAGGCCCGCTCCTCCCAGTCCTCCACCATCGACCGCAGCAGCGCCTGCGGATCGCTCTGCGCTACCAGCGCCGGCATCGCCCGGACGACGACGGTGCCCTGTCCGAACTCCTCGACCTCGAAGCCGAGCCGGCGCAGATCCTCCAGGTGCGCGCGCACCGTCACGGCTTCCCCTGCGGACAGTTCCACCATCTGGGGAAGCAACGCATGCTGCGACGCAATGGCGCCGGCGGCAAGCTGGGCCGTCAAACGCTCGAACAGCACGCGCTCGTGCGCCGTGTGCTGATCCACGATCTGCACCTCGTCACCGATCTGCGCAAGCAGATAGCGGTTGGCGATCTGGCCCATCGGCCGCACTTCGAGATCCACGGCGGGCAGATACGGCTGCGCGGGCTCCGCGGCGGTTTCGACGAACGACAGGGGCGGGTCGAGGGTGCCGGTGGCAGGACGAAGCGATGCGGCATGAATCGAGGCTCCCTGCGACGGCATCCATCCGGACGCCGCAGCGAGACGCGCCGGGGCCGACGCCGGTCCCACCACCGCCTGGATGCGCGCGCGGACCCAGTCATGCACCCGCTCCTGGTCGGAAAAACGCACCTCGCGCTTTGTCGGATGGACGTTCACGTCCACGTGCCTGGAATCCACCGTCAGCGCCAGCACGAAGCGGGGGTGGCGTCCCTTCGCCAGATAGGTGCCGTAGCCTTCATACACGGCATGCGCAATCGCGGCGCTTTTCACCCAGCGGCGATTCACAAACAGGTCCTGCGGAGTCCTCGATCCCGTCGCCGCCAGCGGCCGGCAGACAAGCCCTTCCAGATGCAGCGCGCCGTCCTTCTCGTCTACCTCCGCGCAGGCACCCACCAACGCCTCTCCGCAGACCTGCTGCACCCGTTCACGCAGAGACCGTACCGCAGGATAATCCGACACCGCATGCCCGTCGTGCGAGAGCCGGAAGTGGATCGCGGGAAACGCCAGCGCCTGCCGCTGGACGGCCTGACAGATGTGCCCGAGTTCCGTCGCGGGGCTCTTGAGAAACTTCTTCCGGGCCGGGGTGTTGTAGAACAGGTCGGCCACGTCGATCGTCGTCCCCGACGCCGCCGCGGTGTCCCGCTGTTTCACCAGCGCGCCCCCGTCCAGACGGATCTCCGTGCCCACGGGCATACCGGCCGCGACGGTGACGATCCGGACTTTCGAAACCGACGCGATACTGGGCAGGGCTTCGCCGCGGAAGCCCATCGTCTGAATGGTAAAGAGATCGGCCTCCGTGCGGATCTTGCTCGTCGCGTGACGATGGAACGCCAGGGCCGCCTCGTCCGGAGCCATGCCCCCGCCGTCATCGGTCACCCGGATGAGGCGCCGCCCGGCCTGCTCGACGTCGACCGACACGCGGGTGGCCCCGGCGTCGATGGCGTTTTCCACCAGTTCCTTCACCACGGACGCCGGACGTTCGACGACTTCGCCGGCCGCAATCCGGTTGACCACGTCACCGGGAAGAACCGTGATTTTCGATGTCATTTGAGGTCGGCGAGCTTCAGTCGGGCGCGGCTGGCTTCATTCGACTGCGGATATTTTTCAATCACCTGCTTGAGACGCTCCCGGGCCTTGGCGATCTCGCCGAGCTCGGCATGCGCCAGGCCGACTTCAAATAAAACGGTGGGCGCCTTGTCGCTTTTCGGATAGTCCACGAGCACGCGCTCGTAAGCTTCGAGTGCCCGACGATAGTCTTTTTTGTTGTAGTGCGACCGCCCGATCCAATACTGGGCGTGGGCCGCCTGGCTGACGCCGGGAAACTTCTTGAGCAGGTCCCCGAAGCCGGAAATCGCCAGGTCGTAGTTGCCTTTCAGGTAGTCATTGTAGGCTTGATTGTACAACGCCGTCGGGGCCAGCGCGGCCGGGGGCTCCGGCCCGACGGCTTTGGGCGGCGCCACGGCGGGAGGCTCGGCCTTGGGTCCACTCGCCGGTGCCTGGCTACCGGCCTTGACGCTCTCTCCCTCGCGAACGCCGGCCGATTCCTGACGTCGCGCGGCCTCCTCCGCCTGCCTCAGCATTTCCCCAAGCTTCTGGTTGAGCCCCTGCTGTTCGATCCTCAGATTGTTGACCTTGGCGTCCAGCGCCTCCAGCTTCTTCGCCACCTCGGCCGGCTTCGCAGTCCGCTCCTGTTCCTCTTTGAGCTTCCGGTTTTCGGCCTGCAATTGGCGGAACTCGTCACGAAGGTCGCGGAAGTCGGCTGTCGGCACGCACCCGGCCAGGAGCACCGCGAGGGAAAGGACGAAGGCGCGTCTCATTTCAGCGAGGCCAGTTTGGTCCGTGCCTGCTTGGAATCCTCGGAATTGGGGTAGGCAGCGATCAGTTGGCGGAGGGTGATCCTGGCGGCATTCGTATCGTTCAACTCCAGAAAGGCAATCGCCTTGCGGTACAGCGCCCTCGACGCCTTCTCGCTTTTGGGGTAATTCTTGACGACCTGCTCGTATTCCTCGATGCCGCGTTCGTAGTCACGTGTCCGGAAGTAGCATTCCGCCATCCAGAAGTGCGCGTTGGGAGCGAGGGGCGAGTCGGGATATTGAATCAGGAACAGCTTGAATGACGTGAGCGCGATGTCGTACTGCCCCTTCCCGTACTGGCCCTGCGCGCGATCGTACGCGTCCTTGGCGGGAAGGGCCGAATCCGGGGTGGTCCTCG
>JAVHQA010000080.1:0-4198 GCA_036170875.1 Nitrospirales bacterium
GGCTCGGTGCCCTTGAGGAACATTTCATTCACACCCTGATCTGCGCCGTCCCGAGCGAGCAGGCCGGTGGCCGGATCGATCCTGACGGTGATGACTCCGTCCGGCACCGTGAAGGGCATGACCGGCAAGGGCTCCAGCGCCTTTTTCATGTAGTTGATCCAGATCGGGAGCGCCGCGCGCGCCCCGGCCTCCCTCTCCCCGATCGTCCGGATTTCATCGAACCCCACCCACACGCCCGTCACCAGATTGGGCGCCCCCCCCACAAACCAGGCGTCCGTAAAGTCGTTGGTCGTGCCGGTCTTGCCCGCCAGCGGCCGGCCCAAACCCTTGGCGGCCTGGCCCGTGCCATTCTGGATGACATCCTCCATCATGCTGGTGATCAGGTAGGCGGACTCCTTGGAGATCGCTTCCCGCGGCTCCGGCACATGCGTCTCAAGCGTCTGGCCGTTGGCGTCCACCACGGCCTCGATGGCATAGGGCTCGAGGAGCATCCCCTGGTTCAGGAGCGCGCCGTACGCCACCGTCAGTTCCTGCACTGTGACACCCGACGATCCCAACGCCAACGAGAGGTCATTGGCGAGCGGCGACGCGATCCCCAACTCCCTGGCCAGATCCACCACTGGACGCACGCCGAGCTTTTCCAGGAGACGCACCGTGGCGGCATTGCGGGAATGCGCCAGGGCGTCCCGCAAGGTGGTCCGCCCATAAAACTTTCCTTCGTAGTTCTCCGGCCGCCAGACAAGATCAGGATCATTTTCGTTATAGACCGAGCCGGAATCCACAATCGGCGTGCCCGGCGAGAGCCCCTGGTTGACCGCCGTGGCGTAGATGATCGACTTGAACGCCGACCCCGGCTGCCGCCTGGACGAAGTCGCCCGGTTGTATTCGCTCCGCTTGAAATCATATCCGCCGATCATGGCCCGGACCGCCCCGGTTCGGGGATCGACCGCCAGGAGAGCGCCCTCGACAATCGGCGTTTGCTCCAGGACAAACTGGACGACCTCGCCCGCCACTTTTTTGACGCCCACTTCGATGACATCCCCGGTCTTGAACAACTCGCCCGGCGATTTGGAGGCGATCTCCCTGGCGTGCTTCACGGTATCAGGGCCCCGCAGTCTCCGCCTGGCCCACAGCAGATCCTCCGTGGCGACTTTTCCCGTCAGCCCCCGCGCCACAACCGTCAACCCGTCCTTCGCAGCCTTCGTCACGACGCCCTCAAGCAACTCGCCTTCCCGAACCGGCGCGAAGGCCATCGCCCCTCCGGCCTTTACCTTCGAGAACTCATCCGGGTTCGCCCCCTGCCGGAGCGGCCCCCGATACCCCTGCCGCTTATCCAGCTGACGGAGCCCCTCCTGTAGTGCCGCCGTGGCCGCCTGCTGACCCGGAAGGGAGAGCGTCGTGTACACTTGAAGCCCGCCCTTGTAGACCATCTGTTCGCCGTAGGCAGCCATCAGTTTCAGTCTGACGTTTTCGACAAAGTGCGGCGCCGGCTCATCACGCGCAAGACGCTTGAACGACACGGCTTCCTCAAGCGCGCGGTCCGCCTCATCGGAGCTGATGAACCGCTCTTCGGCCATGCGCTTGAGCACGAGAGCATGCCGGCGCTGGGCCGCCTCGGGATGGTAGTAGGGGGAATAGTCCGACGGCCCCTTGGGCAGGCCGGAGAGATAGGCGGCCTCGGCCAGCGTCACCCGGGCCACGTCTTTGCCGAAGTAGGTCTGCGCGGCGGCCTGGACGCCGTAGGCGCCGTGCCCGAAGTAAATCTGGTTGAGATAGAGTTCGAGGATCTGCTCCTTGCCCAGGATCTGCTCCATCTTGATCGCCAGGAGCGCCTCCTTCACCTTACGCTGGAAATCCCGTTTCGGAGAGAGAAACAGCGACCGTGCGAGCTGCTGGGTGATCGTGCTGGCGCCCTGCCGCACCTTGCCGGACAGAATGTTCGTCATCGCCGCCCGGGCGATGCCCACGAAGTCCAGCCCCCGGTGCTCGAAAAAGCGGGCGTCCTCGATCGCCACCATTGCATTCACGAGATGGCGGGGGATCTTCTCGAGCGGGACGAGGATCCTGCGCTCCACGAAAAACTGCCCGATCACCTGCTTGTCGGCCGAGTACACGCGCGTGACGAGGCTGGGCTGATACTCATGCAGGCCGGTCAGCGGAGGGAGATCCTCCAGCAGATACCATACCGTGCCGGCGACGGTCCCCGCTCCGAGCAGGCACAGCGTGAAGGCCGTCCACAGCAGAAATTTCCAGATGGGTCGCCGGCGCATACTTTATCTATCTTACCACAAGGCGTACGCTCTTTGACTCCGAGCCGGTTCATGCGTTACAGTAAGGATCGATGTCGCCCGTCGCCGGCGGGCGGCTTTTTTTATGCCTGGAGGACAGTCACGCGTATGCACCGCTCGGATCTTCGCAATATCGCCATCATCGCCCATGTGGACCACGGGAAGACGACCCTCGTCGACGCGATCCTGAAACAGACCCACGTGCACCGCAACGTCGCAGGCATGGGCGAACGCATCATGGACTCGATGGACCAGGAGCGCGAGCGCGGCATCACCATCCGGGCCAAGAACGCCAGCGTGGTCTACAACGGGGTCAAGATCAATATCGTGGACACGCCGGGCCACGCCGATTTCGGCGGGGAAGTCGAGCGCACCCTCCGCATGGTGGACGGCGTCCTCCTGCTGATCGACGCCAAAGAAGGCCCCATGCCGCAAACCACCTTCGTGCTGCGCAAGGCGTTGGGCTTGGGGCACAAGGCCATCGTCGTCATCAACAAGGTGGACCGCCCCGACGCCCAGATCGAGGATGTCGTCAACCGCACGTTCGATCTGTTCGCCCATCTCGGCGCCACCGACGAGCAGTTGGACTTCCCCATCGTCTATACCTCCGCCATCCAGGGGACCGCGTCCCTCGATTCGGAAAAGCGCGGCGTGGACATCGCGCCCCTGCTCGACACGATCCTGCGCACGATCCCGCCTCCGCCGATCGTGACCGACCGGCCCCTCCAGATGCTGGTCCTGGCCCTGGTCCAGGACTCGTACAAGGGCAAAATGGGCATCGGCAAGCTGCTGTCCGGCACTCTCGCCAAGCGCCAGGCGGTTGTCCGCATCAAGACCGATGGGACCGTGGTCCCCGGAAAAGTCACCGACCTCCTGGTCTTCGAAGGGCTGGAACGCAAGGAAGTGGACCAGGTCGAGGCCGGAGAGATCGTGGCCGTCGCCGGGCTCCCCGAGATCGGGATCGGCGAGACGCTGTCGGACCCCGAAGATCCGATGGCGCTGCCGCCCGTGGCGATCGACGAGCCGACAGTCCAGATGACCTTTTCGGTCAACACCAGTCCCTTCGCCGGACGGGAGGGGAAATACGTCACATCCAGGAACCTCCGCGACCGGCTGTTCAAGGAACTGGAAACCAACGTCGCCCTCCGCGTGGAGGAATCCGACACCACCGACCAGTTCCTGGTTGCCGGGCGCGGCGAGCTGCATCTGGCGGTCCTCATCGAAACGATGCGGCGGGAAGGCTATGAGCTGCAGGTTTCCCAGCCCAAGGTCATCATGCGCGAGGTGAACGGCGAGACGCTGGAACCCTATGAAGAACTGACCATCGAAGTGCCGGTCGAGTACCAGGGACAGGTGATCGAGGAAGTCGGCCGGCGCCGGAGCGAGCTGCGCCACATGAAATTGACGGTCCACGGCGACCTGCACCTCGAATACCACATCCCGACCCGTGGCGTCATCGGGCTGAAGGGCGCCCTCCTGACCAAAACCCGTGGCACCGTGGTCCTCCACCACCTCTTCGACCGGTATGAAAAGGTTGACCCGCGCACGCTCCAGGTTGATCCCCATGGCTCGCTGGTGGCGCACGAGGCGGGGACGAGCAACGCCTACGGGCTCAACACCGCCCAGGAGCGCGGCGCTCTCTTCATCGGCCCGCAAGTGGACGTCTATCAGGGCATGGTCGTCGGCGAGAACGCGCGGGGCGACGATCTGGACGTCAATATCTGCAAGGCCAAGCAGTTGTCCAACATGCGCGCGTCCGGGTCGGACGATGCCATTGTCCTGACCCCTCCCCGCGAGATGACGCTCGAGTTTGCGCTTGAGTATATCGGGCCGGACGAGCTCGTCGAAGTCACGCCCGCCAATACCCGGATCCGCAAGCGCATGTTGAATCCCGAGGACAGACGGAAGGC
>JAVHQA010000081.1:0-4177 GCA_036170875.1 Nitrospirales bacterium
CTTGTCCCGCGACGTCGGGTTCCGTCCCAATACGCCCATCGAAGTCGGCATTCCGAAGTTCGTCGAATGGTACCGGGCGTATTCAGGAGTCTGAGGAGGCAGCCGCATGCGGAAACGCGCGATCATCACGGGCATTACCGGGCAGGACGGCTCCTATCTGGCCGAACTGCTGCTGGCCAAGGGCTATGAAGTCCATGGCCTCGTGCGCCGGGCCAGCACCTTCAATACGTCGCGCATCGACCATATCTATGTCGATCCGCATACTCCCGGAGCGCGGTTTTTTCTTCATTTCGGCGACCTCGTCAGCGCGGGAGAGATCGCCCGGCTGATCCAGGAGGTCAAGCCGGACGAGCTGTATCACCTGGCCGCGCAAAGCCATGTGCGCGTGAGTTTTGACCTGCCGGAGCACACCGGCGAGATCACCGGGCTGGGGGCCACGCGGGTGCTGGAGGCCGCCCACCAGTCCAAACTGCCGGTCCGTGTGTACCAGGCGTCGAGCAGTGAGATGTTCGGCTCCACGCCGCCGCCGCAGAACGAAGCGACTCCGTTCCACCCGCGCAGTCCCTACGCGGCCGCCAAGGTCTATGCCTACTGGATGACGATCAATTACCGCGAGGCGTACGGCATGTTCGCCAGCAACGGAATCCTGTTTAACCACGAGTCGCCCCGGCGCGGCGAAACCTTTGTCAGCCGCAAGGTCACGCGGGGCGTGGCGGCCATTATGGCGAAGCGGGCCGAGAAGCTATTCATGGGCAACCTGGACGCGAAGCGGGACTGGGGCTATGCGCCCGAATACGTGGAGTGCATGTGGAAGATTCTTAATACCGACCGGCCCGGCGACTACGTGATCGGCACGGGAGAAATGCACAGCGTGCGCGAGCTGGTGGAGGCGGCCTTCTCCTATGTCGGGCTGGACTGGACACGCCACGTCGAAATGGACCCCCGCTATCTGCGCCCGACGGAAGTTGACGGCCTCCAGGCGAATGCCTCCAAGGCGAAGACGCAGCTGGGATGGACGCCGCGGGTCAAGTTCACGGACCTGGTGAAAATCATGGTGGATTGCGATCTGGAGCGGGCGGGGTGCCGGCCCATCGGGGAGGGACAAAAGATTCTCGAGGCGGCCGGTCTCGATTGGACGGCCAATCGCATGACGGCGGGGTGAGTGTGCGCGGGAGCCTTGCTTTTGAAGCAGGGGGAGTGGTAAACGAACTGCACGGTTGTCCCCATCGTCTAGCCTGGCCTAGGACGCGGCCCTTTCAAGGCTGCAACACGGGTTCAAATCCCGTTGGGGACACCATACATTTGTACCCATCCCGCACGTCCGTATCACGCGTGGTCTAATGGAAACGAAGCGCCGCATTGCAGTTGTCGGTCTGGGCTACGTGGGCCTTCCGGTCGCGGTGGCGTTCGGCAGGCTGGGGCCGGTCATCGGCTTTGATATCAACAAGGCCAAGGTCGAAGCACTGCGCCGGGGGGAAGACCGCACGGGCGAAGTGTCGAAGGCAGACCTCCTGAACGCGCAGATCACGTTTACCGACAACCCCGTAGCGCTCAACGCCGCCGACTTCATCATCGTCGCCGTCCCGACCCCGATCACGGCGGCGCTACAGCCCGACCTGACCGCATTGATGCGCGCGTCCGAGCTCATCGGAACCCATCTGAGGGCCGGCACGATCGTCGTGTATGAATCGACCGTCTACCCCGGTGCGACGGAAGAAATTTGCGGCCCCATCCTGGAACGCTGCTCCGGCCTGCGCTGCGGGAAGGATTTCAAGCTGGGGTATTCCCCCGAGCGGATCAACCCCGGCGACAAGGAACATACGTTCGAGCGGGTGGTGAAGGTCGTCGCGGGGATGGATGCGGACACGCTGGAGACGGTGGCGCGGACCTATGCCGACGTGGTGACGGCCGGCGTGCACCGGGCCCCCGGCATCAAGGTGGCCGAGGCGGCCAAGGTGATCGAGAATACGCAGCGGGACCTGAACATCGCCCTGATGAACGAGCTGACGCTGATTTTTCACCGCCTGGGGATCGATACCGCCGCGGTGCTGGAAGCCGCCGGGACCAAGTGGAACTTCCTGCGCTTCACCCCGGGTCTGGTGGGCGGGCATTGCATCGGCGTGGATCCCTATTACCTGACCACGAAGGCCGAATCGGTGGGGTACCACCCACAGGTCATTCTGGCGGGCCGGCGGATCAATAACGGCATGGGCGTCTACGTGGCGGAGCAGACCGTCAAGTCGCTGAGCCGGAAGGGCACGCCTCCGGCCGGCGCGCGCATCGCCGTCCTCGGCCTGACCTTCAAGGAGGACGTGCCGGACGTGCGGAACAGCCGGGTGCCGGATATCGTCGCCGAATTGCGGCAGTATGGCGTGGAAGTGACGGTCCACGATCCGCTGGTGGAATCCGCCGACGCCGAGCGCGAATACGGGATTTGCCTGGCCACGTGGGAGTCCTTGAAGGATTTCGATGGAATCGTGCTGGCCGTTCCGCATCGCGCTTATCGGGAGAAGGGGACCGCGGCGCTCCTTCGCATACTCAAGGGCAACCGCGGCGTCGTGATGGATGTCAAAGGCCTGCTCGATCCCCGCTCCCTGCCGCCCGGCATCGCGTATTGGCGCCTCTGATCACAGCTCGTTCCGTTTGACGATTCTCCATTAACCGAGGGTTTCATGGGCACCAACGACAAGCAGATCATATTCTCTCTCATCGGGGTGGGGCGGGTTCATCCGCCCAAGAAGCACGTGTTGAAGGACATCTATCTCTCGTTTTATTACGGGGCGAAGATCGGCGTCCTGGGTCTGAACGGATCGGGCAAGAGTACGCTGCTGCGCATCATCGGCGGCGTCGACAAGGACTATATCGGCGAGATCACGATGTCGAAAGGCTACTCGGTCGGGCTGCTCGAGCAGGAGCCGCAGCTCGACAAGGGCAAAACGGTCCGGGAGATCGTCGAGGAGGGCCGCAAGGACGTCGTCGCCATCCTGAAGGAGTACGAGGCCGTCAGCGCCAGGCTCGGCGAGAATCTCTCGCCGGACGAGATGGACAAGCTGATCGAGAAGCAGGCCCTTCTGCAGGAGAAGATCGAGGCGGTCAACGGATGGGAGCTTGAAAACCAGCTCGACGTCGCGATGGACGCGTTGCGGTGTCCGCCGCCGGATGCGAAAATCGAGGTGCTTTCGGGCGGCGAGAAGCGGCGCGTGGCGCTGTGCCGGTTGCTGATCCAGGAGCCCGACATCCTGCTGCTGGACGAGCCGACCAATCACCTCGACGCCGAATCGGTGCAGTGGCTGGAGCAGCATCTCCAGGAATACAAAGGGACGGTCATCGCCGTGACCCACGACCGCTATTTTCTCGACAACGTGGCCCGCTGGATTCTGGAGCTGGACCGCGGGCAGGGCATCCCGTTCGAGGGGAACTACTCCTCGTGGTTGGAGCAGAAGCAGGAGCGGCTGGCCAAAGAGGAAAAAACCGAGTCCAAGCGCCGGCAGACCCTGGCGCGCGAGCTGGAATGGATTCGCATGTCGCCGAAGGGCCGCCATGCCAAGGGCAAGGCCCGACTGGCGCGATACGAGGAACTGCTCGGCGATGAGCAGGAGATGCGCGCGGAGGACATGGAGATCTACGTCCCGCCGGGGCCCCGGCTGGGCGACGTGGTCGTGGACGCCAAGGATCTGAGCAAGGCGTACGGCGAGAAGGTGCTCTTCGAGAATCTCAACTTCAGCCTGCCCCGCGGCGGCATCGTCGGCGTGATCGGGCCCAACGGCGCGGGCAAGACGACGCTGTTCAGGATGATCGTCGGCAAGGAGAAGCCGGATCAAGGCTCAATCAAGGTCGGGGAGACGGTCACCACCGGGTACGTTGACCAGGACCGTACCCTCGACGGCAACAAGACGGTCTGGGAGGTCCTTTCAGACGGGCAGGACAAGATCAAGCTGGGGAAGATCGAGGTCAATTCACGGGCCTATTGCGGGCGGTTCAACTTCGGCGGCACGGAACAGCAGAAGAAGGTCAAGGACCTCTCGGGCGGGGAGCGCAACCGGGTGCACCTGGCGCGCATGCTGCGGGAAGGGGCGAATCTGCTGCTGCTCGACGAGCCGACCAACGATCTGGACGTGAACACGCTGCGGGCGCTGGAAGAAGGGCTCGAGCGGTTCGGCGGCTGCTGCATGGTGAG
>JAVHQA010000082.1:0-2109 GCA_036170875.1 Nitrospirales bacterium
GAGAAATGGTATCACTGCCTTTCAGTAATGTCACGAACACGAGCGGGTGGCGCGCGGATCGAAAAAGATACAGGACCCTTCGAAGGGCTCAGGGCACGCGGAATGAGATTGCTTCGCTTCGCTCGCAATGACAGGAGAGGGCTCGGAATGACAAGACGCCCCCTCACCCTCCCCTCTCCCTCAAGAGGCGAGGGATGAAGATGGTATAATGCCGCCCGTATGGCCCCTACTATTCAGCCGCCGCCCGATCTCGCGCTCGTCGCCGCCACGGTGAAGACGACACTGCCGTTTCGCGTGGAGCTGGCAAAGATGGCGCCGCTCACGGGCGACGCCTCGAACCGGCGCTACTTCCGTTTGGAACTGGCCGGCGGCCCGCCGCATACGCTGGTGCTGATGCAGTTGTCCTCGCCCGAGGCGTTCAAGCAGTCGGAGGAAGCCGTCAGCGGCGCCGCCCCGATCACGGAGCTGCCGTTCGTCAACATCCTGTCCCATCTCGCCAAGGCCGACGTGGCGGTGCCGGCGCTGCACTACTACGACAAGGCCGCGGGGCTCCTCTACCTGGAAGACCTGGGGGACGTGACGCTGGCCATGTCGTCCCAGAACGCGACGAGTCCCGACACCCCGGCCCTGTACCGGCAGGCCGTGGACGCGCTCGTCCGGCTCCATTTGAAGGCGAGCTTTCCCGCCGACCCCGCCTGCCTGGCCTTCGGCCGCGCCTTCGACGTGCCGCTCCTGATGTGGGAGTTCGATCACTTCATCGAGTACGGCATTGAAAAGCGCGCCGGCACGGCGCTGCCAGAATCGGACCGCGAGGCGATCCGCGCCGAGATGCGGAAGATCGCCGGGCTGCTGGCCGACCAGCCGCGCGTCTTCACGCACCGGGACTATCACAGCCGCAATCTCATGGTGCAGGACGAGCGGCTCCGGGTCATCGACTTTCAGGACGCCCTGATGGGCCCCGCCTCGTACGACCTGGCGTCCCTGCTGCGCGACTCCTATCTGTCGCTCGATGAAGAGCTGATCGACGAGCTGGTCGTCCGCTATCTGGAGGCGCGGGCCAAGGCCGGCGCGCCGCTCGACCGTCTGACGTTCATGCGCATCTTCGACCTGACCAGCATCCAGCGCAATCTCAAGGCGGCCGGGCGGTTCGTGTACATCCTTCTTAAAAAAAACAACGACCGCTACATCCAATACGTTCCGCGAACGCTGGGCTACGTGAAGCGCAATCTCGAGAAGCACCGGTCGCTGCACCCGCTGCGCGCCGCCCTCGCGAAGCATGTGCCGGAACTGGCATGAACCAGATGCGGGGTTATCTCGTTTTTCTAGTTTGTTTGGTTCGGGAGGTCCTCCTTTCACCAGATAAACCAGACAAACCTAACGAACCGGACAAACTCCGATGAAAGCCATGGTCCTGGCGGCGGGTCTCGGCGTGCGTCTGCGGCCCCTGACCGACCGGACGCCCAAGCCCCTGCTGCCGATCGCCGGACGGCCGCTCCTTGTCTGGAATCTCCTGCTCCTCAAGCGCCATGGGATCACCGACATCCTCATCAACCTCCACCATCTGGGCGATCAGATCGTGCAGGCGATCGGCGACGGCGCGCGCCTGGGCATGCGCGTGGCGTATTCGCACGAGCCCGAGCTCCAGGGGACGGGCGGCGGCATCAGGCAGGCCGCGCCCTTTCTCAAGGACGGGCCGTTCCTGGTGCTGAACGGGGACACGCTCTCCGCATGCGACCTGACAGGCCTGATCGCCGCGCACCGCGCGGGCAAGGCCCTCGCCACCCTGGCTCTTCGGGATGACCCCGAGGCCGCCCGCTGGGGGCCGGTCACGGTGGACACGGGCGCACGGATTCTGCAGATCAACGGCACGCCGCCGCTCGCGCCGCGAGCCGAGCCCCTGCCCGCACCATGCATGTTTGCAGGCATTCACGTGATGGAGCCGGCGGTTCTCGACGCCATCCCGCCGGGGCCCGGCTCGATCATCGACGTCTATCACGCGCTGATCGGAAAGGGTCTGGTGCTGCGGGGCTGGCGGATGAGCGGCTACTGGTCGGACATCGGCACGCGGGAGCGGTACGAGCAGGCGGAACGGGACGCCGCGGAAGGCCG
>JAVHQA010000082.1:2209-4043 GCA_036170875.1 Nitrospirales bacterium
AGATTCTTGCGGGTGTTCAGGGCCGCGCGCTGGGCGTCGGTCGGGGCGTCGGGGCCTTTCTTCTTCTCGCCATAGTCCCGCAGGCATTGCTCGACCAGATCGAGCGCCTCGGACGCTTTTCCGGACTTCTCCAGCAACTCGCTGAGCCGAAGGTAGGTGGGCACCATAAGAGCGAGATCGCGGTCCTCCTCGGCGTGGCTCAGGATATAGCGATAGTGCTCGATCGCGGTCTCGGCCTGGCTGCCCTCGGCGCGCAAGGCATTGAGCATGCGGAGCGAGATCCGGTCGGCGGACGCACCCGCGCGCGCTTCCGAAGACTTGTCGAGCAATGCCTTGAGATCCGCGTCGGACAGCCGGGTCTTGCCGCCGTTTTTCTTCGCCGCCGCCAGCGCGCTCAACGCCTGGGCCCACCCACCATAGAGGCCGACCATGACGCACCGGCAGCCGCTCGGGTTTGTGCAGGGCTTGTCCTGCGGCGTGAATTTCTTGGACGCCACGAGGCCGGGAAGGAACACGAAATTGGTCGATTCCTTGCAGGCGAGGCACGCCTGGGCATCGCCGGGAGTCGCGTGGAGAAACATCCGGACGCCGGACCGTTCGAAGATATCCTTGGCCTTGATGCGGCCCGCCTTGACCTGCATGTCATGAAACTTCCAGATGACGGTCAGGCCGAGGAGGGCCATGAGGTAGGGATAGGTCTCGGGGAGTTGGATCTGGCTTAGCTGGTTCAGCAGGTCATCCATGACGCGCTTCCTGAATGATTGTGGCCGGTTGTACCACGGCCCCTAAAAAAAAGGAAGGGAAAAGACACTTAGGCCCCAGGCTTGAAGAAGCGCAGGCGGAGGGCGTTGCTGACGACGCTGACGGAAGACGCCCCCATCGCGCCCGCCGCAAGGATCGGATTGAGCCAGCCGAGCGCCGCGGCCGGAATCAGGACGATGTTATAGACGAAGGCCCAGAAGAGATTCTGCTTGATGTTGCGCATGGTGGCCCGGCTCAGCGCGATGGCCGTGACCACGCCGCGCAGATCGCCGCCCACCAGCGTGATATCCGCCGCCTCGAGGGCCACGTCGGCGCCCGCGCCGATCGCGATCCCGACGTCGGCCTGGGCCAGCGCCGGCGCGTCGTTGATGCCGTCGCCGACCATGGCCACCTTCTTCCCCTCGCCCTGCAGGCGCTTCACCTCGCGCGCCTTCGCCTCCGGCAGCACCTCGGCCAGGACCCGCTCGATGCCGACCTCCCGGGCCACCGCTGCGGCCGTGCGCGGGTTGTCGCCGGTCAGCATCACCACTTCGAGGCCGAGCGCCTTGAGGGCCGCCACCGCCTCGCGGGCATGCTCTTTCACCTGATCGGCCACCGCCACGACGCCGACGACGCTCGCGCCGACCGCCACGAACATCGGCGTCAGGCCGGCTTCCGCCAACCGCGCGACCTCCCCCTCCAGCCCAGCGACCGGCAGGCCGTCCGTTTCCATCAGCCGGAGGTTGCCCACGCGTACCGGCTGTCCCTGCACCGTGGCCCGGATGCCATGGCCGGGGACGGCGGCGAAGTCCTTCGCGGTCTCCAGCGCGAGGTGCGCCTCCCGTGCCGTCTTCACAATCGCTTCGCCGATCGGATGCTCCGACCCCTGTTCGGCCGAGGCGGCGATCTGTAAAATCTTGTCGCGCGACCAGCCGTCCCCATGGACGACGACCTGCTTGACGGCCAGCTCGCCCTTCGTCAGGGTGCCGGTCTTGTCGAGCACGACGGCCGTCAGCGCCCGCGCCTGTTCCAGGGCCGCGCCGCTCCGGATCAGAATCCCCTGCTCAGCCCCGCGGCCGATCCCCACCATGAT
>JAVHQA010000083.1:0-3946 GCA_036170875.1 Nitrospirales bacterium
GTCTATCAGTTTCACAGCCAAATGTGCCAGTTATTTATTAACGAGCCCTTAAGGGGTCTTGATCTGATACCCGGTGCACTGGATCACCGGGAGCGGAGGGTACTTGCGGAATCGGGGATCGGTTTTGGACAGGGCGCACCGATAGAAGACGCTGCCGGATGCGGTGGTAATCGAGGCTGCATGGCGGCAGGTTTGGCAGAGGCCGATAGGGCCCACCGCTACAGCAGCTTTTCCAGCGCGTCCCAGTCGGTGACGGACAGGGAGCAGGTGAAGTTGTGGCAGACGTAGGCGGTGGGTTTGCCGGCGAGTGTAGTCTTGCCTTTCGCTGATTCCGGCACGTAGCGCGCGCCCTGCCCCCCGCCCTCCACGACCACGAGCGTCTTGTTCGGCACATACCGCCCGTAGATCTTCGACAACAGGTCCGTCATCTCCGCCGAGTCGCGTGCGCCCACCAGGACGATCTCCTTCGGCTTGGCGAGATAAAAATCAAGCGCGCACAGCATGGAGGACGTGCCGAACGGGTTCTGGCCCATGTGCGTCCGGAACAGTCGGAACGTCTGCTCGGCCTTGTCGATGTACGCCTGCTCACCGGTGTAATGATGGAGACGGAGAAAGTTCATCGTCGCCACGGCGTTGCCGGACGGGATGGCGGAGTCCTCACCGGTCTTCATCCGCTGGATGAGCGGTTCATGATTCTTCCCCGTAAAGAAGCAGCCGCCGGCATGGATATCCCAGAACTGCTCCAGCATGATGGCGGTCAACTCGCGCGCGTTGTCGAGATAGGCAGGCTTGGCAGTGGCCTCGAACGCGTCAATGAGGGCCGCCGCCAGGAACGCATAGTCGTCCAGGTAGCCGTTCAGCTTGCCCTGGCCACCCGTGACGGTTCTGAACAGCCGGCCGTTGTGATAGGCGCGCTCAAGCAGGAACGCCAGCGCCTTTTCGGCCATGGACAGGTAGGCCGGATTCCCCAGCGTCTGGTAGGCATCGAGCACGCCTGAGATCATCAGCCCGTTCCAGCCGGTGAGGATCTTGTCGTCGCGCAGCGGTTTCACGCGCCGCTCGCGGACCTCCAGCAGTTTCCGGCGGGCGTCGGCGATCATCGTGTCACCGTCCGGCAGGTCCTTGACGTCAATCCGGCCGTTGGCGGGGATCAAATTAGGGATATTCTTGCCCTCGAAGTTGCCGCTGTCCGTGATGTCGTAGAGCCGGCAGAAGATTGCCCCGAGGTTCGGTCCCAGGACGGCCGTGATCTCGGACGGCTCCCAGACGAAATACTTTCCCTCGTGCCCTTCGCTGTCGGCGTCCTGCGCCGTATAGAACCCGCCCTCCGGGTGGACCATCTCGCGGCGGAGGTACTCCAGCGTCTCCTCGACCACCTGCTTGAACCGGGGCTCGCGGCTGAGCCGCCAGCCGTCCAGGTACAGCCGCACGAGCTGCGCGTTGTCGTACAGCATCTTCTCGAAGTGCGGCACCAGCCACTGGCCGTCCGTCGAGTAGCGATGGAAGCCGCCGCCCAGGTGGTCGTAGATCCCGCCGGCCGCCATCTTCCAGAGCGAGTGGAGCACCATGTCGAGCGCTTTGTGATCCTGTATCCTGGCAAACTGGCGAAGCAGGACGTGAAAGGGCGGGGGCGTGGGAAATTTCGGCGCCTGGCCGAAGCCGCCGTTGGCCGGCTCGTAGAAGGCGCTCAGGTCCTTGACTGCGCCGTCCAGAATCGTGGCATCGAGGGGATCGGTTGACAGCTTGGGGGCGCTGAGATGACGCAGGCTGGATTTGACTTTCT
This sequence comes from Nitrospirales bacterium, assembly GCA_036170875.1. Taxonomy (GTDB): domain Bacteria; phylum Nitrospirota; class Nitrospiria; order Nitrospirales; family NS-4; genus SCTG01. The sequence continues at coordinate 1,784 of JAVHQA010000083.1, forward strand.
GCGTGTTCTGTTTGACCTGGTCAGGCTCCTTCCGGTAGGCCTCGGCGACGCCCAGAAGGACCTCGGGAAAGCCCGGCATGCCGTGGCGTGGCACCGGCGGGAAATAGGTGCCGCCCCAGAACGGTTCCTGGTCCGGCGTCAGAAAGACGGTCAGCGGCCAGCCGCCGCTCCGTCGCATGAAGGCCTGCGCGGATTTCTGGTAGATGTCGTCGAGATCCGGGCGCTCCTCGCGATCCACCTTGATGTTGACGAAGTGCTCGTTCATCAGCCCGGCGATGTCCGGGTTCTCGAACGACTCCCGTTCCATCACGTGGCACCAGTGGCAGGCCGAGTAGCCGATCGAAAGCAGGATCGGTTTGTTCTCGGCCTTGGCTTTCGCCAGGGCCTCCTCGCCCCAGGGGTGCCAGTCCACCGGGTTGTGGGCGTGCTGCTTCAGATAGGGGCTTGTCTCGTGGACGAGGCGGTTGGTGTGCTGCGGCGCGTCGCTCATGGATGCCATCGTACAGACTCAACTGCTGATTGCGCAATGCGAGCGGGTGGCTTTGTCGCCTACGGCTACGGGGTCCTGTCGACGAGTCACCCGGACGTGCTCATGGCCTTTCGCCGTCGCAGCCCCGATGACTCGGCTGTAGGCCACTCCGCTCCGCCCGGGTCCCACTCGCCGCCACCCCTTCTCCTCCAGCGACATCGGCACACCCGCTATAAATGCATTACAGTAAGGGCCGGAGCGGGGTCTGGCTCTAACGCGGCCGTGGAGGAGCGCCCTGCGTCTGTCTGTTTGTCGAGGGCGCGCCGATCGGGAGCGGGAGACAGCCCCGCGAGAGGCCCGTGACTTCGCTCACGCGGCGCCAGGACCCGCAAAAATGCTATAGTCCTCACCCATGAAAGATTATTACAAGGTGCTCGGCGTCGAGAAGGACGCGACGGCGGCGGAGATCAAGGCCGCCTTCAGGAAAATCGCCAAGGAGAACCACCCGGACCACCATCCCGGCAACAAGACGGCCGAGGCCCGCTTCAAGGAAGCCAGCGAGGCCTACGGCGTCGTCGGGGATGCGGCCGCGAAGGAGGACTACGACCGGATCCGTTTCGCGAGCCACCCCCTCTATGGGATCAAGGAAAAACCGATCAACCCGGAGATCTACGTCAGCCAGTATTTGGAGAAGCTCTACGACGCCGGCCACGACGACATTCAAGGGTATTTGCTCAAGAACATCGCCAAGATCAGGGAAGAGATCGAGGTCATCCGCAGGATCACGAAAGAGAAGCTCGGCTACGACGCCTTCAAGCCCACGATTGTGGAAGAGCATGCGCCGAAGGTGTTTGCCGGCTGGATCAGCGAAGAGATGGAAATCCGCCGGAGCAAGATCGTGCACGTGGCGCTCTTCAACCTGCTCAATCAAAACGCCGTGGATCGCAAGCGTGAGCGGGACGTGGACCGTCTCAAGCAGCGGCTGGAAAACGCCTATGAGGAAGGGCGGGTGGCGGGTTACCGGGATGCGCTCGAGATGTTCTACCAGCGGAACAAGTAGGTAGGAAAAAGTCAAGCGGGGCAGCGCAGCGCTGCCCCGCTGGTGTAACAGAAGCGTCAGCGCCCGCGGCCGCCGCCTCCGCCACGGTTTCCGCCCTGACCGCCGCCCCTTGGACCGCTTCCGCCGGGCCCGCCGCCGCGAGCCCCCCGATCACCGGCCATTTCCCGCCGATCATGGCGCGTTTCCTGGCGATCGTGCCGCAGTTCGCGACGGTCGCCCTGTATCTCTTTCCGATCACCCTGGATCTCCTGCCGATCCTTCCGGATTTCTTCCCGGCTGGCGCCTGACTTGATGTCGTCGCGCAGTTCACGCCGGTCCTCCTTGATGCGCGCGAGCTTCTCGCGCTCTTCGAGTTCACGGCGATCTTCGCGGGTCTCCCGCCGGTCGTCCCTCAGCTCGCGCGCGTCACGGCGCAGTTCTCCACCGGGGCCGGGTCCGGGAGTGGGCCGATCCTTGAGATCCTGGCGCAGGTCGCGCCGGTCGTCCCGCAGGTCTCTCCGATCTTCCCGCGTCTCCCTGACATCTTTCCTGATCTCATCCTTGCTCGCGCCCGACTTCACGTCTTCACGCAGTTCCCGGCGATCGTCCCGCAGCTCGCGCCGGTCGTCCCTGAGTTCCTTGCGATCGCTCTTGA
>JAVHQA010000084.1:0-16567 GCA_036170875.1 Nitrospirales bacterium
CGAGGTTCCAAGCCGCCGATCAAGACGGGCAAGGGCAAGGCGAAGATCATCTATTTGACGAGGAGACCGCCGGGCAAGACGTCGGGCGGCGCCGCGCGGATCGAGCGTGACACGATGGGGGAGATGGACGTTCCAGCCGATGCCTATTACGGCGTCCAGACTGCGCGGGCGATCGAGAACTTTCCGATCAGCTCGCTGCGCGTGCCGCGGTCCATGATCCGGGCGTTGGGATTGATCAAGTGGGCGGCGGCCCGGGTGAACACGGAACTGGGGTTCCTGGATCCCAAGATCGCCAAGGCGATCCGCCAGGCGGCCCAGGAAGTGATCGAGGGTCAGCTGGACGACCAGTTTCCGGTGGATATCTTCCAGACCGGGTCTGGGACGTCGTCGAACATGAACGTCAATGAAGTGATCGCGAACCGGGCGGCTGAGTTCCTGGGCGGGGAGCGGGGCAGCAAGCTCGTGCACCCGAACGATCACGTGAACATGGGCCAGTCCAGCAACGACGTCATTCCCTCCGCGATCCATCTGGCGGCCCTGGAGCAGATCGACAAGGCGCTGATTCCGGCCCTCAAGCGGCTCTATACGGCCCTGGCGGTGAAGGCCAAGGAGTTCGACCCCATCGTCAAGATCGGGCGGACGCATCTGCAGGATGCGACGCCCATCCGGCTCGGCCAGGAGTTTTCGGGCTATGCCCGGCAGATCGAGCTGGGCATCCAGCGGGTGGAGCGTACGCGTGCCTCGCTGGGCGAGCTGGCGTTGGGCGGGACGGCCGTGGGGACGGGCCTCAACGCGCATCCCGAATTCGCCCTGCGCGTGATCGGCCTGCTGGCGCGGGAAACGAAATGCCCGCTGCGGGAAGCGCGCAATCATTTCGAGGCGCAGGCCGCCCAGGACGCCCTGGTCGAGACCAGCGGGGCGCTCAAGACCGTCGCGGTCAGCCTGATGAAGATCGCCAACGATCTGCGGTGGCTGGGCTCAGGGCCGCGGTGCGGCCTCGCGGAGATCCTCCTGCCGGAGACCCAGCCCGGGTCGTCCATCATGCCGGGGAAAGTCAACCCTGTCATCGCCGAATCCGTCGTGATGGTCTCGGCGCAAGTCATCGGCAACGACGTCGCCATCACCGTCGGGGGGCAGGCCGGCAACTTCGAGCTGCTTGTGATGCTGCCGGTCATGGCGCACAACCTGCTGCAATCCATCGCGCTGCTGGCGCGGGCCTCTGAAAATTTTGCGGTTCGGTGCGTGGAAGGCATTGTGGCCGATCAGGAACGGTGTCGCGCCGGCATCGAGCAGAGCCTGGCCATGTGCACGGCTCTCGCGCCCGAGATCGGGTACGAGGCGGCGGCCCAGATCGCCAAGGAAGCCTACAAGTCCGGCAAGACCGTCCGCGAGGTGGCGCTGATGAAGAAAATCCTGCCGGAGTCCAGGCTCAATCACCTCCTGGACCCCTGGCGCATGACCGAACCGGGCCTGACCGGTGACAAGCCGGGCGGCGCCGGCGGATGACCGGTGTTTTTGACAATGCGTTCGTCCGTATGCTAGCGTCGGCGCTTATTTTTGCCTAAGGGGAAGGGTTGTAGAGGACGCACCCGCCGATGAGCGCGAAACATGTGATCATCGTGGTCGGAGCCGGCCCGGCCGGCCTCTCGGTCGCCAACCTGATGTCCAAGCAGGGGCACGAAGTCGTCGTGCTCAATCGGGACATCAAGTTCGGCGGGCTCGCCGAATACGGCATTTACCCCGGCAAGCACAAGCTGCGCGGCGGGTTGCGCAAGGGCTACTGGGAGGTGCTGACCCGCCCCAACATCCATTACTTCGGCAACGTGATGGTCGGCAGCGGCGCGCATGTGACCGTCGACGAGCTGCGCGCGCTCGCGCCCGGCGCGCTGGTGTTTTCCACCGGCGCCCAGGGCACCAAGACCATCGGCATGGAGGGAGAGACGGCCAAGGGGGTCTATCACGCCAAGGACTGCGTCTATCACTTCAATCTGCTGCCGGGCTTCGGCACCCGTCCGTTCGAGATGGGCCGGCGCGTGGCGGTCATCGGCATCGGGGATGTGATGGTGGACATCGCGCACTGGCTCTCGAGCCGGAAGCACGTGGCGGAAGTCCATGTGGTGGCGCGGCGGGGACCGGCCGAACGCAAGTACAACCAGAAGGAGATCCGCGCCGTCTGTTCGTATATCGACCAGGAGTCGCTTGCCAAGGAGCTTGCCCGGGTTGCCGCGCGCATGGAGGCGGTGGGGCAGTCTGCGGAGAAGGTGCTGGACGAGATGAAGGCGGAGTTCACGAAGTGCGAGTCTCCGGAAAGCCAGACCCGCATGCGCTTCCATTTTCTGTCCTCGCCGAAGCGGGTCCTGGCCGACGCGCAGCATCACGTCACCGGCCTGGAACTCGAGGACACCAGGCTGGAGATCAAGGGCGCCGATACGGCGGCCGTGGGCATGAAGACCACGTACACCCTGCCGTGCGACAGCGTCGTCTTCGCCGTCGGCGACCGGGTGGACGAGAAGGTGGGCCTTCCCTATAAAGAGGGGAACTTCATCACGAATCCGCACCGGACCCAGAATGATCCTGATGACAGTCTGTTCCAGGCCTACGACGAAGCGGCCGGCGCAGTTCTGCCGGGGATCTTTCTGTGCGGGTGGGCGCGCAAGGCGAGCGAAGGGCTGGTCGGCGTCGCCAAGCGTGACGGCGAGTGGTGCGGCGAGGTCGTGACGCGGTACCTGGCCACCAGAACATCCCCGCCTTCCGAGGACGCTGCACAGATGCTTCGGCGGCTGGAAACCCTCCTGAGAAGCCGGCAACCGGACCTCGTGCGGGCCGACGATCTGGTGGTCTTGAGCGAGATGGAGAAACAGGAAGGCCAGCGCCGCGACATCGAAGAGTTCAAATTTCCCACCAACGAGGAGATGCTGGCCGCGATCCGCACGCACAAGGCGGGCGCGAAAGTCCCGGCGTCCCGCTAGCTCTCTCCCCACTTCAGTTTGTTGCTGAGCATATCGTAGTAGGACCGGTCGGGAAACCGGATCAGGCGGGTCTTGTTGTTCGAGGCCCGGATCTCAACCGTGTCGTCCGGCTGCAGCGCGATGCCGACCTGCCCGTCGAAGGTGGCCGTTGCGCCCTGGTCTTTGCTGACCAGCACCACTTCGAGGAGGACGTCCTGGGGAATTACAATGGGCCGGTTGGTGAGGGTGTGAGGACAGATGGGCGTGAGAATCAGCGCGTGGACCGAGGGATTCAGGATCGGCCCACCCGCGGACATGGAATAGGCGGTGGAGCCTGTCGGGGTGGAGACGATCAGTCCGTCTCCCCGCAAGCGCGTGACGAACTGCCCATTGATCGAGATCTCCATCTGCACCATGTGGGACAGCGCGCCCTTGCTGATCACGGCGTCGTTGAGGGCGGAGGCCTCGATGACTTTCTCGCCCTTCCGCATGACCCGGACGCGCAGCATGAGGCGTTCCTCTTCCGAAAAGGACTTGGAGAAGACGCGCTCCAGAGCCGTGCAGGCCGCCTCGCGGGTGACGGCGGTGAGGAACCCCAGGCCGCCGGCGTTGACTCCAAGGATCGGAATGGGCCGGTCCTCGACCAGCCGGGCGGCGGCCAGCATGGTGCCGTCCCCCCCCAGCACCACCAGCATGTCGGCGAGCGTGGCGAGATCCTTCTTCTGGTACGAGGCCGTCTCTCCTGCAAGCGCAGCGGTGGGCGGGTCGAGCATTGGCTCTTTGCCGCGGGCCCGCAGCCAGGGCACAAGCTCTTGCAGGAGCGCCTGGGCGTCGGGCGACTCAGGCTTGACGATGATGCCGATGCGTTTCATTCGCGCCCATTCTATCGGCGCGCGCGCGAGTTGTCAATGAAACGCATCGTAACATTACCTACGTTAGCAAGAGCGTGATGATAGTGTGGCGACTTTGATCGCTTGAAGACTTTTCCGGGGAGGGTTGCGCCCTTGACAGTGAGGGTAACGATGGATAGAATAACATTCAAGAATTCTCCGCAAACGGCCGACACACCGTAGAGGCACCCGACCAGCCGGGGAGGAGACCGAATGTTCGAACGATTCACCGACAAAGGCCGAAAAATCATCGTCTTGGCGCGCGAAGAGGCCGAGCGGCACCAGAATGACTATCTGGGCACCGAGCATCTCGTTCTGGCCATTTTGCGCGAGGGCGACGGCGTTGCCCTGATGATCCTGAAAAAGATGGGGCTCTCCTCCGAGCAGGTTCGCCTCGAAATCGAACGGAACCTTCCGGGCGGCGGGACGACGATGACCTTTGGGGAGATTCCCTTCAGTCCGCGGGTGAAGAAAGTCATCGAATATGCGGTCGAAGAGGCCCGTCTGTTGGGCCATAACCATATCGGCGGAGAGCACCTTTTACTCGGCCTCCTGCGGGAAGAGGAGGGCATCGGCGGAAAAATTCTCCGGAGCCTGGGCGCCAACCTCCTGACCGCCCGCCAATTAACGGTGTCGTTTCTGCGCAAAAGTTCCCCGCGGGAGCGCGATCGCAAGAGCAACACTCCGGCCCTGGATGAATTCGGGCGCGACCTGACCCACCTGGCGCAGGAAGGCTCACTGGATCCGGTCATCGGCCGCCAGGACGAGATCGAGCGAGTGCTGCAGATCCTCAGCCGGCGGACCAAGAACAACCCGGTGCTGATCGGGGAAGCCGGTGTCGGCAAGACGGCGATCGTCGAAGGGCTCGCCCAGCGCATCGTAGGCTCGGAGGTTCCCGATAATCTGCTCAATCGGCGCGTTATCGCGCTGGACCTGGGGTCGCTTGTGGCCGGCACCAAGTATCGCGGCCAGTTCGAAGAGCGTCTCAAGGTGGTCATGAAGGAGATCGTTCAGGCGGGCAACGTGATCATCTTCATCGATGAGCTCCATACGCTGGTCGGGGCCGGCGCGGCAGAGGGATCCATTGACGCCTCCAACATGCTCAAGCCCGCGCTCTCGAGGGGCGAGATCCAGTGCATCGGCGCGACCACCCTGGATGAGTATCGCAAGCACATTGAAAAGGATGGGGCGCTGAAACGGCGCTTCCAGCCCATCTATGTGCAGCAGCCCAGCGTGGAGGAGACCATCCGCATCATCCAGGGGCTGCGCGATCGGTATGAGAGCCACCACGGCATCGAAATCACGGAGGAGGCCATCACCGAGGCCGTCAAGCTCGCGGATCGGTACATCACGGATCGGTTCTTTCCCGATAAGGCCATTGACGTGATCGATGAGACGGGGTCGCGCGCCAAGCTGCAGGCCTATGCCTTGCCCGGCGATCTGCGCGCCCTGGAACAGGAGCTCAAGAAGGTCGCCCGCGAGAAGGAACTGACGATCGCCCTCCAGAACTTTGAGGAAGCCGTAAAGTTCCGCGAGGAAGAAGAGCGCCTGCGCAAGCTCCTGGAAGATTCCAAGCGGGAATGGAAGAAGAGCCAGGAGAAGAACCGGCCGGTGATCACCAAGGATGACGTCTCGTACGTGGTCTCCAAGATGACGGGCATCCCCCTGTTCAAGCTCGAAGAGGAGGAATCCCTGAAGCTGTTGCGCATGGAAGAGGCATTGCACAAGCGCGTGGTCGGCCAGGATGAAGCCGTCTCCGCTGTGGCGCGCTCCATCCGGCGCTCACGGGCCGGGCTAAAAGAAGCCAAGAAGCCGATCGGGTCATTTATCTTCATGGGACCGACGGGCGTCGGGAAGACTGAACTGGCGCGGGCGCTCGCGGGGTTCCTGTTCAACACCGAGGACTCGCTCATTCGGATCGACATGTCCGAGTACCAGGAGAAGTTCAGCAGTTCGCGGTTGTTCGGGGCGCCTCCCGGGTACGTCGGCTACGAAGAGGGCGGGCAGCTCACCGAACGGGTGCGCCGCCGGCCGTATTCTGTGGTGCTCTTCGATGAGATCGAGAAGGCCCATCCGGATCTCTTTAATGTGCTGTTGCAGGTGCTGGACGACGGCGTGCTGACGGATAGCCTGGGGCGGAAGGTGGACTTCAAGAACACGGTCATCATTATGACCTCGAACATCGGGACCCGCTTCATCAAGGGAGCCTCGCTCGGGTTTCAGCGCGATACCTCGGATGAACTCAATCTTCGCCAGAAGGACAGCATCCTGGGCGAGCTCAAGCACACGTTCAGCCCGGAGTTCCTCAACCGCATCGACGAAGTGGTCGTCTTCCACCCGCTGGACAAGACGCATCTGGTCACGATCGTGGACAATCTTCTGGTTGAGTTCAATCAGCGCCTGGCGGAGCGCGGGATCGAGCTCGAGGTGTCGGAAGAGGTCAAGGCCTTCCTCATTCAGGAAGGGTACCAGCCCGTGTACGGCGCCCGCCCGATGCGGCGCTGCATCCAGAAGAATATCGGCGATCCGCTTTCGGAGGAATTGATCAGGGGGCGGTTCAAGGACTCCCACAAGGTCAAAGTGGTCCTCAAAGACGGGGCGCCGGCGTTTGTCGAAGAAGAGGCGCTGGCTGGCGTCTGATCCAACGGCATTCTCTCCCCCAAGCCGTCCGCTGATTCTCGGAATCGAAACGTCCTGCGATGAGACCGCGGCTGCGGTGGCCGGGTCCGATGCCGTCGTGCTGGCAGAGGTCGTGCGGTCGCAGGTTGAGACCCATGCCCGCTTCGGCGGCGTGGTGCCCGAGCTGGCCGGCCGCCGCCATATCGAGTCCATCGATCTGGTGGTGCAGGAGGCCCTCGCGCGCGCGGGTGTCGGCGTGCGCGATCTCAGCGCGATCGCGGTGACCGGCGGGCCCGGGCTGATTGGCGCGTTGCTGGTCGGCGTGTCCTACGGCAAAGCGCTGGCGTATTCTCTGAGCATCCCGCTGATTCCCGTCAACCATCTGGAGGGCCATCTGAGCGCATCGTGGCTCGGCGCCACCCGTGTGACCCAGCCGTTTGTCGCGCTCATCGCATCGGGCGGGCACACGAACCTGTACCACGTGAAGGCGTGGGGGGAGTCGGTGCTGATGGGGCGGACTCTGGATGATGCGGCGGGGGAGGCGTTTGACAAGGCCGCCCGGATGCTTGGATTGGACTATCCCGGCGGCCCCATCATCGACCGACTGGCGCGGGAGGGCGATCCTCGCAAAGCTCCGTTTCCCCGCCCGTATCCCACCTGCGACGATCTCAATTTCAGTTTCAGCGGGATCAAGACCGCCCTGCTGTATTACCTGCGCGACTGCGACGCCACGGGGCGTTCCTGGCACGTGCCGGACGTCGCGGCGGGATTCCAGCAGGCCATTGTCGAAGTCCTCGTGGAGAAGACCCTTGCCGCGGCCCGTCTGGCGGGCGCGCGCGACGTGGTGGTGACCGGAGGCGTGGCCGCCAACTCGCAATTGCGCGCCCGCTTCGAAGCGCGCGGGAAAGAAGAAGGGCTTGCGGTCCACATCCCGCCGTTTCGCTACTGCACGGACAATGGGGCCATGATCGCGATTGCCGGCGCCCGGCTCTTTCAGGGCGGGCGTGTCGCGACGCTGGAATTCGAGCCCCGGGCGGATTGGGCCGTCGGCGGCTGAGAGGGGACGGCCATGTCATCCCCGCACGGCAATCTGACGGGCCTCAAGCCCAACCAGCTTCGACGGCTGGAACACGTGTACCGCCGGCGGGTGCCGGAGGATGCGATCATTTCCTGGGAACTTGCCCGCTTCTGCACCGGCCTGTCACGTGAAATCGGCCGGCAGATCGGGGTGCTGATCAACCGGCGCGGGGCTGTTGAGGACGTGATCATCGGCAACGACCGCGAGGTCGTGCTGCCGGACCTGTCGGGGTACCGACTGGGGCGGCGCTCGCTTCGCGGGATCCGGCTGGTCCACACGCACCTTCGCGACGAACCGCTGAGCCAGGACGACCTGACCGATCTGGCGCTTCTGCGGCTTGACCTGATTGCGGCCGTCGGCGTCAACGACGACGGCCAGCCTGGGCATCTGTACGCCGCCAACATTCTCCCTCCGAATCAAGCCGGCAAGCCGTATGAAATCTGGAAGCCTGTCGCGCTGCAGGAGTGCGACGTGCACCTCGGAGAATTTCTGCGCGCGCTCGAAGAGGAATTGAGCCGGACCAGACCCGCGCACCTGGTGAATGACGACCAGGAGCAGGCCATTCTGGTCAGCGTTTCCCGGCAGAGCGTTGCCGACCAGGAAGAGTCGCTTGTGGAGCTGGCGGAACTGTCACGGTCGGCCGGCCTGGTGGTGTTGGACCAGGTCGTCCAGCGGCCGCAGGCGATTCATGCGAAGTATCTGTTGGGCAGCGGCAAGCTCAAGGAAGTGGTGATCAAGGCGCTTCAGCATGGGGTGGACTTTCTGGTCTTTGACCAGGACCTCACGCCGGCCCAGGCCACTGCGATCGCGGAGGTCACGGAGATCAAGGTCATTGACCGGACGCAATTGATTCTGGATATTTTCAGCCGGCGGGCGCACAGCCGGGAGGGGAAGATCCAGGTCGAGCTGGCCCAGCTGCGCTATCTCCTGCCGCGCCTCACCGGAAAGGGGACGGCGATGTCCCGGTTGGCGGGCGGTATCGGGGGGCGTGGCCCGGGCGAGACGAAGCTGGAGGTGGATCGCCGGCGGGTGCGGGACCGGATCACGCATCTCGAAAAACAGATCGAGGCGCTGGCCCGGAACCGCGCCCAGCAGCGGGCACGGCGGCTGCGCCGGGAAGTCCCGATCATCTCGATCGTCGGGTACACGAACGCCGGAAAATCCACCCTGCTGAACGTCCTGACACGCAGCCGGGTCACGGCGCACGACCGTCTTTTCGACACCCTGGATACGGCCAGCCGGCGCCTGCGGTTCCCGGCGGACCGTGAGGCGATTGTGACCGACACGGTCGGGTTCCTCCGGGATCTCCCCGAGGAGCTGATGGGCGCGTTTCGCGCCACCCTCGAGGAACTGCATGATGCCGACTTGCTGCTGCATGTCGCCGATATCAGCAGCCCGACCCTGGAGCGGCAGGTGACGGTCGTGGAGGGGATTTTACGGGAACTGGGCCTCGATCGGGTCCCCCGCGTGCTGGCTTTGAACAAGGCCGACCGGGTTGATCCGGCCCAGGCGGCCATCCTCAGCGTACGGCTGGGAGGGGTGGCGGTCTCGGCCGTGCGGCCGGAGACGCTGCTGCCCTTGCTGGAGGCGGTCGAAAAGCGGCTCTGGAGTTTGACCCAGGCTGTCCTTCCCTGCTAACATGGCTTGTCTTTTCAAGGCGATGGGTCGCTCCATGGACATGGCGAGCCGGCTCCTCAAGCTGCTTGATGAGGAAATCCAAAATCCCAAGGTGGCCCTCCAGTCTGCGACACCGCTCCAGTTGCTGGTGGCCACGATCCTGTCGGCCCAGTGCACGGATGCGCGGGTGAACCAGGTGACCCCGGGGCTGTTTGTCAGGTACCGGACGGCTGAGGACTATGCGAACGCCGATCCGGCCGTTCTTGAGAAGGAGATCCGATCGACGGGGTTCTATAAGGCGAAAGCCAGGAATCTCATCCGTTGCGGGCAGGTCTTGGTCAGTCGGTTCGAGGGACAGGTGCCAAGGGTGATGGACGATCTGATCACCCTTCCCGGTGTGGGCCGCAAGACGGCCAACGTCATCCTCGGCAATTGCTTCGGGGTGCCCGCGGTGGTCGTTGACACGCATGTGAAACGCGTGGCTCAACGGCTGGGGCTGGCGGATACGGATGACCCGGAGAAGGTTGAGGTCGCGCTGCAGCGCCTGTTGCCGAAGGCCTCCTGGACGAGGGGCTCGCACCAGTTGCTGCTGCACGGCCGACATGTCTGCCGGGCGCGCGCGCCCCAATGCCAGGCATGCCGGTTGTACGCGCTGTGTCCATGGGAAGGGAAGCGCCCCGTATGATCCGCAGCATGACCGGGTATGGCCGGGCCGAAGGCCGTCATAAAAGCACGCCGATTACGGTGGAGATCAGGTCGGTGAACCATCGCCACAGCGAGATCGTGGCGAAAGTGCCCCGCGCTTTGCAGGCCCATGAGGACCGGATCAGAAATCTGGTCCAGTCCTACGTGGCTCGCGGGCGGGTGGACGTGGCGGTGAACTTCAGCGGCGAGCGGGATCCGGGGCGGGGGCTTGTGCTGGACCGGCCGCTGGCGCGCCGATACCTCGCGCTGCTCAAAGAACTGCAGCGGGAGCTCGGTCTGAAGGGGACTCCGGACGTGGCCTTGCTGGCCGGGTTTCGGGATATCATCAAGCCGGCCGAACTGGCGGCTGAAGATCCGGGAACGGTTCGCGCGGCGGAAAAAGTACTGGAACAGGCGCTGAAGGCACTGGATCGCATGCGCCGGCATGAGGGCCGCACGCTGGAGCGGGACCTGCTGGCCAGGCTGAAGGAGATCGCCGAACGCTTGCGGGCGGTCCGGCTCCGGTTGCCCGCCATCGTGCAGGACCGGCAGGCGCGGTTGCAGGAACGGGTCAATCGGTTACTGGAAAACGTGGGCGGAGGAAAGGACGGGGTGGACCAGATCCGGGTTGCGCAGGAAGTCGCGCTGCTGGCCGATCGGAGCGACGTGAGCGAGGAACTGACCCGACTGGACAGCCATCTGGACCAGTTCAGGAATTTTCTTCGCAAGTCAGAGCCGGTGGGACGCAGCCTGGACTTCCTGCTACAGGAGATGAATCGGGAGGTCAACACGATCGGCTCGAAAGTTGGCGACACGGCCGTGACGCAGGAGATCGTCTCGCTAAAGACGGAATTTGAGAAGATCCGCGAGCAGGTACAGAATGTCGAGTAGGGGTAGGCCGGACAGGCGCCGTCAGGGGACGCTCTTCGTCGTGTCCGCGCCCTCCGGGGCCGGCAAGACGTCCCTGTGTCAGGAGCTTGTCGCCCGGTTGCCGGACGTGCGGTACTCGGTCTCGTGCACCACGCGCAAGCCCCGCCCGGGCGAAGTGGAATCCCGCGATTACCATTTCGTGGATGAGGCGGCGTTCCGCGACATGATCAAGGAGGGCGCCTTTCTCGAGTGGGCCGAGGTCTATGGGAATCTCTACGGGACCCCCCGGGCGCCCATCCGGGAATGGATTGCGCAGGGGAGCGATGTCCTGCTCGATATTGACACGCAGGGCGCCATGCAGATACGGCGGCATGAGCCGGAGGCGGTTTCGATCTACATCCTGCCGCCGTCCCTGGATGTGCTCCGCCATCGTCTGGAGGGCCGGAAAGGGGATTCCCCTGAAGAGATCACCAGGAGACTGAAAAAGGCAAAGGATGAGGTTAAGCACTATCGCGACTATATGCATATAATTATCAACGATGACTTTAAGTTTTCGGCTCGTCAGCTCGAAGCCATCGTACTGGCCGAGCGTACGAGGACGGCCGCGCTGGACCTGTCGGTCTTGGAAAATGACTTATTAGGGAATGAGGGAGGCAGTAATTAAATGGACGCATTATCGTTGTTGCCGGATTATTCGAAGCTGTCCACTGAGTCGCGAAGCCGGTTGGTCATCATCACGGCCCAGCGGGCCCGGCAGTTGATGCAGGGCGCCCGCCCTGCGCTGCCGACCAGGCACACCAAGCCCACGACGATCGCGCTGGAGGAAATGCTCAACGGCAAAATTCATTTTCTCGTCGGCAAGGATGCGCAAAAGGCCATGAAGGATGCCCGCAAGCAGCGCGAGCGCGAGCTTGAAAAGCTGACCATGGCCCAGGTCGCGGGAGCGGATGCCGCCGAGATCAAGAAAGACCTGAGCGTCGTCGCGGACGACTCCAAGCCGGCGGAGGCGAGTGAAGACGACTAACCGCACCTCCCGGGCGCCGGTCGGGCGCTTCCGGGAGAAGACCATCGTGCTGGGCGTGACGGGGAGCATCGCTGCGTACAAGGCGGTGTCGCTCGCGCGCCGTCTGATGACCGAGGGGGCGACCGTGCGGGTCGTCATGACGCACACCGCGCAGCGGTTCGTCGGCCCGCTCACGTTCCAGGAACTTACCGGCTGTCCTGTCGGTACAGACCTTTTTGCGCCATCCGGCGCCCCTCCAGCGAGTACGGGCATGCCGCACCTCTCGCTGGTGGAATCGGCTGATCTGCTCGTGATCGCACCCGCGTCGGCCCATTGCGTGGCGAAGCTGGCGCATGGTCTCGCCGACGACTTGCTTTCTACGCTGGCGTTGGCGGCGGAGTGCCCGGTAGTGGTGGCGCCGGCCATGGACGGCGGCATGTGGACCCACCCGGCGGTACGCGGCAACGTATTGACGCTCAGGCAGCGAGGTGTCACTGTGCTGGAGCCCGAGGTGGGGCCGCTGGCCTCCGGACGAACCGGCATGGGACGTCTTCCGGAAGAGGACGCGATCCTGTTGGCGATTGCGGGAGCGCTGCATCCCGCCAAGGACTTCAAAGGCCGGCGTGTGCTTATCACGGCCGGGCCCACGCAGGAAGCGCTCGATCCGGTCCGGTTCATCTCGAATCGCTCCTCCGGGAAGATGGGCTGGGCGCTCGCCGAGGCCGCACGCGATCGCGGTGCCGGGGTGGTCCTGATTGCGGGCCCCACCGCCCTGCCGCCGGTTCCCGGCGTGACGGTGGTGCCGGTTGTGACCTCCGAGGACATGCGGAAGGAAGTCATCACCCGGTTTGTGGATTCCGATGTCCTCATCATGGCGGCGGCGGTCGCGGACTTCAGGCCCGCCGGGTCGTCCCCCGGAAAGATTCCGAAGGGGCGCGGGCCGCGGATGCTGGCTCTCGAGCCGACGCCGGATATTCTGATGGATCTGCCGCCGCGCCGGGCCGGCCGGCTCGTCGTCGGGTTTGCGGCTGAAACCGGCGACCTGGTCGAGCGCGCCCGGGCAAAGCTGCGCCGGAAGGCGCTGGACATGATCGTGGCCAACAACGTCACGGAGCCGGGGGCCGGGTTCGGCGCCGAGACGAACCGGGCGACCCTGCTCGATCGCGCGGGCCGTTGCGATGCGCTACCGCTCATGTCCAAGCTGGAACTGGCGCATCGGATACTTGACGCTGTCCTGGATTTTCCGACTGATCGGTTGCAGAAGGGAGGGACCAGCTAATGGCGGAATCGGTATCACGGGCGTTCACGACTGACGCCAAGGAACTTGCGGATGCGGGTCAATTCGGCAAGGCGATCGAGACCCTTCAGCAGGGGCTGAAAAAATTCCCCAAAATGGTGAGCGCCCGGGTGATGCTCGGAGAAATCTATCATACCTCCGGGGATCTCGCGCTGGCGCGCGTCGAGTTGGAGCAAGTCATTAAAACGTCCCCGGACAATTTCGCGGCGTACCGCCACCTGGCGAAGGTGTATCAGGATTTGGGCGACACGCATGCGGCGGCCAAGGCCTGCGAATCCGTGCTTCAGGCCAATCCCAGGGATCGCGAGATGAAAGACTTGCTGGAGCAATTATTGGGAGCGCCCGCCGCGGAAAAGTCCCAAGAAGGAGACAAGGCGGCGCCATCGAAAAAAGCCAAAGATACGCCTGTGTCCGCCGAACGGCCTGACACCGTCCGCCTTGAGAAGTCTCCCGTTGTTGAGGGGCAGGCACCCGCTGCTCCTGCCAACGAAGGAATTTCGCTCGCCATGGAGGACTCGACCGAAGAGACCGACAGCGAGACCCTGGCGGAGCTCTACATCGTTCAGGGGCACCGCGAGAAGGGGCTTGATGTCTACCGCCGGCTGGTCGAAAAGGACCCCGACAACATGAAGCTGCACGAGCGGATCATGGCGCTGGAAGAGGGCGAGGCTCCGAAGGAGACACCGGCTCAAGCCTCGCGCAAGGCCCGCATCCGTCGCCTCGAGGGATGGCTCTCCGTGATTCGGGAGCGGCGCCAGCCGTGAACATTCTGGTTCTCCACGGGCCGAACCTCAACCTGCTGGGCACACGTGAAACGGACGTCTATGGGACGGTCACGCTCGACACCATCAACGGGGACGTGGAATCCCTGGCGCGGGAGCTCGGCGTGGAGGTGACGATTCACCAGTCGAACGTCGAGGGTGAATTGGTGGAATGGATACAGAAGGCGGGGGGCCGGCACGATGCGCTCGTGATCAACCCCGGAGCCTATACCCACACGAGCATCGCCCTGCGCGACGCCGTTGCGGGCGTCGGCATTCCGACCATTGAGGTGCACCTGTCCAATATCTACCGTCGCGAGGAGTTCCGCCAGCATTCCTATATTGCCGGGGTGGCAGTCGGCCAGATCGCGGGCTTTGGCGCGGACAGCTACGCGCTGGGACTCCGGGCGGCCGTCGCGCACGTGCGGGCGCAGCAGGCGACAGCAAAAAAATAGCAGGCATGAACCAGGAGAAGGAGCGAGACACACGTGATTGCAACGTCGGAATTTAAAAATGGCGCGAAACTCGAGCTGGACGGGGAGCCGTTCACGATCATCGAGTTTCAGCACGTCAAGCCGGGCAAAGGGGGAGCCTTTGTGCGGACAAAATTGAAGAGCCTCAGATCAGGCAACGTCATCGAGCGGACGTACCGTTCGGGAGAAAAGCTGCCGACGCCAGACCTGGAAGAGCCCGAGATGACCTTTCTGTACGCGGAGGGCGATCAGTGCACCTTCATGGACACCACCACCTATGAGCAGCTGACGTTCGGCCGGGATCAGCTGGGTGACGGATGGGACCTGCTCAAGGAACAGATGACCGTGAAACTGGTGCTCCATAAGAGCGTGCCGATCGGCATGGAGCTGCCGATTTTTGTGGAGCTGAAGGTCGTCAAGACCGACCCTGGCGTGCGCGGGGATACGGCCTCCGGCGGATCGAAGCCGGCCACGCTCGAAAGCGGGGCGACCATCAAGGTCCCGCTCTATCTTGACGAGGGCGTGATGGTCAGAGTGGACACTCGCAGCCGCGAGTACGTGGAGCGGGCCTGATGAAGGGCCGTCCAGCCAAGCCCGCCAAGAAGGCGGCCAAGCCGGAGCCCAAGCCGCGCCCGGACGCCCTGGTCGATCCAAAAACCCTGCAGGATCTGATCGCGGTGTTTCAGGCCGCGGGTGTGGGTGATCTCGAGGTCGAGCGGAACGGGCTTCGCATCCGGTTGCGCCGGGAAGGCGCGGGGGGCACTCACGTGGCGGTTCCCGTTTCCCCTGTCCAGGGCGCGGCTCCGTCTGAAACGCCCCCCGCCGATCCATCCCTGGAGGGCCTGATCACCATGCGGTCGCCCATCGTGGGCACGTTTTACCGGTCGGCGTCCCCCTATGCCGAGTCCTACGTCGAGGAAGGCGCGTACGTGAAGAAGGGGCAGGTGCTCTGCATCGTCGAGGCGATGAAGCTGATGAACGAGATTGAGTCCGAGGTGGACGGGCGCGTGGTCAAGATCCTGCTCGAAAACGCCAAGCCGGTCGAATACGGCGAGCCGATCTTCCTCATCGAGCCGGGCGCGCAGCCGGAGGACTGAGGAGTGTTCAAGAAAATCCTCATCGCCAACCGAGGCGAGATTGCGGTGCGGGTCATCCGGGCCTGCAAGGAGCTCGGCGTCCGTAGCGTGGCCGTCCACTCGGAGGCCGACAAGGGTGCCATGCACGTGCGGCTCGCGGACGAGCACCTGTGCATCGGGCCCGCCGACCCCGCGCTGAGTTACCGCAACATTCCCAACATCCTGAGCGCGGCCGAGATCACGGCGTGCGACGCGGTGCATCCGGGATACGGCTTCCTGGCCGAGAACGCCCACTTCGCCGAGGTCTGCGAATCCATCGGGATCAAATTCATCGGGCCGTCTTCGGAGAACATCGCCACCATGGGCGACAAGTCCAAGGCGCGTGACATTATGATCAAGCGCGGGCTACCGGTGCTGCCGGGCAGCGAGGGGGAGATCGCCAACGAGCAGGAAGCCGCGGCGGTGGCCGCCAAGATCGGCTATCCGGTGATCATCAAGGCGTCCGCAGGTGGCGGCGGGCGCGGTATGCGCGTGGTGAACAAAGAGAGCGAGTTGTCCCATGCGTTTCAGGCGGCCCGGGCGGAGGCGGCGTTGGCGTTCGGGGACCAGGGCGTGTACGTCGAGCGATTTTTCATCGAACCGCGGCACATCGAAGTCCAAATCCTGGCGGACGAGAAGGGCCGGACGATTTTCCTGGGGGAGCGCGACTGCTCCGTGCAGCGCCGCTACCAGAAGCTCATCGAGGAAACACCCTCGCCGGCAGTGGACGACCGTCTCCGGCGGGAGTTGGGCCGGGTGGCGGTCGAGGCGGCCCAGGCCGTCCACTACCGCAACGCGGGCACGGTCGAGTTTCTTCTGGACAAGGAGCGGCGCTTCTACTTCATGGAGATGAACACGCGGATTCAGGTCGAGCACCCCATCACGGAAGAGGTGACGGGCATCGATTTGATCAAGGAGCAGATCAAGATTGCCGCCGGCATGGCGCTGTCCTGGAGGCAGCAGGACGTCAAGATCAGCGGCCACAGCATCGAGTGCCGGATCAATGCCGAGTGCCCCGTCACCTTCACGCCCTCGCCCGGCCGGATCACGCGCTGTCAGCTGCCGGGCGGCCCCGGGGTGCGGATTGATACCGCGATCGAAACGGGCTCCGAAATCACGCCCTACTACGATTCCCTGATTGCCAAGCTGATCGTGCGCGGTCAGACCCGTGAGGAGTCGCTGGCCCGGATGCGGCGGGCGCTGGACGAGTGC
>JAVHQA010000084.1:16667-18039 GCA_036170875.1 Nitrospirales bacterium
GCTCTATGAGATGGCTGCCGTCTTGTGTCCGCTGGTCCAAAAAGGTGGCGGGATTTTCATTGTGAACGATCGGGTGGATGTCGCCAAAGCCATCGGGGCGGACGGCGTCCATCTCGGACAGGAGGATTTGCCCCTGGCGGATGCGCGGGCAATCCTGGGACCCGGCAAGCTGATCGGGATCTCCACCCACACTCTTGCCCAGGCAGTCGAGGCCGAGTCAGGCGGGGTGGACTATATCGGCTTTGGTCCAATTTTTCCGACGGCGACAAAGGAGAATCCCGGTCCGGTCGTCGGTGTAGATGGGCTGCGTGAGGTGAGAGCCCGCGTCCGCATTCCTGTCGTGGCTATTGGTGGAATCACGGCCAAGAACGCGGGGGACGTGCGCGCCGCCGGCGCCGATGGCGTCGCCGTCGTCTCGGCCGTCTTAGCCGCAGCTGATCCCAAAGCGGCGATTGCGAAATTGATGCAGGCCATCCAATAGAACCCTCTTAGAACCCTCTCTCCACCGAGGGCGAGGGACAGGGTGAGGGGCCAGATCAGCATTGACAAGCGTCACGTGACAGTTTACACCTAAGGTGTGGTCAAAACATTCGCTGACAGGCACACGGAGGAGTTGTACGTGACGGGCAAATCGAAGCGATTCCCTTCGGAAATCTGGAAAAGGGCGTTGCGGAGGCTGGAATATCTCGATTTGGCGACGCGCTTAGAAGATTTGAAGGTTCCTTCCAGCAACCGACTTCATAAACTGGAAAGGGATCGAAAGGGGCAGCACTCCATCTCGGTGAACGATCAATGGCGGATTTGCTTTCGATTTGTGGACGGCGACGCGTATGACGTGGAGTTGACGGATTATCACTGATGCGAGGTGCGATATGAGCATTCCCAAAAAAAGACAAAGGATGGTTCGGCCCACGCATCCTGGCGAGATGCTGCGTGAGGATTTCTTGCCGGACTACGGGCTGACCGTATTGAGTTTTGCCAAGGCGCTTGGGGTGTCACGCCAGACTGTGAACGAATTGCTTCGGGAACGGCGCGCCGTGAGCCCTGAAATGGCGTTGCGTCTCTCTCGTCTGTTTGGCAACACCCCTGAGTTTTGGTTGAACGCCCAGCGTGCCGTTGATCTCTGGGATGCGGCAAGGAACATGAAGAGCAAGATTGAACGCATTTCCCCCTTGAACGCCGCATAACGATTGGGTGTTATGAATACGGGGCCAGCCACCGCTTTCCTCTGCTGTCATTGCGAAGAGCGAAGCGATGAAGCAATCTCGCTGTATTGAATCCTTCTCTGATGTAGGGGCGGGATTTATCCCGCCCTCTTGTTTCGTTCCGTTCGCCCTGAGCATGTCGAAGGGCCTTAAATTGACTCCCTCTT
>JAVHQA010000085.1:0-18031 GCA_036170875.1 Nitrospirales bacterium
GCCCGCCTAGGATGAGGTTCAATTCCTCCTCGGCGTACTTCCCCTTAAATCCGGCGGCGATGTCTTGCAGCAGTTGCGCCGCTTCGGGGCCGAGGCTGCGGATCAGCGCCGGGGCATCGCCACCGCTCAGGGCGGCTTGAAGCTTCGCGTCACTTAACTGCCCGCGTTGTATCGCGCCGGCGAGGACCTGGGCAAGTTGGGCCATCTTGGTCTGCATCTCCGGCGGCAAGTCGCGTAGCGGAAACATCGTTGTGGGTGGCTCCGCAAGCGCGACCATCGCGCAGAGCAGCACACTCATACATCCGGCAATGGATTTCATCAGATCCCAATCTCGCGTTTCACCCGACTGCGCAACGAAGTGCCAGCCCTTTCTTCATCCCTCAGTCGTGGGTGGGAGCAGTTCAAGATCGATCGTGGCCAATGCTCCGGTGATGTTGACGGCATAGGGGAATCGTGCCTGAAGGTTGGCAAACGCCTTCCGGCTGCCCTTGGTTTCCAGATGGGCTTGTACGATTTTCACGCCGCGCGGCCGCATGGCGTGGTTCACCGCCTCGAACACGTACCACCATCCGTCCGCCGCGTACTGGTCCTTCAGAATGATCCGGGCAAATGAAATCGTCGCCTCAAACGCGTTGCTTGCCCGATCGAAGTGGACGGCAAACAAGGCTTCGGGCCGGCCGTTGTGGCTGACGGTATAGTACACTCTCTCTTGCGGTACGAACATCGAGGGCGAGGAGCCGTATTCCGGTAAAAACGCGGTCTTAAAGTTCGGAAAGGCATTTTTCATGCGGTCGGCATATTCTGTCGCGTCATTTCCAGTAATTGCGTTGACCATAGCAGGACCTCACGACCTCCTCTTGCTCTGAATTAAGTCTCCGGCTCCGCCCAGATCTCCGATGGCTACTTCGGTTGCGCGTCAGGGACGTGTTTCACGGCCCACAGCAGGGCCGCGCGGCAGATGGCGAGCGGCGCCGTGTCGGCGCAGAGCACGACTTTGTTGAGCAGCTTGGTGTTGAGCACGCAGTACCAGCACTCGGTGCCCTCGGGATAACCCAGCGACGCGAGGCTCTGGTGCTTGTGCTTGAAGTGCGGGCAGCCGAAATAGACCCCGTCCTTGCGGATCATGGTCTCGACCACGGTCCAGGCGGCCGCGATGTCGGTGGAGTAGGGGGGAATGGGGCGATTGCGCGTGATCCCCGTGACCTTCTCTGCGATCAAGGCGTCCAGCTCGAGGCCTGCCGGAATCTTGGCTGGTTCGACCATCGGTGTCGCCCAGTCTATCACACCGCATGCCGGTTTGTTCGTTGACGATCAGGCCTCTGGAGTGATAAAGTCCTTCTCCGTAGAGCCACCTGAGGAGTCATGCTATGGCCGTTCCTGTCGCGCAGATGTTCACGGTCACCAAGTACGTGTTGACCCAGAAGCTCACCGGGGTCAAACGATATCCGCTTGTGCTGATGCTGGAGCCGCTCTTTCGCTGCAATCTCGCCTGCGCGGGTTGCGGGAAAATCCAGTATCCCGATCATGTCCTCGACAAGCGCCTGACGCCGGAGCAGTGCTGGGCGGCGGCCGAGGAATGCGGTGCGCCGATTGTCAGCATCCCGGGCGGGGAGCCGCTGATTCATCCCGACATGCCGGCGATTGTCCAGGGGCTGGTCGAGCGGAAGAAGTACGTCTATCTCTGCACCAACGCGATCCTGCTGGAGCGCAAGCTCGACGAATACCAGCCGTCACCTTACCTGACCTTCAGCATTCACATGGACGGCCTGCAGGAAGAGCATGATCTGGCGGTCTGCCGTGACGGCATCTACGACGTCGCCGTCAAGGCGATCAAGGCGGCTCTCAAGCGGGGCTTCCGGGTCACCACGAACACGACGCTCTTTGACGACGCCGCCCCCGAGCGCATCCGCAAGTTTTTCGACGCCATGATGGAGCTGGGCGTCGAGGGAATGATGATCTCCCCCGGCTACAGCTACGAGAAGGCCCCCGACAAAAAGAACTTCCTCAAGCGGCAGCGGACACGCGAGCTCTTCTCGCGGATACTGCATCGGCCCAAGAGCGGCTGGCGGTTCAACCAGTCGCCTCTTTTTCTCGACTTTCTCATGGGCAAGGTCGACTACCAGTGTACGCCCTGGGGCAACCCGACCTATAATGTGTTCGGCTGGCAGAAGCCCTGCTACCTGCTTCAGGACGGCTATGTGGCGACGTTCAGGGAGCTCATGGACCAGACCGACTGGGACAGCTATGGGACCGGCCGGAACGAGAAATGCGCCGATTGTATGGTTCACTGCGGATACGAGGCGTCTGCGGTCGATGATACGTTCGGCTCCCTGCGGGGGTTCGGGCGAACGGTCGTGGCCACGTTGATGCCGACATCCCGGTAGCCCGCGAGTCGTGACTGCCGACAAGTCTCCTTCCTCAGACGCGCAGAATTCTGAAGGGCGGGTCTTCCGTCCGGCGAACGACGCCGAGCGCGGTCAGGCCATCGAGGTTGCGTTCGACTACCGCGGTGACGTGACACTGGATCTGGCCTCCGGCGAAACGGTCGTCGGGTACATCTTCAACCGGAACAGCGCGGCCTCTCCTCCCGCCCTTCAGATCTTTCCCAGGGACCAGCCCGGTAGCCGGGTGATCCCGTATGCCGCTGTGAGGGCCATTGCGTTCACCGGCGAGGACACCGCTTCGGGAAAATCCTGGGAGACATGGGTCCAAAAAAAGGAATCAGAACGCAAGGCGGAAGCCGAGCAGATCAAGGCCGAGGCGCAGGCCCGCGGACATCTGTAAACCGGGGCAGCAAATACCGTAAGTTATTCTTTAAATCTGAGCGCTTAGAGGCCATTACGACAATGCAGGAATTTATTGACAAAGGTGGATGCCTATGTTAGATAGGCCGGGCTTTAGCTGGGCCGCTCGGGGCCTTGTTGAATTTGTGATGGCGCTGAGTCCGGCGTGGGGTCGCGCGGCGGTCTTTTTCGGTCTGATCGGGTCGGGCGCGCTGATTCCGAGTGCGGCTTGGGCGACCCACGAAATGGATCATCGGTTTACCATTTCCGGGCATGTGCGGGATAAAGACGGCAAGCCTGTGCGGGATGTCAAAGTACAGGCGAGGGATCTGCGTGACCAGAAAATTGATCCTGTCACCAGCTACACGGATGGGTCTGGATTGTATAAGTTGCTTCTTCACCTGCACAACTCGAATGCAGGGGACCCCATTCAAATTTCTGTCAAAGACGAACGATCGGGGTTGGACGAAGTCAAAAAAATGCGGGCTGAGTTTGACCCGGCCGACACGCATGCCGAGCGCCAGACAAGGGTTGAGTTTGGGCCTGAATCCGAAGCGGCTGGAGACGGGCAAGGAGGAGTCGTTGGGACGGAGGACACGTCGAAACTCTGGTTGTTGTATGGAGTGGGCGGGGTCCTCGTTGCGGCGGCGATCGGCGTGGCGGTTGTGCGCGCCCGGCACCGGCAGGCTGCCGTGCCTGCTAAACGGCGCGGGAAGAAACGTTAAGCGGTTGAGAACACGGTACGACTTGGGCGCTTCTGCTTCCGGGATTGGATCCCTCGGCAAAGCGTCTTTTTTATGAGAGGAATCTGGAGACGGGAAAGGAGTTGGGAGCGATTATGAAGATCACAAGCTTGATTGGATTGTTGATCGTTGGCGGTGTGGCATTCCTTGCGGCCGGCTGTGCTGAAGAGCAGGAAAGCACCGGCCCGCCTCCGCCCGCTCCGGCCGAATACGCCGACAAGCATATGCCGGCCGGCTGGTGGGCCGACGAAAAGATCATCGCTGAGGGCAAGGAGATATTCGAAGGCGTCAAGAACATCGACGTGAACTGCTCCTCGTGCCATGGCAAGGACGGCAAACCGGTCAAGGCCGGCGCGCGCGACTTCCGCAAGGGCGAGCGGATGAAGCTCTACTCCGACAGCGTGTGGTTCTGGCGCATCTCGGAAGGCGTGCCGAACACCAAGATGAAATCCTGGAAGAGCAAGCTGAGCGAGGACGACCGCTGGAAGGTCATGGCCTATGAGCGGAACTTCGGCCTCAAGGGCATGGGCTACGACGTGGCGAAGAAGGATTGGGTCCCGGTGGCCGAGATCGGGAAGGCGGCTCCTGCGGCGGGTGCTCCGGGCGAAGCGAAGCCTGCGGCCGGCGACGGCAAGGCCCCGGCAGCCACACCTGCGAAAGAGGAACCCAAGAAGGGCGGGAAGTAAGCGCGGTTAACCAGTCAAGGGAGCGGGGAGAGCATGAAGACGTGGCAACGTAGCCTCTTGCTTGTGGCGGGTCTCCTGTTAGTGGGGACGGCGGCCTATGCGCAGCTCCCTGATCCCAAGCCGCATGAATTTCCCATCGGAGGGAACCGGGTTGCCGTCTGGGTCGTGGCCCAACTGCACATCCTGTTCGCCGCGTTCATTCTCGGCGCGCCCATCTTCGTGGTCGTCAGCGAGATCATCGGCTGGAAGAACCAGGACGCGCGTTACGAGCGGCTGGCGAAGGAGGTCATCAAGGTCACGGCCATCCTCTATAGCATGACCGCGCTGACAGGTGGCCTCTTCATCTTCGTGCTGCTCGCCACCTACCCGCAATTGAGCGGGTGGCTGATTACCCATTTCTTTGACGTGTTCGCCATCTGGTATCCGCTGCTTTTCATCGCGGAAACGATCGTCCTCTATCTGTACTGGTACACCTGGGACGTGCTGCAGGGGCCGCTCAAGCTCCGGCATATCGCGATCGGGGTCCTGCTGAACGTGATCGGGTTGGCGACGCTCATTGTGATCGACGGCCCGACCTCGTTTATGAACACGCCGGTCAAGTCAGCGGAAGGCCTGGACCTCAAGACGTTCATCGAGACTACGGCGACGCTGTGGGACAAGATGAACAATTTCAGCTGGTGGCCACTGAACATTCACCGCACGGTCGGCAACGTGGTCTTCGGCGGGTTCATCACCGGCCTGATTGCGGCCTACATGTACCTCATGGCCAAGAATGACGAAGAACGTGCCTTTTACGATTGGTTCGGGTTTATCGGCAACCTGATCGGGGTGGGCGCGTTACTCGTCCTGCCGTTCGCCGGCTATCTGCTGGCCTACGAACTCTGCGATTACGACGCGTCCATCTGTCCCTATATGATGTCCGATCAGCTCTCCATGTTTTTCGAAATGCAGGGCGCGATGGTGGGGCTGATTTTTCTTGCCAGCAACTACTATATCTGGCTCAGCCTGAAGCGGATCGAAGGGCTTGAGCGGATACGGATGAGAACCACCACGATGATTCTCATGGCGAGCATTCCCGTCGTCTTCATGTTTATCTGGACCAAGTATCCGATCCCGGAACCGAAAGCGTTCATCCTGCCGGCCTGCTGGGTCGCGCTGTTTCTGGTCGCCGGCCGGTTCCTCAAGTGGACCGTCCCGGCGCAAACCATGGTCAAAGTGGCGTTTCTGATGGTGATCATCGGCAACGCGATCTGGATGACACCGCACGCCTTCGTCGCCACCCAGGCGTTGGCGCCCGACGATGGCTCGCTGAGCCTGCCGCACGGCGAACTCAGCCTGGGGTTCATCACGGTTGACTGGGGGATGCTGGCGCTCATGCCGGCCAAAAACGCGGCGGCCTTCACGCTCGTGTTCGTCACGATCATCAACTATATCCTGTACAACCGGGCCATGCGCCAAGGCCGCATTATCTGGGGAAAGATCGATTTTGTGGCTCAGTTCGTGCTCATTTTCCTGGCATTCAGCGCGATCTGGACGATGGGCCTGATGGGAGAGGTCCGCGAGCTGACCCGGAAATATTTTCACGTGTTCAACCTCCAGTACGATTTTACGCCGGAGGCCTATACCCCGACCCTCGCATTTTCCAGTTGGGTGATCACCGGCGTCACGCTGACGTTCTACATCGTGGTGAGCTTTGCGATCATCCTGACGCTGCGTGTCGGGAAGGACAAGGCCCATGCCGATGCGCCGAAGGCGGTCCCGTCCACCGCAGGCGGGAAATAGGGGGGGCCATGGCAGGGGAAAGAAGCTTTATCGGAATCCTGATCAAGCGCCTCCTACTGGGCGGGTTTGCGGCGGTCGTTCTTCTCCTCCTGACCCGGTTCGTCTTCCACTTCCCCCCTGTCTTCCAAGCAATGTTTGTGCTGTACGTCGGGCTGGGCACGATCACCTTTATCCTGCTGGACGCCCCGGCTGTGTCGCCGTTCAGCGGCGTGAAGGCATTGGTCTCACTGCTGGTCTTCTACGCGGTTCTCGCGGGGACCTTCATTGCGGGGGCGAACTTCCTGCCGCAATATGACCCCATGGTCGAAAAAGGGAAGATCGACAAGATCGTGAAGCCGAAGCTGGCGGCGACCGACAAGGGCAAGATGGATGCGTTGCTGAAGCACAGCGAGGAGTTGAACGCCCAGAGCCAGGCCATCCTCAAGCGCCTGGAGGCCCTGGGCGGAGACGAGGCGAAAAAGCTTGAAGCTTCATTGAAGGGCACAGGCGCAACTGCCTCGCCGGCCGCGGCGGGCGGAAACCTGGTCGATCTCGGCAAGGAACAGTATGAGCTTCAGGAGTGCTACAACTGCCACAAGATCGGCGGCAAGGGCTCCGTCAAGAAGCGGGGGCCGATCCTGGACAACATCGGGAACCTCATGAAGCCCGAGGAGATGAATGAAAAGATTCGGAATCCCCGCGCATGGATGGCCGATGGCTTCCAGAAGGAATACGATAAGAAGCTGATGCCCGACAAGTACAAAGAGCTGATGTCGGATCAGGAGATCGACGCCCTGGTTTCGTATCTGGCCAGCTTGAAGGATGCGTCGGTCGAGACCCCCAAACCCATCAAGAAATAGCGAGAACCGGGTACGAGTTCCATGGCCAGCGTGCAACCAAAGATCAAATCGAAAGTCCAGTGCGTGGACGGGGAGATCGGCGAAATTGTCCACGTCATTGCCGACCCGATCTCGCTAGAGGTCAGCCACATCGTCGTCCGCGCGAACGGAACCCAGCGACAGGTGCCGGTCGCCACGATTGCGGCCGTCCGGGCCGACTCGGTCGAACTGCTCTGCAATGCGGCCCAGGTGTCGGGATTTCCGGAGCACAAGCCCGAAGACTTTCTGACCTCGAAACAGGTCGAGATCCCACATCTTGAGAACAGGGTCCACGTCGAACCCGGTGATCTGCTTGTGCCCTTCCCGGTGCTGGAGAAGAGCTGCGCACGCCGGAATTTCTTTGCCGGTTTTATCCATGTCATCGGGGCATTGATCGGCCTCCCGCTTGTCTGGCCGGTCCTCCGGTTCATCACGGCGCCCATGTACGCGCCGTACGACAACCGCTGGATCAAGATCGGGAACGTCAGCAAGATCAAGACCGAGGACGTGGGCGTACAGTTTATCTTCAAGAAGTCCTTCAAGGACTCCGTGCTCCAGCGCGAAGAGGACAAGAATCACTGGGTCGTCAAGGCGACTCCGGAGACCCTCAAGAAGGTCTACACGCATGGGGATATCAGCTTCACGGATGAAAAGGGCGAAGTGGTCTGGGTCAACAAGCAGACGGTTCCCTATGTGGCGTTCGCGGGGAAGTGTCCCCATCTCGGGTGTGGGTTCAAGTGGCGCTCACATAAGACACGAGGTCAGGTCTTTCTCTGTCCGTGCCATCTCAGCATTTACGACGCCGCCGGGACGGTGCTGGACGGGCCGGCCCCGCGCCCGCTGGACATCCTGCCGATCAAGGTTTCTGCGACCGGCGAGATCCAGATCATTGACGTCGAGTATAAGGCCGGCAAGAAGGAACAGGTCCGGATCGCCTAAATGATGCCCTTACTCCAAAAGGTCTACGACTTCGTCGACGAGCGGATCGATCTGAAGACGCTCGAGGCGAAGATGATGAAGGAGCCGATCAAGGGCGGCTCCCGCTGGGCCTATGTGTTTGGCTCGGTTCTCCTGTTCATCTTCGTCATGCAGGCCGTGACCGGCCTCCTGCTGATGTTCTACTACATCCCCAGCGCCGACCACGCCTACGCCAGCACCCAGTTCATCATTCACGAGGTGGACTACGGCTGGTTTATCCTCAGCTATCACTTCTGGGGATCGTCGGCCATGGTCGTCATGGTCTTTGCCCACATGTCGCAGGTGTTCCTCTGGGGCGCGTACAAGTCTCCCCGTGAGATGATCTGGCTGGTCGGCCTGGCCCTGTTCGGCATCGTGATGGCCTTCGGGTTCACCGGCTATCTCCTGCCCTGGGATCAGCGCGCCTACTGGGCCACGACCGTCGGCGTTGAGATTATGGATAAGACGCCCATTGTGGGTGACTTCATGGCGCGCTTTCTGAAAGGCGGCCCCACGCCCGGGCAGATGACCTTGAGCCGGTTCTTCGTCATCCACGTGATGGTCCTGCCGGGCGCCCTGATGGGGCTCGCGGGGCTGCATCTGTTCTTCTTCCGGTCGGCCGGACCGGCGGGGCCGTTCCGCGGCACGCCTGAGGAGTTGAAGGCCAAGACCGATTTCTTTTTCCCGCGCCAGGTGTGGAAGGATATTGTGGCCATGGCGGCGGTCTTTCTGACCATTTCCTCGCTGGCGCTCATTGAACCGGTGGTCCTGCTGGAAGAGGCAAAACCCGATCCTGGCGATTACCATCCGGAGCCGGAGTGGTACTTCCTGTTCCTGTTTCAACTGCTGCGTTGGAAGATCTTCGGCGGCGAGTTCGGGCAGTTCCTCGGCGCAATCGCGATTCCGGGCGCGTTCATGCTGCTGCTGGCCGCGCTGCCGTTCATTGACCGGGGCCCAGAGCGCAATATTTTCAAGCGGCCCATCGCACTGCTGTCCTGGGCCGTGGTCATGATCGGGATTCTGGTCCTGACCGTGTCCGCGATCATCAACCGCGAGTTTCTGGACTGACGGGGCGCATCGGCATGTCCCATCCCGCGACCGCCATCTCCTCCGTCAAACTGGCCTGGGCCCTGTCCTGGGCGGCTTTCTGGACTGGATTTCCATTCAAAATGATCGTCGCCCTGCTTCTGCTCGCGGCGCAGATCCATCCGTGGGAGGGCGCGGGGCTCATCGCGCTGCTCGCGCTCTCGGTGCCGATCGACATCTGGGCGCTGGGCCTGACGGCCCGCACCTTCTTCCTTGAGCGGATGGGGATTGAGGTCCGCGGGCCGGCGGGGATCGGGCTCTGGTGGCAGGGCGCCGTCCTTGGCGTTGTCACGCTGGGTCTTGCCTATTATGCCGTGGGCGCTACTGCGGCCGTCTGCCAGAAGGCTGCGGCGGCAACCCTGGAGGTGGTGAATAAAGTCATTCCCATTCCCGTCGCCGAACAAATTACCATCGAACTGCTGATGTGGGCCGTTCCGACCACGATCGTTGCGATCATCCTTCTGTTGGTTTGGCTGAAGCTGTTCGGGTGGCGGATCAAGCGGTTCGCTGTCGCGTCAGGCCAGACCAGTTCAGCCGGCCTGCAGGAACGCGTGAGGGCGTGGGATGGCTGGCGTGTGCCGGCGGACCCCATCCTGATGCTGGTGTCGTTTACGGCGGTGGCCGTGCTCCTGACCGTTGCGTTCTGGGTGTTGCTGCCTGTGACGACGACGCACCGGCACCCGGACTATCCGCCGCCGCCGACAGACGCAGGCAAGAAGAAGGTCAAGCCGGAGGAACTGTTGAAGAAGACGGATACTGCTCTTGCCAAGGCCGAAGCGGTTCTGGAGTTGCTGGAAAAAGAGCAAGCCAAAGAGAAGAAGAAGAAGCCTGCGGGCACCGGGCACTAAAAGGAGAGATCGCCATCATGGAACACATACGGAACCATAGGAGTGTGTATGCCTATGCGGCGCTCTTCCTGGTGCTGGCGTTTGCGGTTGCGCTGCCGGTGGGACTCGCCTGGGCTGAGGACTCTCCGGCGGGAGCGGCGACAGAGTATCGTGACATCCCCGGCATAGGCAGCCGGAATCTGATCTGGATCGTCGCGCAGCAGCATCTCCTTCTGGCGGGCTTTGTGCTGGGCGTGCCGATCTTCGCGTGGGTGTGCGAAATCGTCGGGGTCAGGACCGGCGACCAGCGATACGACAAGCTTGCCAAGGAATTCACCAAGCTGCTCACCTCCTCCTACGCCACGACCGCGCTCTTCGGCGGCATCCTGTTGTTCCTGCTGATCGGACTCTATCCCAAGCTGATGAATTATCTGTCGGATGTCTTTTTTCCGTCGTTCCTGGTGTACTGCGCGCTGTTCCTGCTGGAGACGGCGACCCTGTACCTCTACTGGTATGGATGGGACTCGATGCAGGGGAGCAAGAAGGGCCTGCATCTGTTCCTCGGTTTCCTTCTGAACGTCTTTGCGTTCTTCATCATGATCGTGCCGAATTCCTGGGCGACCTTCCAGTCTAGCCCGGTCGTGATCGCGGAGGGCAGTATGTGGGCAAGGGCTTGGGCGGCGACCTGGAACCCGACCTGGTGGCCGGTGAATATTCATCGTCTCATCGCCAATGTCGTGCTGGGTGGCTACATCTGCGGCGCGTACGCGGGGTTCAAGTATTTGATGGCCCGGAACGCGGAAGAGCGCGTGCACTACGACTGGATGGGCTACGTGGGGAATTTCATCGGCGTGTTCGGCCTGCTGCCGCTGCCGTTCGCCGGCTACTGGCTGATGCGGGAGATCTATCAGTACAACCAGCAGATGGGCATCACTCTCATGGGCGGCTTTCTTTCGTGGCTGTTTATCCTGCAGGCCATGTTGATCGGGATTCTTTTTGTCGGCTCGAACTATTACTTCTGGCTGGGGATCATGCACCGGATTCCAGGGTCCGAAGCCAGGTACCGCCGGCCGATTCTGACGATGCTGGTCATCCTGCTCGTCTGTCTTGGGGTCTGGATGACGCCGCACTCCCTGGTCGCGAGCCTGGAAGAGGCGCGGAAGATGGGCGGCACCCACCACCCTCTGTTAGGCGTCTTTGGCGTGATGTCGGCGAAGATGACGGTGGCCAACCTGATGATTCTGGTGACCTTCATGAGCTTTATCATGTATTGGAGGGCGGGCAAGGAGGAAACCGCTCGGTGGGCCAAGGTGGCCAAAGCGGGCCAGGGCGTGCTCCTGGGCATTGCCGCGGTCGTCGTCGTTGTGCTGGGCGTGTGGGGCTATTTTGTGCCGGCCATCACGCGCATTAATTATTTCTCCACGACCCAGGTGCTGGTCGTCCTGTTCGTGCTGCTGACTGTGACCCCCTTGACCGGGCTGTTGATGAAGAGCGCCCGAACGACGACCGAGATGGTGTGGGGCGTCATGCCCGGACGGGCGGGGTATGTCCTGGTGTTGAACGCCGTCATGGTCGTCCTGCTCATGACCCTGATGGGCTACGCGCGGTCGTCCTCGCGGGTCCATTGGCATGTCTATGGCGTCATGCAGGACACCTCGCAGTACGCCTATTCGCCGGCGCTCGGCTACGCCGCCGCCCTTATGTCGTTGAACACGTTCCTGTTCTGCCTGCTGGTCGCATTTATTTTCTGGGTCGCCTCCATGGGTGGCGAAAAGAAGGGCGGTACGACCGACACCGCGCACACGAAAGCAAAGGATGCCGCATCGCCGGCCGTTGGGTCGGCACCCGCGGCGTCGACCGGCCACCAATAGGACCGAAGGAGCGACGTTCCTATGACTGAAGTCCAACTGCTGCAAACGATCGGGATGAGCGTGCTGGGTGTGGGAGGCGCCACCCTCCTCTTTGTGAAAGCGCGCTTTGTGCGCGTCATGGCCTTTGTGGCGATGGTCCTCGGCGCGTTCGCCCTCGTGGCCCTGAGCGTGCCGCAGATGGCCTCCATGCCCCCTGCCGTGGAAAAGATCGATGTGGCGTCCATTAAGGAGAAAAAGGAACTGGCGGCCATCGGGCAGAAGATTTTCTTCAGCAAGGGTCAGTGCGCCCTGTGCCATACGATCGGCAGCAGCGAAGGCCGGTGTCCCGATCTGAAGGGCGTCGGCGCCAAGTTGACGCGGGAATTCATCTACGAGAGCCTGACTCAGCCGCAGGCGTACGTCTATATGGATTATGAGCACGTGGGCCGGGCCAAATTCTTTCCGGCCAAGATGCCTCACATCAACAAGAAGCCGATTGGTCTCAACAACAACGAGATCCTTGCCGTCATCGCCTTCCTGCAGAGCATGTCTGGCGAAGAAGTGACCATCAATCTGTCCGAGCTTGCGACGCCCGGTTCGGCAAGCCCGGGGGGGAGGAAAGAATTATGAGAGGGCCCTCACTGGCGATCAAGGGGGGGATTTTGCTGGTGGCGGTGTTCGTCGCCCTGAAGTTTGTGCTGCCGCTGGTCACCGCGCCTCTGCCAATGAGTCTTATCTATCTCTATTTGTTTTTGACCACCATTGGCATTGTCGTGTACGGCACGCTGAGTGGCGAATCCACGGAGGCGCTTCTGGGGCCCGTCTTCCGGTTCCTGAGCGGCGAGGGGATCGGCGGCGCGGTCAAATCCACCCGCCTGGCTGTTCTCGTGCTGTTTCCGCTCCTGGTCGGCTGGCAGACGTACGGCGGCCTCGCGCCCAACACGCAGCCACCTGCCGAGAGCCGGACCATCCATCCGGCGCCTCCCGGAGAGTTCGTGGGGCTGTCCAATCCCCTGCCCAACACGCCGGAGAACGTGATGATGGGGACGGGGCTCTACGCCGCCTACTGCCTGCCTTGTCACGGTCCCAAATTCAACGGCAATGGGCCTGCTTCCGACGGGTTCAACCCGCCGCCGGCCAACTTCTCCGATCCCGGCACCATCGCCATGCTCCAGGAGTCCTATCTGTTCTGGCGCATCAAGAAGGGCGGGGTGGGGCTGTCGGTCGAGGGCCACCCCTGGAAATCGGCCATGCCACGCTGGGAGGTGGAATTGTCCGACGATCAGATTTGGAAGATCATCATGGCGGAGTACGCGGGGGCCGGGCAGAAGCCCCGGACGTGGGAATGATTACGGGAGGCGCGAGGCAAGAGGCTATGGGCGCTAGGGCGGAACGAGTGGGCGGAACGAAAATAATCGCGGGAATTTGTTTCGGCGTATTCATGGCGTTGCCTCTCGCCTCTAGCCTCGCGCCTCTCGCCTACGGTCAGGAGACCGTCGTTGTCCGCGCCAAACTGATCCAGGGTGAGGTGCCGGCGGATCCGGCCGCGCCAATCTGGAACACCATTGCAGCGACCGAGTTTCCGATGTCCCCGCAGGTCCATTGGCAGAAGCGCATCGGATCGGTGACGGTCAGGTCCGTCAAGGTGCGGGGCGTCCACAACAACAAGCAGATCGCCTTTATGGTGGAGTACGCCGATCCGACTCAGGATCCCGCCGACGCCGCCGCGCTGGAGTTCATGGTCGGCGACAAGAAGGCGCACTTTGCCCATGGTCAGCCCCTGGGGCAGGTGGAAGGCGGGCCGGTCAACATCTGGTACTGGCGCAACGATACGCCCGCCGCCGCGGACATGTCCGCGATGGGCTTCGGGACGCTCAAAAAACAGGCCCAGCAGGACGTGCAGGCCAAGGCCGTCTGGAAGGATGAGAAGACCAAAATCGCATTCAAGGAACGGAAGCTGAGCCTTCGGAAAGACCCCAAGGGGGAGCTGGTGAAGGACCCCAAAACCGGGAATCCTATTGTCGACGAAGAAACGAAAGTAACCGAGCAGGAAGTGAGCGGCATCTGGCGCGTGGTGTTCTCTCGCGCGTTGACCACGACCGACAAGGAGGACGTCCAGATTCAGCCGGGAACGTTCCCGAACGTCGCCTTCGCGGTCTGGGACGGCAAGAAGCTGGAGAGCGGCGATCTGAAGGAATCCGGCTCACAGAAGGCTGTTTCTTCCTGGTGGTACATCAATGCAGAGCCGCCGCCTGACTATTCGATTTACCTGTACGGCCTCATCGCGGTGGGCCTGGCGGCGGGCGTGGAGTTCGTCATTATCCGAAAGGTGAAGAAGGGGCAGCCGGCATGAAGGGTCAGCACATCACAGGCGTGATCGCCGTCGCGGCAGTGTCGGCGTTGGTCGGGCTCGCCGGGTGCGGGTTGTTCCAGGACGAACACGTGAAAAAGGGCGCGGACCTCTACTCCTATTATTGCTCCCATTGCCACGGGGAGAGCGGGAAGCCCAACCAGGGGTTCAACTGGAAGCTCATGCCCGACCCCAAGCCCAAGGACTTGTCCAACAAGGACGAGATGAGCACGCTCAAGGATCAGGAGATATTCGAGGCCATTTCCCGCGACATGAAGGACACGACTCCTAATACCGGCGACAAGATCGGCGATGACGAGTTTTCGGTTCCGACCATGCCGACGTTTAAATATACGCTGTCGGAAGATGAAGTCTGGTCGCTGGTGGCCTTTGTGCGGACGCTCCACGGAACGAAGCTGGAGAAGAAGGATTTTGCCGCCTTGAAAAAAGAGCGTCCCAAAAGCTCGTCGGTTCCCAAGCCGATGGTGACGGCGACGCCGGCCGAAGAGGCCACGCAGGCGGCGCGCGGCAAGCAACTCTTTTCCAATAAGTTCGGCTGCAATGCCTGCCACAAGGTGGGAGATGCCGGCGGCGAAGTCGGTCCGCCCCTGGACCGGGCCGGGTTCCGACTGAACGGCGCATGGGTCTATCGCTGGATCAAATACCCGCAGATCATGAAGCCGCACACCAAGATGCCGAATCTCGGCGTGAACGATGACGATGCCAAGGCCCTTATGTTCTACCTGAAGACCTTGAACGCCCCGCCGCCTGACAAGCCGCTGCCGGCCTCGTCGTAGGGGCGACCGGCGGGTCGCCCGGAGGCGGGCGAGGCAGCGCCTCGCCCCTACGTTATCTGAACCAGACCCCGCTCCAGATCCCCGCAAGGATCAGCGCGCCGATCCCGACGTGCTGTTTGAACAAAGCAAAGGCGTGAGCCTGGGATACCCCGCGCCTGACCTGCCTTGCCTGCGCGACGAAAAGTCCAGCAGCCACGACCAGTGAGAGGTAAAACGGAGGCGCCAGGCCCGTGGCCGCGCCGACGAGCGCCAGGATCACTGTCATGGCGAGCAGCGCACCGCCCACGGCGATCCAGCATCGCCCACCAAAGAAGATGGCGGAGGATTGCACGCCGATCCGCCGGTCGTCGTCGATGTCCTGCAGGGCGTAAATCGTGTCGTACCCGATGGCCCAGCAGATCGTCGCCGCGAAGAGGCCGAGCGCCGGCCAGCCGACCTCGTTTCGCACTGCCGCCCAGGCCATGACGGCGCCCCAGCCGAACGCAATGCCGAGGACAGCCTGCGGCAGGGGCATGACCCGTTTTGCCAGCGGGTAGAGCAGGGCCAGGAGCAGGGCCATGGGCGCCAGCGCGATCGTGAGCAAATTGAGCAGGGAGACCAGGGCGGCCGCGATGCCGATCAATGCGACGAAGACACCGACCGCCGCATGCGGATGCAGCAGGCCGGAGGCGAGCGGGCGCTCGTGGGTCCGCTGGACCAGGCGGTCCAAGTCGCGGTCCCACCAGTCGTTGATGGCGACGCCCGCGCTTCGCATGACGAAGACGCCGGCAATGAAAACGGCGGTGAGGAATGGCGGTGGATGTCCCTCGCCTGCCAGCACCAGCGCCCATAGCGTGGGAAACAGCAGTAGGAGGGAGCCTGTTTGATTGCGCAGTCGGATGAGGTCGGCCAGGGTGGACCAGAAGCGCGGCGGACCTCCGGGAGCGGCCATGCGCCGACGGTACCGAATCAGGAAGGGGGAGTCAAGGGCATGGCCAGGCCCGCCTCTGCCATTGCGAATACCCGCCGTTTCTTGTATAAAATACCGACGGAACCACTCGGTCAGGCGCCCCCCGTTGATCTCAGGAGAACTGGAGTCATGCCCTTCCGCATTCCGGCCCTTCGGTCTTTGACGGGCCTCGTTGTCCTGCTGGCGATAGTGGCGGGTTTCGGGTGCGGGCAGAAGCTGGTCTTCCCGCGGCTGGAATTCAAAGCCGACGAGTCCAAAACGCCCAGCATTCCGCTGACGGTCCGCCTCGACATTCCCGACGCGCTCAAGCAGTACCAGTTGTTTTACAAGGATTCATGCGGTGCTCCCCAGGGCATTCCGCTGGGCGCGCGTCTGGCCGAGCAGGTGATGGCTGATGCGGCCGGCGTCTTTGAAAAGACCTTTGTGGGCGGGCCGAAGGATCCCGCCGACGCCGTGTTGAGCGCCGCCATCGAAACCGGTGAGATCAACCTGAACATCCCCCGCCGGGAGATCGGCGAGTATAAGATGACCGCCCTGGTGCGGTTGCGGATCACGGTGGTTGACGCCGAGGGCAAGTCGCTGTTCAACGAGGCGATCAAGGGCGAAGGGAAATGGACCGTGAACACCGACGGGACGGAGTGTACGGTGCGGGGGCTGATGCTGCCGGTGACGGAGGCGATGGAGAAGCTCTCGGACCGGACCGTCGAGGAACTGACCCAAGGGGTCAAAATCCGGGACTGGGCGATCAGGCTGAGGACCCGCCAGGAGATGACGGCCGGCGGCAAACAGGGCGGAGGCGCGCCCGTTCCACAGGCGGGGAGTGGCGATCCCCCCACGATGAGTTTTCGTGCCTCGCTCGAAGATGAGAGCCGCAACCAGGTTTTGGACGTCGGGGAGAAAGTCGTGATCCGTGTGGAAGTCGCCAACAGCGGGCCTGGCGTGGCGCGAGGGGTGGCGGTCCTGCTGTCGGGCACGCCGGCCCTGGTCAAGGAATTCACCAATCCCACGTTGATGGGGGATATCCAGGCGGGCGAAAAGAAGCAGGTGGCGATCACCACGACCCTGTCCGCGTCGCTCGCTGAGCAACAGGCTGAGCTGGTGGTTCAGATCACCGAGGCCGGCGGATTTGGGCCGCCGACCCGGAAACGGTTCGTCGCGTCGGTCAAGCCGAAGGAGGGGTCGGTCGAGACAGTCGAAGTCCTGTCCATCGACGTGGACCAGATACCGCCGCGGGTCCAGGGGTTTGATCGCCGCACCTCATACGCGGTTGTGGTGGGAATCGGCGGATACCGGGAAGAAGGCGTTCCCAAGCTGAAGTATGCCAAGCGCGACGCCGAGGTGGTGGCCAGGCATCTGACGGCGCTGTCGGGGTATGCCCCGGAGAACGTGCGGGTCTTGACGGATGAGCGGGCCCTGCTGGTCGATCTTCAGGAGACGTTTGAAGACTGGCTCCCCAGGCTGGCGACATCGTCGGGCACCGTTTTCGTCTATCTGGTCGGCAACGCGGTCCTCAATCCGGAGAGCGGCGAGCTGATCCTCGTGCCGTATGAAGGCCGCCAGGACCTTGCCCGCCGCGGCTATTCCCTCAAGCGGCTGCAGGAGGTGCTGGCCCGCCTGCCCTCCCGCCTGAACCTGGTCTTTGCCGACCTCTCGTTCCCTGTGGACAGGACGGGGGCGGGCCCGCGGTTCATCCCGTGGAGCGCCGGCCGGCCTGCCGGGAAAAATCGCACGATCATCATCGGATCGTCCTCGTTGAACGGACCCAGCCTCTCGTTCGACGCGGGGCAGCATGGGTTGTTCACGTATCACTTCCTCAAGGCCGTCCGCGGGCAGGCCGACGCCAACGGCAACGGCTGGGTGGAGATGGGAGAGATCGCCGCGTATCTCCGGGAGCAGGTTCCCAAGGGCGCCGCGGAACTCAAAAGGGAGCAGGCGCCGGTCGTGATGCCGGAGGTGGAGCCGGACGGGCCGATCGGAACGTACCCTGTCAGTAAGGCCAAGCGACGAGGTTGAAATCAGTGGGTGGGCCTGTTAGAGTTGTGCCCCAGGCCGGCGTAGCTCAGTGGTAGAGCAGCTGATTCGTAATCAGCAGGTCGGTGGTTCAATCCCACTCGCCGGCTCCATGAGAGGTGTTCGTGCCCGTCAATCAAGCCCTCGCCGCGGTCCCATTTTTTTCTGATCTGACCGACCACGATCGGGAGTTACTGGGCCCGCTCTGCGGCATCCGGGAGGGGAAGGAAGGGGACTATCTCATTTTTGAAGGCGCCCCGGTCGAGCACATCTACTTCCTCATGTCGGGAAAAGTGGGAGTCTACAAAAAGGACAAGGAAGGGAAAAAGGTCTTGATCGCGTCTCTCGGCAAAG
>JAVHQA010000086.1:0-1088 GCA_036170875.1 Nitrospirales bacterium
TACAAGAGCGGGTCGAGCGTCAGCTCGAACATGCTGCAGGGCATTGTGATCTGCCAGCGCTCCAGCACTTCCGGATGCAGTTCGCCGATCAGGCCGATCGCTGACGCCCCTCCCGTGCCCACCAGCTCGATCCGGGCCACCCGTCCCTCGATGAAGGATGGATGCTCGATCGGCGCCAGGTGGTCGGCCGGCTTGTTGAGGTAATAGCACAGCAGCGCCAGGTAGGAATGCGTTTCTGAGAAATTCGCGCCGGCATGGGCCAGCATGGCGCTGAGCCGAACCTCCGTGCGGGTGCCGGTTTCCGTACTCGGGTCCGGAACGGCCACCTCGCCGACCTCGAACAGAAGGTGCGGGTAGAAGCTCCGGGAGGAGGCGGTCTCGACGCGCAGCAGGGAGGGCAGGACCCACTGGCGCAGACATTCGATGCTTTGGGACATGGCGTTCTCGATTTCGATGCGGCGGGCGGCGGGGTGCCCCTCGCTCAGGCGCATCCTGGCGACCAGGTCCTCGCGCGACCCCAGGATGTTCGAGATGATCTCCTGGAAGCCGAAACCAAGCATCAGCTCGCGCACCTTGTCCGAGAGCTGCTCGATGCGGGAGAGCCCGCCCACGGTAAAGGCCGAGGGCATGATGGGCCCGAACGTGTGGTAGCCCCTGCTGATGGCCACATCCTCGATGACGTCCACGGCATGCATCAGATCGTTCCGGTAGGACGGGAGCGTCACCTTCAGGCTCCGGTCGCTCCCGGCCACCGCATAGCCGTAGGAGACGAGGCTTGCCCGGATCTCCCTGGCCGAGAGCGCGGTCCCCAGTGCCCTGCTGATCTCGGCCTGCGTGATGGTGCGAGGCCGCCCGAATGTCTGCGGCATCCGGACCGTCCGGCCCATCTCTGTTTTGTAGGGATACACGATGTCCACCGGTTCGATCGCGGCGCCGCGGTCGTGCAGGTTGGCCGCGAAGATATTGACGGCCAGCATGACCATGCGCAGGTCCGTGCCCGTGACCTCGATGAACAGGTCCTCGTCGCCGGCGCGCACTTCACCGATGTCCCGGCTGTTGATGATGGGCGGGAACGACAGCACGGCCCC
>JAVHQA010000086.1:1188-3872 GCA_036170875.1 Nitrospirales bacterium
ACCCTGTACCCGCGGGCTTTGCAGGCGCCGATGAACGGCCGCACATGCTCCAGGCCCTTCTCGACGAGGATCTGGTCGCGCTTGCCTTTGGCGGACTTCATGTACGCGTAGGCGCCGGGCTTGCCGTCCAACTTGCACCGGATCTGTCGCGCGATGCCTTCCACGCACCAGAGGTCGGGACGATTCGAATCTTGTAATTCGATCCGAAGCTCACCGGTGGCGGCGTCGGAGTCTTTGACTTCGCCCTTGACCAGCGGAAGCCACGCGTCCAGATCCTTGTCCGTCGCGCGTCGCCCGAGCAACTGGTCGAGGTCTTTGCGATTAATGGAAATCGTCGGCATGGCGCGCGCTCAGTACTGAACCCGTTTGGAGCGGATCATCTCGAGGTCGCCGGAGAAGAGATCGCGGATGTCGTGGATTTCCAGCGCGACCATGGCCATGCGGTCAAGCCCCAGACCCCAGGCGATCACGGGGACGTCGATGCCGAGCGGGTGCGTGACCTCCGGACGGAAGAGGCCGGCGCCGCCGAGCTCGATCCAGCCGAGACGGGGATGGCGCACGTGCAGCTCGACCGACGGCTCGGTGAAGGGAAAGTACGCCGGGGTGAACCGGATTTCATGGGCTTGCGCCACCTCGCGGGCGAACAGGGTGAGGAGCCCCAGCAGAGTGCGGAAGTTGATGTCCGGCCCCAGCACGATGCCCTCGACCTGGAAAAAGTCGGGCGCGTGCGTCGCGTCCACCTGGTCGTAGCGGAAGCACCGGGCGATGGAGAAGTATTTGCCCGGGACTTTCGGCGCGGCGGCGAGCGTGCGCGCGGAGACGGCCGTGCCCTGGCTGCGCAGCACCAGGCGGCGCGTCCGCATGCGATCGAAGGTGTAGTTCCAGCCGCTCGATCCGGTCTTTCCGCCGTTCTCGTGCGCCTGCGTGACCTGTGCGAGGAACGGCTCCCGGATCGGGGCGGAGTGCGTGGGGTCTTTCACGAAGTACACGTCGTGGGTCTCGCGTGCGGGGTGGAACTGCGGCATGAAGAGCGCATCCATGTTCCAGAACTCGTTCTCGACCAGCCCCCCGCGCATTTCCTCGAAGCCCATGGCGGTGAGCTTGGTCTTGACCTGGTCGAGAAACTCCCGGTAGGGGTGCTTCTTGCCGGCCGGGATGCGGGCCGGGTTGAGGCCGATCGTGTACTTGCGAAAGCGCGCGCTGCGCCAGCTCCCGTCCTTCAGCATCTCCGGAGTCAGGCGGGCGACTTCCTCTCGCACGCCGTCTTTCCGGATCTGCTGCGCCACCGCCCTGCCGGTTTCGGTCAGGCCGAACCGGCGGGCCACGCGGTCGTCCACGCGGAACGGCTCGTTCGGCTTGCCGCGCTTCTGGGCGAACTTCGCGATCAGGGTCTGTTCGGCGTGGGCGAACTCGGCGAGGGGTTTCGCGCCCTCATGGACATACTGGATGAGCTTTTGCAGGGCTTCGGCCGTGGGCGAGGAAGCCCCGGCCAGCTCCACGATGCCTCCCGCGGCGATCCGGATGACGCCTTCCTGCTTCAGCTCGCCGACGGCCCCGCTGAGCTCGGCGGCGTCAAGCTCTTCTTGCTGCTGGATGTCCTTGATGGTCAACTGGGCGCCGGCGTCAGCGGCAGCCCGCAGGGCGGAAATGATGCGCACCAGAGGGGTATAGCGCTGAAAGTAGCGCTCGCCGGTGTCCGAGAGAGAGACGATCTGGCTGGTCACTTCCGAGAGGATCGAGACCAGTCCCTTGATCTGCAGGCGCCCGAGGGCGGCGCCGGCCTGCGCGACCTCAATGCCGCTGTGCCGGGCGAGGTCCTCGTCGGTCAAGCCATCCTTGTCGGGAGACGCGTCCAGCGCGGTGGCGACTTTGACCTCATGAGGGTGCAGGCTCTCGGCGAGCGCTGCCACGTCACTCATCGGTGGGCCTTCAGCAAGCGGGTCGATGATTTCGAGGCGGCGGCTTTCGCGTTGCCGGCGGAACCCGCCGCGCGCAGCTGGGCGATCGCGCGCCGGTAGTTGCGGCCGGGCACTTCGAAGATGGCCGAGCCCGCCACCAGGATGTCCGCGCCGGCGTTGACGATCGCCCCCGCATTGTCTGCCTTGACGCCGCCGTCCACCTCGAGGAGGATCGTCCGGCCGGTGTGCTGGATCATCGTGCGCGCCCGGCGAATCTTGTCGAGCACGCCGGGGATGAACCGCTGGCCGCCGAAGCCCGGATTCACCGACATGATCAGGAGGAGATCCACGTCGGGGAGAATGGCCTCGATGCTGGAGAGGGGCGTTGCGGGATTCAGCGTGACGCCGGCCTTGAGGCCCTTTTCCTTGATGGACTGGATGGTGCGGTGCAAGTGCGGGCACGTCTCGACGTGAACCGTGAGGTAGTCGGCCCCCGCCTCGGCAAACTCGCCGATGAAGTCGTCGGGGTTCGTCATCATCAGATGGACGTCGAGCGGGAGCTTCGTGACCGTGCGGATTGCCTCGACGATGGGCGGCCCAATCGTCAGGTTCGGCACGAAGTGGCCGTCCATGACGTCCACGTGCACCATGTCCGCGCCGGCCTCCTCGACGGCGGCGATTTCGTCGGCCAGGTGCGCGAAATCAGAGGACAGAATGGATGGGGCGATCCGGACTCGGCTCATGGAAAGCCATGATAGAGCATCATTGGAGAGGGTGCAAGAGGGG
>JAVHQA010000087.1:0-6081 GCA_036170875.1 Nitrospirales bacterium
TTGGTCTCTTGCGTGAGCATGTGGTTCAGTGCATCGACTCTGGCCACCAGCGCCTGCAGTTCGCGCAGCTGCGGCGCTTGCGGCTGCCAGGCGGCGGGTTGATGTGCCGCACAGAAGCGCGCAATCAGCCGCGCATCGACCCGATCGGTCTTAGTGCGCGCGAGTACACTTTGCGCAAAGCCCTTGATTCTCGCCGGGTTGACCACGCTCACCACCTGTCCGGCCTCATGCAGATGAAGCGCCAGGGCTTCATAGTAAACGCCGGTGGCTTCCATGCAGACCTGCGCCCGCTCGACGCCCTGGTGCTTCAGCCAATCGCCCAACTCGCGATAGCCCTGCTCGGTGTTCTCAAACACTTTGGTCTTGAACTTCTCCTTCAACAACAGCGCGCAATCAAACTTGCGTTTCGATACGTCAATACCCACTATCTCAGCCATGTGTCCTCCTGTGTGATGCGCTCTGGGATGGCCTTTGTGCCGATCAGCCTCGTGATGCAAGCTCACCCATGCTGGGGGCTTAAGATACCGTCCGATCTGAAACAAAGAGAGCAAGGCTGCTTATCTGACCCGCAGGCTACAACGCCTAAAGTCTTGCCCAGCCTCCCTTGCCCGCCACCTGAGCGTGCTCAAGTAGAACACTACTCCATGCCAAGATACGAGGTCTTGCAACCGCACATCGCGCGAGGTGAACGAGCCTCCGCCTCCATGTCCCCAGTCCCCAAACTGCCCCCGCCGCTGATTCCTCCCGCCTCAGATGATATGCCGAAGGAATCGAGTGCTCCGTCATCGCACCGTTAACGGCTTGACAGGCGCGGCGCCAAGCCCTAGAATCTACTTGACCAGAATTCTGGTCAACTTGGAGACGTCAGCGATGTCCAAGACCTTGCCGATATCCGAAGTCAAAGCCCGCCTGCCGGAACTGGTGACCGGCGTCGAGGATCGGGAAGAAGAAGTCGTCGTCACGCGCAATGGAAAGCCGGCGGCGGTGCTCGTGAATTACGCCGAATACGAGCGGTTGAAGGAAACGCTCGACGTGTTGAGCGATCCCGAGATGATGCGGCAGATCCGCGAGAGCGAGCGGTACTTCGCGAGAGGCGGGAAGGGTGTGTCCTTTGAGGACGTGTTCGGCGAGTCGCTTCATCCGGTCAAGAAGCGTAAACGGTAGTGGCCCTGTTCAGGCCGGCGATCCCGCCACGGGTGGCCGAAGCCATTCGTCATTTCCGTCCGGATTTGAAACGTAGCGTCAGGCAGGCTGTTCGAGCCCTGTGCGCCGATCCGGCCTGCGGCGAACCCCTGCAAAAGGAGCTGGAGGGTTACTGGAAGTACCGCGTTCGTCGGTTCCGCATCGTCTATGCCATTGACCGGCCCAGCCGGATCATTCGGATTGTCGCCGTCGGTCCTCGGTGCACGATCTACGAACAGGCGGCGGAACAGCTCAGACATAATTAACCTCCGTCTCCATTTCCCAATCCTGACCCCGCCGCCGAACTTCCGCTTCCCCCCTGACCCTTCGCAAGCTTGGGCAAGCTTTTGATCGTCAGGTTGGAAATAAACGGGGGACAAGGCTACTTTGTTGGGGGTGAACGGATTCAGGATTGGCTCGGCTTGAGGGCAGCGGCGACGATCGGTTTGGCCCAGTCCGGTGTGGGCGCGAAGTCCTGCGGACCGAGAATCTTTCCCCTCTCCACGTGCAACACCAGCGCCGGCTTCGGCGTCAGCCCGGCTACGGGGTCCGCGTCCACGCTGTTATCGTACATCCG
The DNA here is from genome assembly GCA_036170875.1 of Nitrospirales bacterium. Taxonomy (GTDB): domain Bacteria; phylum Nitrospirota; class Nitrospiria; order Nitrospirales; family NS-4; genus SCTG01. The sequence goes on from JAVHQA010000087.1 coordinate 1,760, forward strand.
CAAGGTTGTGAGATGGGGCAGAAGTTCGATGAGGTTGAGACGGCTATGCTCATAGCGCCGGTGGATGGATTCCTCGGGGATGTCGTGACCGCCTTGGCTGACTCGTGCCTGCACGCGCGCGATGTGCAATTCGGGGCTGGACAGGCCCACGTACCAGACGTGAATCGCGATCCCTTGTTCGGCGGCTTGCGTGAGGAGATCTGTGATTGTGTTTCCGCCGAGGGTGGTTTCGAAGGCGAAATCGAGGCGCTCTTTGATGGCCCGCTGCAACAACTGCACGCCCTGGCGCCATGCCGTACTGTTGGCGTCCGTCTGAGTCAGGGCGGAGTTTGCCTTCATCAATGCGCGGGCAGCCTCGTCCGGGTTGAAATACTCGCCTCCGTGTTGGCGAACGATCGCGCCGCCGATGCTGCTCTTTCCCGCTCCATTGACGCCGGCCAGCACGTGAATGCGTGGCCGTCGGGAGGCGCTCATCCCGGCGCGTTGGTTGCGGGACCACGGCCTGTTCGTTTGCGCGCTGGGGCACGATTTTTCCGGGCGGCCTTAACCGCGGCGCGTCCGAGTTCCGCCGGAGACGCTTTGAACGCGGCCTCCACGCCCTTCCTGGCTTTCGACGTCTGCATGCGGGCCAGCAACCCGTCAAACTCCGCGTTCAGATTGTTGAGCGAGCGAAAGCGTTCGTTCACCAGAAATACGAAGTCGGCGTGCGAGAGGAGCACGGCCTTGGGTGTGTCATGACGGGTAATGGCGACCGCGCCGCCGTGCGTGGCTTTCTCCAGGATGGTTCCGAACGCGTTCTTGACTTTTGTGGCCGCCACGGTCGAGATGTCCACGAGTTGGCCTTGGCTGTTTCTGAACGTGAGTTTAGACATGGTGCCCTCGCCAGGTGTTTCTGGTGCAACCCAAATTAGCTAAATTGTACATATTGGCTATTGGCTGGTCAAGTGTGCAGTTGAGGGGCAGAAACAGGGGACAGCTACTTTGTGAGGTGAAGTAGCCTCCGCCGCCATTTCCCAAAGCTGAGCCCGCCGCCGAACTCCCTCTTCCCCCTGCGGCCCAGTCCTGTTCCCCCGTTGAACGATCGGGCCATTCGTTGTATATACTGTGCCGATGAACCGCCATTCCGACCTGTCCTTCGCCGGCTCACTCAAGAGCGAGCCGCGCAGAAACTTCTATGAACACCACAAGCCCGTCGCTGTGCTGATGATCCTTATCGTTTTCCTCTTGCCGATCGTTGGGGTCTCCGTCATTGGTGTGCCGGGTGCGGTACTGGGAGTGATCCTGTCAGTCTTAGGCTATTACCTGACGCCCTATGTCGTTCTCAAGCTACGTGAAGGGTGGGGAAGGGTGTGAGCGATCCGTTGCACGGGATCACGCTGGAGGCTATCGTCAGCCAACTGGTTGCGCGGCATGGGTGGGCCGAGATGGGGCGTCGCATCCCGGTCCGCTGTTTCCTCCACGACCCAAGCGTGAAGTCCAGCCTCACGTTTCTGCGGAAAACGCCCTGGGCGCGCACGAAGGTCGAAGGGTGGTTTCTCGCGGAGCTATTGGAGAAATGAAAGGCAGAGTAAGCGGTCCGGCCTGAGTTCCCCTGGTCAGTCTCCCCCTTTGAGCACATCCTCGTCGTACCCTGCTTCGTCATCTTCACCCTGGCCGAGGCCCGCGCGAAAGGACTGCCGCAGATCCCTGATCTGGTCGGCCTGCATCACGTCGTGCCCGGGCGCGAGGCGGCCCAGGTACCGGTCGCACAGCTCCGCGCCTCGTTGAAAATGCGCCGCGATGGTTTCCTCGGTGACCTGCTGCCACGTGATGTAGATGAGGAATTCCTGCAACGCGACGGCGTCGGGGCGCCGCTCGCCGAGTGCCACGAGCGCGAAGTACGCCGCTCTGGCTTCGTTGCCGGCGCTACTCGAGAAGATCGCTTCCGTCTCCTGGGCCTGTTCCAGATCGTCTCCCAGTTCCCCCGAGTTCCGGGCGCGCGTGAAAGAGGTCTGCGCGGCGATGGCGGGATCAAAGTGCATGAGACGCAGGATACCGGCCGCGCGCGGCTCCGGTCAATCGCGGAGAAGTTTTCAATAATTGGTGGTGCATCGGCGTGCGCTTTGGCTGTAGTCAACCAGGGAGCCGCGCCCGCCGACAGGCGCTTTCCCTGCGCACGGCACGGCTCGTTCGCGTTCTCAACAAGTTAGGCGACTACGACCGGTCTGGCACCCGATCTGCTTTAGTACCAGTAGGGAGTAATAGCGTAAACGAAAGAAACGAGGGAGGATGCCATGTTGGGAGCGGCTGAATTCACATATATCGGAAACGTGCTGATGGGGATGATGGCGATCGGCGGTTTCTGCGCCATGCTCTATGCGGTCGGCAGTGCCATGACCGAGACGTCTTTCACTGAAGAGAAGCCCGTCGGGCGGACGGAGACCCGGCACGACGAGTTCAAGAAGGCGGCATGACCGGAGCAACAGTCCTGGTGGTCGAGGACGAGGTCCGGCTGGCCCGTACTATTGAGCTGTATCTGGGGCAGCGCGGCTTCACGGTGCGGACCGCGTCCAACGGAGCGGAGGCCCTGGAGCGGATCGCTGAAGCCAGGCCCGACGTGATCGTCGCCGACATCATGATGCCGGTAATGGACGGGTACACGCTGTGCCGGCGCCTCCGCGCGGATCCCGCGACCTGCGCGATCCCGTTTCTATTTCTGACGGCCAAAGATAACGACCGCGAACGGGGCAAAGGCCTTCATTTGGGGGACGATGATTACCTGGCGAAGCCCTGCGACCTCGCAGAGCTGCATGCCTGCGTGCATGCGCTCATGGCTCGCGTCGACGCGTTCAGGAAGATTCCCGGGCGCTTGATGGAGGAGCGCGCCTGACCGTCGAAATCATTGCTGCGGCCATGCCGCAACTGCATGAAATTTAAGCGCATTTTTAAACAATGAAAACGCGGGGAAAGATCGCCAAAATTTTCTTGACAAGCCACGTGCCCTTTAGTAGCATTCCCCCAGTTGTACTGGCTTTGTTTGATAGTTTGATTGGTTGTGATGGGTGTTTTTAGAGTCATAATGTCATCCGTCGGTTACGTCATAGTTTAAGGAGGGAGACAGGATGAGAACAGGCGTTATTATTGCAGCCGTGTTTGCCTTGTTTGTAGTTGGGTCCTTGCCTGCCGATAATGCGGCGGCCGAGACCTTGAAGGGCCGGATTTGGGCCCAGTGGGCCGAGAATCCTGACGGCGAGGTGTTGTTCGGGATTCAATACTGGAACGCGGGCGCTCCCGGGTCGGGCACGCCGGGCGGGCGGACGTCAGTGACGACGACTGAGGTGCCGGACGGCTTGGCTCAGGGCGGTGCATGGGGTTTCCAGAACGGGGTGGACAAGAACATGCCCTATTCCGGTTGGTACCATGCGCAGACGACCGTTCGCGTCGCCGTCAAGGACAAGGGCCTGATGGACCAGATGATGAAGGCCAATCAGGAACTGGTGAACATGGAAGTGAACGTCGAGGACATCGGCGGCCGTCCGACGATCACGTCCTTCAAGGTACTCAAATAATCGACTTACTCGCATCTTCGCAGACTACTTTTAAGGAGGGAGTCTCATGAAGGCTTATTCCAAGGTTCTGGCGATCGGCGCCGCGCTCATGCTTGTGGGCGTCATGGCGGGGTCCTCCCTGGCCATCGAGGCATTTTCAGAGCGTTTCGAGGAAGATTTCAGCCAGCCCAAGACCATTCTGGCCCGTGTGATCATCGTGGATCCGTATGAGGATGCCGTCTGGGTGAACTGGATTTGGAAGGGTGTTCGGAATGGTGGGGAGATCAATCAATTCTGGGCAAGAATGAACCCCGGCAAGAACATGCGCGTGTTTGCGTCAGGCGCCGACCTGGCCGCCTTGAAGTCCAAGGCTCGCTCAGCCCCCGGTCCGGCGGCGGCGACGAGCGTCGCGCCCACGTCGACGACCGACGTGGTCGAAATGACTGTGCATGAAGCCGAGCAGAACAAGCGAGTGGCGTCCGGCGTGAAGGACGTGGACGACAAGCTGTGGGCCGGCGTGGTGACCGGAGGGTCGGATATGACATTCAAGGGGCAGCCGACGATGAAGGCGCAAGCGAACTTCCCACAATTGAAAGATGCGTGCGGCGTCGTCAAGGGCAAGCCCGGCGTGCCGACTGATCAGTTGGGCGCGGACCTTCCCGGCGGCAGCACGAGGTACGGGAAGCACGTTGTGTTCAAGGATCACGTGGGCTGCGTCGCCGGTCCTCCGGCTGACCCCCCGAAGAAGTAAGCGTACTTTGTTGTGACAAAAGGCGGCAGGCTCACGGGCCTGCC
>JAVHQA010000087.1:6091-17754 GCA_036170875.1 Nitrospirales bacterium
CGCCCTTACTGCAAGCATAAAGGGGCGGCAGACTGTGAAAGTCTGCTGCCCCTTTCTTTTCTAAACGCTACCTTCTTCTTTTTCCAATCGCTCTTTCATCTCCGCCAGCTTGTTCATGGCCTCCAGGGGCGTCATGCCGAACAGGTCCATCTGGCGGACTTCGTCCAGAATTGGATGGGGTGTGGGGAGGGTGGGGTCGGGCGTTGCCGTGAGAGGCAGGTCGAGTCCCACCTGCCCTGCGATTTCCTGCGCGGATCCGTTTTCCAGCCGTGCCAGCACTTCGGTGGCCCTGGCGAGGACATCATGGGGCAGTCCCGCCAGGCGGGCCACGTGGATGCCGTAGCTTCGGTCCGCCCCGCCCTCCACGATCTTCCGCAGAAACAGAATCTCCTCCCCTCGCTCCCTGACCGCCACGTTGTAGTTGCGAACGCCTGCATGCGTGTCGGCCAGATCCGTCAGTTCGTGGTAGTGCGTCGCAAAGAGCGTCCGGGCGCCGATCCGGTTGCGGTCGGCCAGGCACTCGGCGATGGCCCATGCGATGCTCAGCCCGTCGAACGTGCTGGTGCCACGGCCGATCTCGTCCAGGATGATGAGGCTGCGCGCCGTCGCGTGATGCAGGATGTTGGCGGCCTCGGTCATTTCCACCATGAACGTGCTCTGGCCTTCCACCAGATTGTCGGAGGCCCCGATCCTGGTGAAAATCCGGTCCACCAGTCCGATGACGGCGGACTTGGCCGGGACGAAGCCGCCCATCTGCGCCATCAGCACGATGAGCGCGGTCTGGCGTAGATACGTGCTCTTGCCGGCCATGTTGGGGCCGGTGATCACCAGGAGGCGCCGGTCCGGCCCGCCGAGCTGCACGTCGTTGGAGATGAACCCGCCGGGCAGCGCCTGGCGTTCGAGCACCGGGTGGCGGCCGTCTTTGATGGTGAGCGCGTCGCTCTCGGTGAGTTCAGGGCGGCAGTATCCGCCTTCCGCCGCGGCTTCGGCCAGAGCGGCAACCGCGTCGGCGAGGGCCAGTGTGCGCGCCAGGGCCTGCACCCTCGAGGCTCCTGCGGCCGCCTCGCGCCGGAGGGTGTCGAACAACTCAAACTCGAGGGCCCGGATGCGGTCTTCCGCTCCCAGGACCTTGCCTTCGAGCGTCTTCAGCTCCTGCGTGATGAACCGCTCGGCGTTGGCGATGGTCTGCTTGCGGATGTACTCGGCGGGAACCTTCGGAAGGTTCGTCTTCGTGACTTCGATGTAGTACCCGAACACCTGGTTGTACCGGATCTTGAGGGAGTCAATGCCGGTGCGCCCCCGTTCCTGCGTCTCGATGCGGGCGATCCAGGCTTTCGCGTCGCGGCTGATCGCGCGCAGCTCGTCAAGGTCGGCGTTGAACCCCTCGCGGATCAGGCCGCCTTCTTTGACCGAGGGCGGAGGGTCCGGGCGGAGTGTGTGGTCGATCGTCGCGGCCAGTTGTGCGAGATCGTCCCAGGGCTCGGCCCGCTCGCGAAGGAGGGACGCGGCGCACGAGGCCAGCAGGCGGTTGATGTCGGGAACGGCCGCGAGTGAGTCCTTGAGCGCGCACAGATCGCGGGCGTTGGCTGCGCCCAGCACGACGCGGCTCATCAGGCGCTCGAGGTCCGACACGCCGCGCAAGGCCGTCCGGAGACGGCTGCGCCGGTTCAGATCTCCGTGAAGATCGGCGACGGCGTCCTGCCTGGCCGCGATCGCCGGCAACTCGGTCAGCGGATGCAGGATCCACTCCCGCAGCAGGCGGGCCCCCATCGGCGTGGCGGTCCGGTCGAGGACGTTGAGCAGGGAGCCGTCAGTCTGACCATCCATCGAACGCCGGACCAGCTCGAGATTGCGCTGGGTGGCGCGATCCAGGATCATGGCGTTGCCCCGTGCGTACGCCTGTATTCTCGCCACATGTGAGAGAGAGGCGCCGGGCTGCGTGTCTTTGACGTACTGCAGGAGGGCTCCGGCGGCCGACACGGCGAGCGGCTTGTCGTCGCAGCCAAAGCCGGCGAGGGAGGCGACGCGGAAGTGCTCCAGCAGGAGCGCGCGCGAAGTGGCCGGGTGAAAGGCCGCCTCCGGAACCGACGTGATGGTGGCAGGGGTGAAGCTGAGGGCGGCGCGAAGGCGCTCAGCCTCGTGATTCGGCACGAGCATCTCCTTCGGCTCGATCCGGAGCAGTTCGTCACGGAGGGTGTCCGTCCAGGGGGCGCCCAGCTCCAGCACGCGAAATTCGGCGGTCGAGAGGTCCAGCCAGGCGAGGCCCACGCCGGACGGGCCGGGCGCGAGGGCGGCCAGGTAGTTCGGTTCTCCGGGGGCCAGCAAGTCCGGCTCGATCAGCGTGCCGGGCGTGTACACGCGCACGACTTCCCGCCGGACGAGGCCCTTGGCCGTCTGGGGGTCCTCCACCTGGTCGCACAGGGCCACCGAGCGGCCCGCCCGCAGGAGCTTGGCGATGTAGCCGGTGGCGGCGTGATAGGGAATCCCGCAGAGCGGAACCTGATCGGCCTTGTTCTTGTCCCGCGAGGTCAGCGCGATGTCCAGCAGGCGCGAGCCCGCGACGGCGTCCTCGTAGAACATCTCGTAGAAGTCGCCGACACGGAAGAACAGGATCGCCTCCGGGTACCGCTGTTTGACCTGGCGGTATTGCCGCATGAGCGGCGTGAGGTCAGGGGGCATCCTCATCCTCGTCGCGGTCGCGCAAGAACACAGGCGGGCGCGGGAGCGGAGTGGCTCGTGCGGGGCGCAGACGGTCCAGTTCTTCCTCGGCGAGATGCAGGGCGGTGCGCGCGCGCCGTAGCTCGATGCGCAGCTTGATCCAGGCGGGGAAGAGGAGGATGCCCATAATCAGCAGGCCTGTGCCGAAGGCCATCAAAATGGGCTTGTAAATGGGAGCTTTGGATGTCTGCCCGAAGTAATGGAGGACCGCCTCTTCTTCTCGGTTTTGCAGGAAAAAGGTGACGGACAGCGCGATGAGGATGGCGACGAGAATCAGACGGATCATACGATCACCCCTGCCGGGTTCGTCGCGGCGCCGGTTTCCGCCGAGGGCGGGAGGCGGCCGTCCGCTTTGCGCCGAACGCCGCTTTCAAGCGCGTATAGGAGGCCTTCAGGTGCTGGGGCAGGACGCGGGTCTCCCCCAGCAGCGGCATGAAATTGGTGTCGGCGCCCCACCGCGGGACGATGTGCAGGTGGATGTGATGTTCGATGCCGGCGCCCGCCGCCTTCCCCTGGTTCACGCCGAGGTTGAACCCTTCCGGCGCGTAGGCCTTCCGGAGGGCCTTGAGCGATGCCTGCGCCAACTGCAGCATGTCGAGCAGGACCGGCTCGGGCAGTTTCTCGATCGCCGCGATGTGCCGATACGGCGCGATCAGGAGATGGCCATTGTTGTACGGGTAGATGTTCATGATCACGTAGGCGTGGAGGCCCCGCCGTAGAATAAATGTTTTGCCGTCCTGCTTGAGAGCCGGCTTCTCGCAAAAGATGCACCCCGAGAGCCGTGAGGCCTTTTCGACAAAGGCCAGACGCCAGGGCGCCCAGAGCTGTTTCATGCGCCGCCCGTTTCCGGCCGAACCGGATAGCGCGCGACCACTTGCGCCGCCAGCGCCGCCGGCCTCACGCCCCGCGGGTGGAATGTCACGCGCCGCCGGTCTCCGCCCAGGTGCTCGATGGTGATCCGCAGGTGGTCGCCCGGCAGCACTGCCGGAGCCCGGTCCGCCCACTCAATCACGGTGACGCCCGTCGAGTCGATGTATTCCTCCAGGCCGAGCCCGTTCACCGCGTCGCGCTCATCGAGGCGGTAGAGGTCTACGTGATACAGCGGCACGCGCCCGGCGTACTCGTGGATCAGGACAAACGTCGGGCTGGTGACGGCCTCGGCCGGCGCGCCCAGACCGACGGCGAGCCCGCGCACCAGGCAGGTCTTGCCGGCGCCCAGCGGCCCGATGAGGGCGAGGGTCTCCCCTCCGGCGCAGGACTCTCCCAGGAGTTGCCCCAGGGCGCGAGTTGCCTCCGCAGAACTCGTTTCCCACACGGCGACGGAATGGTCCATGGCTGGCGGATGCGCGGGGATGGCGGTCATGTGGCCGGCGCGTGGTCGGTCAGGACGTGCTGCATGGCGCGGGGAATGGCCCGGATGACATCGCCGGCGATCAAGCCCGTTTCGCCCTGCTCGGCCGCGGCAAGGTCGCCGGCCAGGCCGTGAAGGAAGACGCCGGCGCACGCCGCTTCCCACGGAGCCAGTCCCTGCGCGAGCAGGCCGGTGATCATGCCGGTCAGCACGTCGCCGGTGCCCGCCGTGGCCATGCCGGGGTTGCCGGTGGAATTGACGGCCAGACGTCCGTCCGGCGCCGCGACGATGGTCCCGGCTCCCTTGAGGACCACGCAGACGTTCTGCTCGCGCGCCAGGCGCGAGGCTGCGCCGAGCCGGTCGCGCTGAATCTCGGCCGACGTGCTTTCGAGCAGGCGGGCCATTTCGCCCGGATGAGGTGTCAGGATCAGCGGCCCGGACGCCCGGCCCAGCAGGTCCGCGTGGCCGGCGACGGCGTTGAGGCCGTCGGCATCCAGCACCATCGGCTGTTTCATTTCGCCGAGCAGTCTGTGCACGAGGGCCTGGGTCTCCTGGTGCCGGCCGATGCCGGGCCCGATGGCCAGTGCCGTCTTGTCGGCGGCGAATGCAAGCAGCGGCTCCAACGCCTGCGTGGACAATGTGCGCGCCTCGGTCTCCGGGACGGGGCAGACCATCGCCTCCAACAACTTGGCCTCCAGCACATCCGAGAGGCTGCGTGGAGCTGCGACCGTGACGAGCCCTGCGCCGATTCGGAGCGCAGCCATCGCCGCCATGGCGGCCGCGCCGGTCTTTCCGGCAGAGCCGGCGATGATCCCGGCATGGCCGAACGTCCCCTTGTGCGCGGTGCGGGGCCGTTGGGGGAGCCATGGGCGGATGTCCGCGGCTTGCAGCAGCGTCACGGGGATTTTCGCGGCGGCGACGAGACCATCCGGGATGCCGATATCGGCCACACGAATGAAGCCGGTGTGGTTCGGTCCGGCGCCCAGATAGAGCCCTCGCTTGGGACGAGCCAGCGTGACGGTTAACGCCGCCGCGACGGCGGTTCCCATGACGGCGCCGCTGTCGCTGTCGAGCCCCGATGGCAGGTCGATGGCGACGATGGGACGGCCGCACGCGTTCATCATGGAGATGGCGGAAGCCGATAGGCCCTTCACGGGAGCATTCAGGCCTGTTCCGAAGATGGCGTCCACCAGCAGGTCGCTGGCGTGGAGAAGCGGAGCCAGCACACTGCCGAGAGCCGACTCCTTGTCCGCCGCATGGCACCGGCCGCCGGCTTTCTGAAACCGTTTCCGATTTGTCGCGGCGTCGCCTGTGAGGGACGAAGGGGACGTCAGGAGCGCCACCCGCGCCTTGCAGTTTTTCTGGCGGAGGAGTCGGGCGACGACGAATCCATCGCCGCCGTTCTGTCCTTTGCCGGCGACGACGGTAACGGTCTTCCCGCGCAGGGGGCCGAAGTGGCGCTCCATCTCACGAGCCACAGACTGGCCGGCACTCTCCATCAGGCGGAGACTGGGGATCTTCCGCCCCTCGATGGTGGCGCGGTCCAACTCGCGCATCTCAGCGGCGGTGACGAGTTCCATTGGTTAGCGGAGGAGGTCTTTCATCTCCCGGACCGCCCGTTCGAGCCCGACCGACACGGCGCGGGCGATGATGCTGTGGCCGATGTTGTATTCGACGATCTCGGGAATGGTTCGCAGGCGGCGCACGTTCCGGTAGTTGAGACCGTGCCCGGCGAGAACTGCCATCTCCAGCTTGTACGCGGCGCGCGCGGCCAGGGCGAGGGCCTCGAATTCGGTGTCCTGCTCCTTGAGCCCTGTCGCGTTGGCATAGCGGCCGGTGTGCAGTTCCACACAGTCGGCCTCGACGCGGCGGGCGGCCTTGATCTGGTCCATGACGGGATCGACAAAGAGACTGACCGCGATCCCGCATTGGTGCAGCAGTGCGATCAGGTCTTTGTATTTCTGGCGGTTGCCCTCGACATCCAGCCCGCCTTCCGTCGTGAGTTCCTGCCGGTGCTCCGGGACCAGGGTGACGAGGTGCGGCTTGATCTCCATGGCGATGCGGGCCATCTCGTCCGTGGCCGCCATCTCGAGGTCGAGCTTGGTATGGACCACTTCCCGGAGAAGTTTCAGGTCGCGGTCCTGGATGTGGCGGCGGTCTTCCCGGAGGTGCACGACGATCCCGTCGGCGCCGCCCATCTCCACGAGCACGGCGGCCGCGACAGGGTCGGGCTCCTTCCCGCCCCGCGCCTCGCGAAGGGTCGCGACATGATCGACGTTGACACCCAGCCTCGCCATGCTCCTCCTCCGCTGTGCGGTCTTCTCACCCGTGGCTATTATGGCAAATCGGGGAGGGGGTCGCAAGCAATCGCATCCGATGTAGGGGCGTACAGAGGTACGCCCTTTAGATGAGAAATTTTGAGAGGGCCGCGACGCCGACGAAGACCGCGACGGAGCCGACGAGGGCGACCCAGAAGCCGAACCGCTCGACCGTCAGGAGGTAAAAGCCGACGTACGCGATCCACGGGACGACGAAGTGCAGGAGGTTCTTCGCGTAGGGAACGGTGGGCGCCGCGCCCGCGCTCTCGTAAATGAAGATGAACGTCAGGACGGTCAGGGTTGGGAGCGTTGAGGCGAACGCCGCCAGCCAGCTCCGTCCGAGGCTGCCCGCCCAGGTGGAGACGCTCACGACCGTTCCGCCGATGATGAAGTACAGCGCGTATTTCATGAAGTCACTCCTCTCGAAAGGACAGGCTTGACCTTCCCGCTCCACCGCGCCCCGGCGGTCAGCATGGCGGGGAAGCGTCCCAGGGCCGCCGCCACGGCATCCGCCCCGGTTGTTGTCCGCGCCAGCGCGGCGAAGAGCGAGCCTGCGTAGAGCCGGGATGAAAAGTTCCTGCGCCAGCCTGCCGCATACGCCCGCGCGATCGAGGGCAGCGCCCGTCCCGCCCACGCCTCCTGTTGCCGGCCGATCAGCAGGTCGCACAACAGGCGCGCGGAGTGCAGAGCCATCGTAATACCCTCGGCAATGATCGGATGCGCTTCGCCGGCGGCATTCCCGATCAGAAACGTCCCGGCCAGGCCCCGCGCGTGCAGGACGGGGCGGATCGGCCCGACCGACAGCCAGGCGCCGTCCAGTCTGGCGTCCGCGAGCGCTTCGCGCGCCCCGCGACAGGAGGACCGGATGTGCTCGAAGACGGCTTCGGCGGCGCCGGCCTGGGGCCGGGCTCGACGGCATCGGTCCAGATCCTTCCGCCGAATACAGCAGGACAGGCTGAGACGATCCCCGTCGGTGTGGACCATGCCGCCATAGCCGCCGGGAAAGACGAGCAGGGGCATCAGTCCGGCCGGCAGGTACGTGTCCCGAAAGTGGGCTTTGAAGGCAAAGAGATCCGACGGACGCCTGGCGTGCCGAACGGTTTGCGTGGGGAGGGATCCGGGGTCCCAGGAGCCGTGCGCCAGAATGACGACGGGCGCTCGAAGGGTGGCGACGTCCTGTTTGTCCCTGGCGACGATGCGGCAGACGTGGCGCCCGCCCTCTCGGTCCAGGGCCGTCGCCGTCCAGGGCTGCCAGACGGTTGCGCCGGCTTCCGCCGCATGGCGCAGCAACAGCTGGTCGAGATGTTCCCGTCCCAGGGCGCGTCCCCATCCTCCGGCGCCTTCGCCGCCCGTATCCGCGCGCGGCATGTCGGACGTGAGGATCGAGTCGTTGACGAAGAGGCCCACCTGCCGGACCTCCGGGCCGGCCAGGCGCAGAAACGATTCCGCGACCCCGAGGTCGCGCAGCAGCGGCATCGCGGTCGCGGACACGAATTCCCCGCACACTTTGCGCCGTGGAAAGCCGGCCTTCTCCACCACGGCGACCGACCAGCCGGCCCGCGCCAGCATCAGCGCGGCGGCGGCGCCGGCCGGGCCGCCGCCGATGATCACCGCCTGGTAGTCTTCACTCATGTGCGGTGCGCGACGAAACAATGGCTGAACAGCCCCGCCGCATATTCCTCCAGCCGATGTCGGGAGGAGGCAGGCCAGAGCGCCGACAGTTCCCAATCGGCAAACCCGGCGCGCACGCTGATCACGGCGTCATGCCGCGACACGTCGTTGCAGCCGATCGCTCCCAGCAGGAAGCTGCCGGCGATCGCCCCGTAGGACCGCCGGGGCTCGCAGGCCACAAACAGGTCCGCCCGTGCCGCCGCGGACGCGAGCAGCGCCGTGAGCTGCGGGGCACGAAAATGATGGAGGAAGAGGTTGGCGAGCATCAGGTCAATGGACCCGGGCGCGGCCTGCTGCAGCCAGGTCGGGACGTCGGCCTCGGCGGTGTCCACCGCCCAGCCCAGGGCGTTGAAGGCCTCCCGTGTACTCCTGCTGACAAGGCTCTGTCTGTCCACGAAAATGATTTTTCCTCCTTGCCAGCGCAGCGCCGGCCGTTGCACCACCCGCAGGAGGAGCGTCCCGTCCCCGGCGCCCAGTTCCACGATGAGCCGGGGGCCGGGGGCCGGGGCCTTCCGCAGGGCGCGCGCGAGGATGGCATCGTTCCCCATCACCCTATTGACCCGTTGAAGGTCGCGTCGCGAACGAGACGCGCGAGGATCGTCCGGGTCGAGCACGTCCAGCCATTCAGGCTGGACGCATCGCGCCAGACTCATGACGCCTGCACGGGGCCGACCTCAAGGAGGGCGCCATGACAGCTGAACCCCGCCCCAAAGGAGGACAGCCACCACCGCCCGCCCGGCGCGTTCTTTCTCAGCGCCTCCTGCAACACAAAATAGACGAAGGCGCTGCTCAGGTTGCCGTACTCGTTTAACACGTCGCGGCTCCACCGGAGATCGCCGGCGCTGAGGGCCATCTGTGCCTGCAAGGCCTCCAACACGTCGCGCCCTCCCGCATGCCAGATCCATGTCCGGATGTCGCTGCGCGAGACGCCCGCTTTCGCCAGGACCTCGTCGAGCACGGCTTCCGCCTGCGTGGCCGCCAGATTGGGGACCGACCGTTTCAGGACATTCCGCAGCATCCCCTGGTGCTGTTCAAAGCGCAGCGCGTCTCGTTCGGCGGGGACGAGGGCGGAGCCGGACGCCTTCCATTGGATGTGCCGGTTTCTGGAATGGGGTTCGCTCGCCAGGACGACTGCGCCTGCCCCGTCGCCGAACAGGCACGCGCTGATGAGAACGCCGGGATCATTATCCAGATAGAAGGCGGCGCTGCATACCTCGACGCAGATGGAGAGCGCGTACCGGCACCGTCCGGTGGCCAGCAGGGCTTCCGCCGTGCGCATGTTCGGCAGCGCCGCCCCGCAGCCCTGCCCGACGAGGTCCAGCGCGAGCACGTCCCGGCGGAGACCCAGGCTCTCCGCGACGTAACTGGTCAGGCCCGGGCAGAGATAGCCGGTACACGTGCTGACGATGACGGCCTCGATGTCTTCCGCCTGGCGTCCGGCGTCGCGCAAGGCGCGCCAGGCGGCTTCGGCGGCCAGCAGCGGCGCGTGCCGGACGAATCGGCGATGCAGCGTGTCCGGGTTCAGGTCGAAGGCTTCCTTCAGTGAGTCCAGCGCCAGGCAGCGTGACGTAATGCCGTTGTTCCCGAGCAGCACGGATTCCAGGATGGTCCGCGCGCGCGGGGTCAGTTCCGGAAACTGCGGCGACGCCTGGAAGGCGGCCCAACACTCCGTCTGGGTGTAGCGGTTGGGAGGAGTGGCGGTCCCGAGTCCGAGAATGTACATGTCGGGATTTTAGCAGATTGCCGGGGCGTATTCTGCATGGCGCATGTCAGTCGTCAAGCCGGGTTTCCCTATGCTAGGCTGTACGTGTGGGACAGTTCAAGCTCGTCTCTGATTTCAAGCCGGCGGGGGATCAGCCGCGCGCGATTGACGCGCTCACGGAGGGTCTCGTGCAAGGGCTGCCGCACCAGGTGCTCCTGGGCGTGACCGGCTCCGGCAAGACCTTCACCCTCGCAAATGTGATCGAGCGCGTCCAGCGGCCCGCGCTCGTCATCGTCCACAACAAGACCCTGGCGGCCCAGCTCTATCGCGAGTTCCAAAGCTTCTTCCCCGAGAACGCGGTGGAGTACTTCGTCAGCTACTACGACTACTACCAGCCCGAAGCGTACATCGCCTCCACCGACACCTATATCGCCAAGGACGCCTCGATCAACGACACGATCGACCGGATGCGGCACTCGGCCACACGGTCGCTGTTCGAGCGCGACGACATCATCATCGTGGCCTCGGTCTCCTGCATCTACGGCCTCGGTTCGCCCGAGGTCTATCACGACATGCTGCTGTATCTGGAAGAGGGCATGGAGATCCGGCGCGAGGCGATCCTTAAGAAGCTCGTGGAGATCCAGTATCAGCGCAACGACATGGATTTTCACCGCGGGACGTTCCGCGTGCGGGGGGACGTCGTCGAGATATTTCCGGCGGCGTCGGAGGACCTGAGCCTGCGCATCGAGCTGTTCGGCGACCAGGTGGACGCCATTCACGAGATCGATCCGCTGACCGGCAAGTCGCTGCGCCGCCTGTCCAAAGTCCCGGTCTATCCCAACACGCACTATCTCATTCCGCCCGACCGGTACGACCGCGCGATCAGCGGGATCGAGGCCGAGCTGGGCGAGCGGATCGCCGAGTTCAAGCGCAACGGCCAGTTACTGGAGGCCCAGCGCATCGAGCAGCGGACGCGCTTCGATCTGGAGATGATCCGGGCGATGGGCTACTGCCACGGGATCGAGAACTATTCGCGCCACCTGAGCGGGCGGCAGCCCGGCGAGCCGCCGCCGACGCTGCTGGATTACTGCCCCAAGAACTATCTCCTGATCGCGGACGAGTCGCACGCCACGATTCCGCAGGTGCAGGGGATGCAGGCGGGCGACTACTCGCGGAAGAAGAACCTGGTGGACTACGGATTCCGGCTGCCCTCGGCGATCGACAACCGGCCGCTGAAATTTGCCGAGTTCGAGCGCTGCGTCCCTCAGGCGATCTACGTGTCCGCCACGCCGGCCCCCTATGAGTTGGGAAAGACGGGAGGGCGGGTGGTGGAACAGATCATTCGCCCGACGGGCCTGATGGATCCCGAGATTTCCGTCAAGCCGGCCAAGGGGCAGGTGGACGACCTGCTGGGGGAGATCAAGAGCCGAGTCTCGAAGGGAGACCGGGTGCTGGTCACGACGCTCACCAAGCGGATGGCGGAGGATCTGACCGAGTACTACCACGACCTCGGCGTGAAGGTGCGGTACCTGCATTCGGACATCGTTACGCTGGAGCGCACCGAAATCATTCGCGACCTGCGCCGGGGGGTGTTCGATGTGCTGGTCGGCATTAATTTATTGCGGGAAGGCCTGGACATCCCCGAAGTCTCGCTGGTGGCGATTCTGGATGCGGACAAGGAGGGCTATCTGCGCTCGGAACGCTCCCTGATTCAGACGGCGGGTCGTGCGGCTCGCAACGTGAACGGGGCGGTCATTCTCTACGGAGACGTGATGACCGAGTCCATGAAGCGCACCGTCGAGGTGACGACGCGGCGCCGCACGCTGCAGGCGGAGTACAACCGCGAGCACGGCATCACGCCGGAGACCATCAAGAAGGGCATTCCGAAGACGTTGTACGAGGC
>JAVHQA010000088.1:0-6726 GCA_036170875.1 Nitrospirales bacterium
AGGGTGCTCACTAAATGTCACCGGTCGGTGTCTCAAAATCGTTGACACGTTCCGGTGGCCACGGGATACCGGAATCGATATCGGGATGTCGAGGTTCGCTGCTAGGGCGGCCATACTCAACGCGCCATGATTCTATTTGCGTTAAGATGCTCCAGGCTGAATACTTTCTGCCTTCGTCGCTCACCAGCATCTCAAAAAGAAGGCTTCTAATGTCATTCGCGCTCTGTGGCTCAAGAGTGTATGTATTTTCTGAACTCTCGTAGGGACGGCGCTCAACAAAGACAGCTTCTAGATTCTTTATTAGTGCGAGTGGGATTGATGGAGCCGCACCATCTTTCAATAGGTGGAGACCAGCAAGCATGCCGTCTCTTGTGCCCATTCGAGTGACACAGTCAGCTAGCAAAAGACGCATTTGGGCCGGCAGCTCCCTCGTACACAGAAATAGTAGGCGATCCCTGATAGAGGGATCATTTCCTGCGATGTTAGCTATTCTTGATGCAAGTCTCTCTTGATGAGAATAGTCAAATGTTAGTGTGAGGCTAGTTTGCTCGATGTCAGGGTCGACGAAGCTTAGCAAGGTGCGCATCGCCTCTGGAGTGCCAAGATTCGCGAGCGCGTCAATCCAGTCTCCCGCTATGCCGTCCAATCTCTTCTCTTCAACCTTGGCGATCTCGACAAGGAATCCAAGGGCCTCATGGCATCGGCTATACCCGAGAGAAACCACCAGTCCCTGTAACTCATACCCCCACATTCGTTTGGTTGGATTTATCTCTCTAGCACGTGCAATCCCTTCTGACGCTGGCTCAACAAATGGCAGAAGACAGAGACACCGGTTAAGAAGATAATCGGCCTGCTGGTGATTGTTAGGCGTGGTCAATGCATGATCGATCACTGGATTGAGAACTTCAAGGACCTTCGGCGCGGGTAGCCGCGCCCCGCTGAGTAGCAGAGCTTCGAGGGTGTCAACCTTGGTCCATTCGTCCCATTGTTGGGGTAAGGCCAAGTTTTCTATGATGAACTCTGCTGAGTTCTTGCCGTCCAGAAGGGCAAGTACTTTGGAAAGGCCTTTTAGTCGACCAGTGAATGACTCGGGTTTGATGTTCTTCGAACGCTCCTCGGCAACTCCAGATATTCGCTCCTTGATAGCAAGCGCATACCGTTGCCGACGGTCTTCATTGAAGCCTGCAATACGCTGTCCGGCGCGAGCTTCCCATACAAGGCGATAGTCTGTTCTCTTGACCCCAAAATCCTTCCATGGGCTCTCAATCGTCGCGAGCCTAAGTAAAGCCAATGCAGAATCGTGTTCGTACTCCAGTTCGTTCAATAGCTGAAGTAGTATCGTTTCGGCACGATGAGCGTCTAACGAGGCCACCGCGTATACGTGCCAGTTTGAGCAACCCACCGCAGCCCCGTTAGCGCGAGGACCTTGCTCCCCCTTTAATCTTGCTTCCCGTCCTCGCCTCATGCGGTCAATATCGGCTCGAATAAGCCTATGTACACTGTCCGTGTCTTCAGGGTCTCCAACCCTTGCCAAAGCCATCGCAAGAGACATTTTTAGATGCCCGCCATAGTCCTCCTGCGACAGAGTAAAGGTTAAGCCATCAATCAGGCACTTTCGTAATTTCTGTCGGAGATCCTCTGGAATGTGGTCTCGGATGTCGAAACCTTCATGACCAATGCTGCCAAACAATTCGACAGTTGTGATGTACTGAAACTGATCAATGTTCTCCAACAGAGACGAGAGTAGGCCTGACACCGCTACCTCTGGCGGCATTGCGCGATACAGGCCCTCTAGTTGCCCTTGGATGGCCAAGCGGGTCTTGTTTTGCTCTCTTGGGTTGCTCGAGATCTCAGAATTCAGTTGGCACATGCGCACGAATACATCTCCAGCGAAACCAGCATCAGCAGTCGGCGCGAGAATCGAAATGATTCGGCTCTTGTCGTTGTACTCAAGGTCTTGGCTGCTAATCCTTTCATATAACTTTGTTCTCAAGGTTTCGGGTATGCTCAAGAGCATTGTTGCCCAGTGATCTGGCCATACAGAACCCTCAATGATCCGCTCAGCGAGCCAATGGCTAACCCAATGCGGATCGTCTTTCTTGACTAGTTCCAGTGCCGCTTTCAGGAGCCAATAGTCTGTATCGGAAGCTCTTCCGGGTGGCCATTCGGATAAGTCACTCTTCATACCTTCTGAGCCATTTTCCGCTTCAACTTTCAAGCACGCGAGCCGGATCCGGAGGCGCGCAACTGGATCTGCCGTACTCTGTAGTAGCGTTTGATATGTGGCCAATGCTCGGGGACGAAGTGGTATAGGAAGTGGATCCAATAATCCCTCTTGGAGAGCGCGCTCGAAAGTCTGCGAATCCGCCTCTGCCAGGACTTTAGCTAATGCCATATCTGCCCCAGCCCAATGCAGCGCGTGGAGCGCTGCTGCCCGTACTTCTGGGCTGGGGTCCGAGCTCGCAAAGTCTTCTGCGACGTGTGCCATCCAGCGTTCCTGCACGACCTCGCGGACAAAACTGGCGCGCTGCGCCTCTCCCCATGCTCCAACGATAGACCGCCAGTTTCCACCGAGACATGAAATGTGAAAATCGCGCCCTGCACGATATGTTGGTAAACGGACCCGCTGATTGTTATCACTCAAGAGCGGCAGCAGAATGTCTTTGAAGTCCTCCGACCCGCTGGCCAGCATACCCGCAAGAGCCCACTGGCGGCTGGGTACACTCGCATCGGCGTACAGATTCCGTAAGCGCTCTCCCACCGCTGTCCGGACTTCTTGCCACACACGTGCGCCGCACAGCCTTGCCAACTCCCCCGCAAAAATTGGGTCGATCCCAAGTGCCATTGTGACCAGGCGCGTCCCGGCTGAAATACTCTCCACACTGCCAGACGGCCCAACTGTTAGCTCTCCCAGTTCTTCGGCAATCATGCAGAGTGACTCTTCCCATGCTGGCTGATTGACATACTCGCGCGCGAAGCGATGCTCGCGATCAGTGACGTCACCATTACTAAGAGCGAATAACTGCCGTTTGATCTCTACCGTGGCTAGAAATTCCTGGAACTGCTGGTGTTCGAACTTGAAGACCACAGGGGAATAGTCGAGACGTTCCAGCACGTGATGAGCACAAAGCGCGCTCAAGATATGTAGCGGCTCCGGCAGCTGACCAATTTCCCCCGATGCACTCAGCCTGAGACTTACCGAGCGAACAATGTTTCGAGCTCGCGATTCTTGAATAGTTACCTCGCCCTCATTCGTCATTTCTGCGGCGAGTTCGGCCAAATAGGCCTGGCTGTGCCCGCTGAGCGGTGGCTGGACTAAATGGTGTCTATGCTCTTCAGCCCCCTCAATGAGATCCACCATTGCAGTCAAAATGCCGATCTTTGTTCTAGGGATTGTTCTGTCAGATAAGAATAGGGTTGTTACTTCCGAAAGGAATAGCGGAGTCCGCGTCAGATCATCTAAGACTCGGTCTTCGTCGAGGTTTTTGTCGAGTTCAAGAGCGCGAGCTCCCAGTCGTTGTTTTAAATACTCTGTCCGCTGAGCCCGACTGAGCGAGAGAAGCTTGACATGAAACGCACCTGGTAACGGCGGTTTGAGGTGGTGGGCACGTGTGACAATCATGATGCCCGCCCGAGGAAAACTCCTCTCCATATCCTTAATCGTCTGTACCGCATCCTCAGAATATCTATCGGGCACCTCATTCCACCCATTAAGAAGGAACGAACAGTGCACGGCATTGCATATCTTCGCGAGATCTTCCGCTCTAATTCCTCGTGATTGAAACGCCGGCATGCTGGCAATAAAGTCAAGTAAGCCTTTATGCGAGCTTACCCAAATCTGAAGATCAATCAGAAAAGCCAGTTCCCCCGGACTAGAATGTCGGCTAGCAAGCTGTATCAGCGTTGTGGTCTTACCTCGCCCCGCTGGTGCCTCGACAACAATCCGGCGGCTCTCCCGAAGGGCCTCGTGGAGGGTGGTAAGTTCGAGCAAGTCGCCGGTCTCTTTCTGTTGCTCATCGAGCCTCGCAGCCTGTAGAGCAATCATCGGCTTCCCCGCTAGCTGGGGATTTAACATCCATCCAGATATGACCTCGGATATTGCCCCACGTGCATTGTCGACCAGTTCACTGAGAACCGGCTCAACTTGGACTTGAATCCCAAGGTGACTGCCGCAAAGCGAGACGTTAGAAGGCAGCATCAAATCCGTAATGATGTCTTCTCGCGAAGCGACTACCAGCTCAAGGTTGTAGCCCTTCCCAATCTCCTCTGCCCATTTTGTTGCCAGTTCATTTGAGACCTTGCGTGGAGTCGAAAAGATCACAACTTTGATGTCTTTAAAGGTTTCATGGAATTTGTCTATATCACCCTTGATTTTCCCTAAAGTAGCGGTGATTGAACATGCCAACCCCTTTCCCTTTCCGTCAGTAGCGAGTGACGCTGGCAGGTACGCATCTAATCCGAGGTCATCCCTACGTTCAGTAGCAATAAACCCAGGCCATTTCCCTTTGGCGAGCACGATGGCAAGCGATTGAAACCTCATCCCTTCTTCGTATGAGATGAGTTCATCCAGAGCCTTTTGGATTTCGGTTCTGCTAGCCATCACAGCAGCGGGGATATTAACAACTTACGATAAAAGGAAGAATAGCGGTACCAGGCACACTTAATACTCATCGCCCCCGAATCCTACCACTCCCCCTCCGTAAAGTCATACAGGGGATGGGGTCGAGTCCGTCGCGGGCTACCTCCCGCTCCCATGACCCATTGCATCAAGAAGGCAACGGGTTCCCCCGCGCCCTCGACAAACAGACAGACGCAGGGCGCTCCTCCACGGCCGCGATTGAGGCAGACCCGCGCCGGATTCTTGTGGGAAGGGGGGGCTGAAATTGGGGGAGGTTTACGTGCGGAAGCCGATGCGGGGGTTGGGCGGGGGTTCAATGGGCGTCATGAGTTCGCGGATCGCGTCGAACACCACTTTAAATTGCGAGTCGTACTTCTTCTCCATCTCAGCCAGTTTGAGGGCGAGGTCCTTGTGGGAGGCCAACAGCTCTCGCAGTTTCACAAATGCCCGCATGATCTCGATATTGACCTGTACCGCACGCTTGCTCTTCAGAACGCTTGAGAGCATGGCGACACCCTGTTCGGTAAACGCATAAGGAAGGAAGCGCTGACCGCCCCAACTTGAGATGCCAAATTGGCATCTCAAGATTCCAACCTCTTGAAAAGTAAGCTGAAACATAAAATCTTCAGGGAATCTTTCCCGGTTACGCTTGACCGCTCGCTTGAGGGCTCCCGTCTCCACACCGTACATCTCGGCCAAGTCGGCATCGAGCATCACTTTCTGGCCGCGCAGGAGAAGAATGCGGTTCTCAATGCGCTCGCTCGGTATGAGATCCTTCATGCCGGGTTAGACACGGGCTCGATTGCAAAAGTTACTTGGATTTATTGAAACGGCTATGCGCGCGGCCGCTTCAGGTGGTCGAGAAACGCCCGAGGGGTGACGATCCGGACCGACTCCACGCGGCCCAGGTCGAGCAGGTCCGCATCCCCGCTGACGATCCACGGCACGGAAGCCTCCACCGCGCAGGCGACAAACTTCTCGTCGTCAGGGTCACGCACCGGCTTAGGAGAGGAGGTTTGGACCTGAACGGCCTCGAAGAACGGAAGAATCTCTTCCTCCAGCAGACTTCGGATATCGTCCGGTGTCAGGCGGAACTTCGGATACGCCAGGGCCCGCAGGTATTCATCAAGGATCGGAGGGGACAGGACCGGATGGAAGCGCGATGATCGCCACGCCGGCACCAACCGGGATGGAAGACCGTCGAAAAGGAGCGCTGAGATCAGGACGTTGGTGTCCAGGACCGCCCGGATCACGATGGGCGGCGGCGGGCGCGGGCCCAACGGATCGCGTCGTCGATGTCCTTGGGCGTCAACCCCAGGTCCTTGATCTTGCGGCGCACGGTCGCCAGTCTCGTGCCGGGTTCGGAAATGGCCACGGGGCGCAACACCACGGCGCCCTCGCGGAGCGTCACGTCAAAATAGTCGGTCTCGGGGAGCGCCGTGACGATCTTCTTGGGCAGCGTGATCTGATTCTTCGATGTCTTCTTGGCCAGCATTCCTTACCTCCTTGTTGCAAGGATACCGTACTTTTCACGCAACTGCAATCCTCAGCCCCAGACAGAAGAAGGGGGTCAGGCACATTTTCTCGGAAGAAAATGAGCCAGACCCCTGCTAGCGATAGTTGATGTACTGCAGGTCGACGCCGAAGTCCTTGCCCTTGAGGAACGTGATCACGGCCTGCAGCTCGTCCAGGCTCTTGCTCACCACGCGCAGCTGATCGCCCTGGATCTGGGCCTGGGCCTTGAACTTCCCCTCTTTGACCGCCTTGACGATCTCCTTCGCCTTCTCGATCGCAAGCCCATTCTGAATCTTCGCCGTCTGCCGCACCGTCCCGCCCAGCGCGGGCTCCACAACTCCGAAGGTGAACGCCTTCACCGAGACGTTGCGCTTGATGAGCTTGGCCTTCAGGATGTCCGCCACGCTCTTGAGCTTGTATTCGTCGTCGGACACGATCACCAGCTCGTTTTCTTTTTCCTTCAGCGTCAGCTCCGTCTTCGTGCCCTTGAAATCAAACCGCTGGTGAACCTCCTTCAGCGCCTGGTCGATCGCGTTCTTGGCCTCCTGCATGTCCACCTTCGACACCACATCGAACGAATTCTGATCAGCCAT
>JAVHQA010000088.1:6826-12577 GCA_036170875.1 Nitrospirales bacterium
CCATCGGCACGGCCGTGACCCAGAGATACCGCGCCTTGCCCATCTTGATCAGCACCGTCGTCCCCACACAGAGGGCCAGCATGCCCAGCAACTGGTTGGCGACCCCGAACATCGGCCAGATGGTGGACACCGTGCCGGCAGACAGCAGATAGCCCCAGCCTCCCACAACGAGCAGGCTCGCGCCGATGGAGCCGGGCATCCAGGTGATGGTCCGAAGCGGTGCGTAGGCCATGCCTCCCAGTTCCTGCACCAGGTAACGGCCCACGCGCGTGCCGGCGTCGATGGTGGTGAGGATGAACATGGCCTCGAAGAGCAGCGCAAACTGGTACCAGTAGGCCATCAGGCCGGCCATGCCCGGCAGGGCCGAGAAGATCGAGGCCATCCCGACCGCGAGAGAGACCGCGCCGCCCGGCCGGCCCGTGACCTCCTGCTCCACCAGGCGCGAAAGTTCCTGAATGTGCGCCACCGGGTAGCCAAGCGCGCCCAAGGCGTCCGCCGAGAGGCCGGTGTTGATCGCAAAGTAGTCGCCGGGCATGAGGATCGAGGCCGCGATCAGCGCGATCACACCCACGAAGCTCTCCACCAACATCGCGCCGTACCCGACGATCGCGTGCGATTCCCGGTCGATCATCTTGGGCGTCGTGCCGGAAGCCACCAGCGAGTGGAACCCCGAGATCGCGCCGCAGGCGATCGTGATGAAGACGAAGGGGAAGAGCGGCCCGGGGATGATCGGCCCGCCCCCGGCGATGAAGCCGGTGACGCGGGGCATCTCGATCGTCGGCGCCATCACGATCACGCCGACGCCCAGCAGGGCGACCACGCTCACCTTCATGAAGCTGGAGAGGTAGTCCCGCGGGACCAGCAGCATCCAGACCGGCAGCACGGACGCGAGAAAGCCGTAGCCCGAGAGCAGCCAGACGAGCGTGTCGCGCTCCAGATCGAACCAGGCCGCCGACGGCGACTGCGCGACGGCCCGCCCGGCAACGACCGCCGCCACCAGCAGCGCCACGCCGATCGCCGACATTTCACCGACCCGCCCCGGCCGCCAGCGCTGAAGATAGAAGCCCATGAGGAAGGCGATGGGGATCGTCAGGGCCAGCGTACACGTGCCCCACGGATTGTGGTACAGCGCGTTGACGACGGCCAGGCCGAGCCCGGCCAGCGCGACGACGATGATGAACAGCACGGCGACGGCCGTCGCCAGGCCCGTGACCGTCCCGATCTCGTCCCGCGCGATCTGCGGCAGCGACCGGCCGTTGCGGCGCATCGAGGCGACGAGAATCACGAAGTCCTGCACCGCGCCCGCCAGCACCGCGCCGATAACCAGCCAGAGAAAGCCGGGGAGAAAGCCGAACTGCGCGGCCAGCACGGGGCCAAGCAGCGGGCCCGCGCCCGCAATCGCGGCGAAATGGTGGCCGAAGAGGACCCACCGGTTGGTGGGTTGGAAATTCGCGCCGTCGTTGAGACGGTGCGCGGGCGTCAGGCGGCGATCGTCCAGTTCGAGCACGCGCTGCGCAAGGAAGCGGCCGTAAAACCGGTACGCCAGGATATAGAAGCAGGCCGAGGCCACCACCAGCCACAACCCGTTGACCTTCTCGCCGGGATTGAAGACGCCGGTGACGACGCCGAACCCGACCGCGCAGAGCGCCGCGACCGCAGCCCACCCGATGGCAGCGAGACGAGTCATACCGGCGGGCGGACGCAGGGCTCAGGGGGAGACAGGCTGCGGTTCTGCATCGCCAGAGCCCACAGGCCGAACGCGATCCAGACGATTTCGCGGAGACGGCGCACAACCGCGAACGCCACGCCGGCCGCTTCCGTATAGCCGAACGCCACAAACAGCAGCACGGTGCCCGCCTCCTGCCCGCCCACGCTCCCGGGAATGAACGCCGTGCCGCCCTTGGCGAACACGGCCAGCGCCTCGAGGGCCACGGCCGTCGGCCAGTCCACCGGCAGGCCCAGAAAATAGAGAATCAGGTACACCTCCACGGCGCCCACCATCCACCCCGCGAAAAAGGCCAGGAACGAGCACAGGAACCCGCGCCGGTCGCGGACGTAGAAATCACGGATCGCGTCATCCAGCGCCTGCAGCTTGTGCTCCCGCGCCTGGAGCCACGCGATCCGCACGCCCAGACGCTCCAGCACTCTGAGCAGATTGACGAACAGCCCGAACCGCTGAACCGCCACGAACAAGCCGGCGCCGAATCCCAGCAGGCCGAGCCCGACAAGGCTCGGCATCAGCAGGTCGCCCGAGTGGACGAGCAGCACGGTGCTCAGCCCGATCCCGATCATGATGAAGGTGACTTCGGCGAAGGTCATCGTCGTCTTGGCCGTGACGACCGAGGCCATGCCGTCCACGAGCGGAACCTGGTGGCGGCTCAACAGATAGGCCTTCATCGGCTCGCCGCCCAGATACAGGCCCGGCGTCGTGTAGTTCACGGCCTCGCCGGCCATGCGGGTCATGAACAGCCGGTCGAAGCGGATCTTCTTCGCATGGCGCCCCAGCGTGCAGCGCCACCCGAGCGCATCGAGCGCATAGCTGACGACCGACGGGACCAGTATCCACGCGAAATTGAAGCCCAGCTTCCCGATCTCCGCGGCCAGCACGGACGGGCCGATGTGAAGCACCAGGCCGCAGAGCACCGCCACGCCCAGCAGGAGGAGGACGAGCGTGACCCTTTTCATGTCAGCGTGAGGGAGACGGCGCTCGGAGCTGCCAGGCCAGCGTGGGCCAGAAAATGTTGGAGCCGACGGCGGCGAGCACGAGGAACCACTCGACGTGACCGAGGAGCGCCAGCGCCAGGATCAGGACCGAAAAATCACGGCTCACAAGACGGTCCAGGATCGCCTCCACACGGCGGCGGCGCGGGGCGTCCAGTTGCTCCCGAACCCGGAACACCCGCTGCACAACCGCGAACGCCGCCACATTGCCGACGATCGCCAGCCCCCCCAGCGCCAGCGCGACGAGGCCCCAGCCCGATTGGTAGGCGGCCCACCCCATGCCGGCATAGAGCCCGACGTGCACGACGTTGTCGAGGGCCACGTCCAACTGCTCGCCGAAGGGCGACTCCATGAACTTCAGGCGGGCGACTTCCCCGTCACAGCAATCCAGGATGGCCGAGAGTTGAAAGAGCAGCGCCCCCGCAACGCCGGCGGCGTACCCGCCCCACGCGAACACCGCCCCGGAGAGCAAGCCGACGAACGCGGCCAGCACGGTCACGCCGTTGGGCGTGAGCGGCGTCTGCAGGAGTGCGGAGGTGATCCACTTCGAGCACTTGCGGTTGAAATGCCGGTCCACGAACCCTTCGAGGCCGCCCTTCAGCGACCGCAGCAAGACCCATTCGGCCTGCTCCGGAGTCGCGGCGTCCCCGACGCACACGTCCTGATACCAGTCCCCGCCCAGCGGCAGGATTCGGACCTGCCCGTGACTGATTCCCCGCTCGATCGCGGCCTGCAAGGGATACGCGCCATCCTGCGCGCCGGCCCATCCCGACGACGTGAAGCCTTCGGAGACTGAGACCAGATCAACATCCAACACGGGCGATACGGCAGTCTCCAACGTCACGACGCCGGCGCGCGCATCCTTCGATCCTTCGACATGGCTCAGGACAGGCTGGCTCAGGGTGACCGGAGTTGTGTGTGGCGCGCCCTCTGTCACCAGTTCATGCTGAGCCTGTCGAAGCACGGCCTCCCGCACCACGACGACCGGCTCGCCTTTTCCACCCTCTTCCCGCATGCGCGCGACAAGAGTCGCCGGGAACACGGCACCCGTGCCCGCCACCAGGTACGGCCCCCCGAACATGCCCGAGAGCACCTCCCACGTCCGCGGGTCGCCGGGGGGGAATTCGCGAACCGGCAGCCACCGCACCCCGGCAGTGACGCGCGCATCGCCATGAAGCTGCCTCTTCAAGGCCTCGGTCTCCTCTCCCGCCAGCACGATCATTCGGGAGATGCCGCCCCGCTGCAGGGTCAGAATCGCGCGCTGAAACAGGGAGAGCCCGCCGACGTCCGTCAGGGAATGTGCCGGAGAAGGCCCGCCCGGCCGATTGAAGATCCTGGTGGTCGCCAGGATCACGGCGCTGTCAAGCAAAGGAGCGTTCATGAAACCTCAGGCAGTCCCGTCATTGCGAGCGAAGCGAAGCAATCTCGCCTCTGTGACTTCAGAGATTGCTTCGTCGCCTTGCTCCTCGCAATGACAATAACTCACAGCTTGATGTAGAGACTTTCATCCTTCTGAATCACTGCATACACAGTCGCGTTCGCCGGCCGGCCGTGGCTGTCGCCGGTCGCCAGATCAAACCGCCAGCCATGCATGGGACACCGGACGAAGCAGCCGGTCCCCTCGGCCGCCGCCTCAACCGTGCCTCTGCTCAACGGGCCCTGCCGGTGCGGGCAGGCGTTGTTCAACGCATAGAAACGACCGCCCTGATGGAACACCGCGACATCCACCCCGTTGACCTTGACGAGCTTGCGTTCCCCCTCGGGAATCTCCGAGGCCTTGGCCAGAAACATCACGCGGCATATCCCCACAGCTTCACGAGCGCCGTCGTCACCGGCTGGCTGTATGTTTTATACTTGAGCAGGGTGTCGAGCCCATCGCAGGTCCGCTCGAGGTTCGTCTCCATGCCGGGGAAATCGGGCCATCCCTTTTCGCACTTGTGTTTCAGTATCCACTCGAGCCCCCGCTCGATCGCCCGATCGCACTGCGACCGGGTCCCCAGGATGCTGCAGACCAGCATGATCGACCGGGTGCAGTCCATCGTATGGTCCACATTCTCCCCGTCCCAGGAGCCGTCGGCGGCCTGCACCGAGAGCAGCTTCATCACGCCCTTCTGGCAGCAGTTCCGTACCTGGTGCTCATCGCCCAGAACCAGATCGGCCACGATGGAATCCTGGATCAGATGGGCGGTGATCTCCACGCCGGTGGGATGGAACTCCGGATCGTACCAGCCGCCGTCGGCATCCTGCCGCTCGAGCATGAACGTCATGCCCTTGCGCCAGGAGTCCCGGACCCGGACCATGGTCGGCGCGTCCACCAGATTCGGGCCGACAGCCATCAGGACGTCGAAGAAGCTAACCGGGTGGCTGACGGCGTCCAGGTCCGCCCAGGACGGGTCGGACCACTTGCCGTCCTCCTTCTGGGTGTCGAGGAAATACCGGACGCACTTGCGGACCGACTCGGCGATGCGCGGATTCTTCAGGGAGAGATTGCCGC
Organism: Nitrospirales bacterium; assembly: GCA_036170875.1. Classification (GTDB taxonomy): domain Bacteria; phylum Nitrospirota; class Nitrospiria; order Nitrospirales; family NS-4; genus SCTG01. The sequence goes on from JAVHQA010000088.1 coordinate 12,042, forward strand.
GGATCAGCATCAGCGCGCAGAAGGCCGTCACCCACGCGGCGCTCGTCTTCCCGGAGGACATCTTGCCCCATCCGCCGTCCGCGTGCTGGCAGTCCACCAGCGCGAGGTATTCGTCCGGGTGCTGCGGCGTCGTCTTCATGTGGAGCAGCACGCGGAGCGCGTGCGCCACCAGTTCCAGATCCTGATCGCCTTTCGTCAGGCTCCAGTGCTGATGCTCGGCCATGAGATACGCATACTCATGGTCGATGATCGGCTGAATCTGTTCCATCCGGATGCTCATGCTGCGTTCTTCTCCAATTCGGTTATCCGCGGAAGAATCTCCTTCTCGGCGCGCGTGACATCCTCCGGAAAGTCGATTTCGATCCACGGCTGGCCGCCGACCTTCTCATAGCCCACCGACACGGCCTGAAAGAAGGCCTCCCAGGTATCTTCATATTCCATGTCGAGCTCGCCCCGCGTCACGAACGGCTCCATCGCCGCCACCATCGCCTCGCTGTCGCGCCGCGTGACCTTGAGAAACCCCACCCCTTCGCCGA
>JAVHQA010000088.1:12677-15452 GCA_036170875.1 Nitrospirales bacterium
ACCGCCATCCGCTCCTCCGAGTCCTGGCGCACCGTTTCATCAATCAGGATGGCATTGGGGTGCGGCGAGTTGACCAGCCGCTTCACGAACGAGGCGGGGCACAGGACATCCGCGTCCATGATCAGCAGGTCATCATCGAACGTCGCGCGGGCCAACCACAGGGAATAGAGACTGCCCCGGCGGTACTGATCGTTGACGATGTAGCGAAGGGCACAGCCCCGGTACGCATCGCCGACTGCGCTCCGTATCAGCTCCTGCTGATGGCCCACCACCAGCACGGCCGACTTGATCCCGGCCTCCAGCAGCGCGTCGAGATACCGCACCAGGAGCGACCGCCCTCCGACTTCGAGAAGGCACTTGGGGCGATTGCCCGTCACGGCGCCGAGACGCTTACCGACACCTGCTGCCAGAATCACGGCCTTCATGGCATTATGCGCCGGACTTGACCTCGGGCTTGTCCGCAGAACCCTCCTCGTCCTCCTTCGGGGCCTCTGCTTCGGCTTTCCTGGCGGCTTCTTCGGCCTTCCTGGCCTCTTCCTCGGCCTTGGCGGCTTCCTCGGCCGCCTTTGCCTCGGCCGCCTCGCGCTCCGCCTTCTCTATCCGTTCATCGGCCAGACGGCCCATCTCTCCGCTTCGTGCCTCGCCGAGTTTCTTCGCTTCAGGCAGCGCCTCCTCGAAGGCATCCAAAAAGCCCGTGATGTTGGCCTCGGTCAGCGCCCCCATGTTGGCGACACGGAATAGCTTCTCCGCCAGCTGAGCCTGGCCGGCATAAATGATGTAGCCGCGCTCCTTCAGCAGGCCGTGCAGGTGATCGTAGTGCACGCCATCCGGCAGATTGAAGGCTGTGAGCGTGTTTGACCACAAGGGCTCGCGCAGGAAGAACTTCACCCGGATGGCCCGCATGCGGTTCCGGATCAGGCGCGCCGCCTTGCGGTAGCGCGCGATGCGAGCGGGGACGCCCTCATCCAGGAGCTCACTCAGCGCCTCGTTGAATGCGTAGTAGAGCTGCACCGCCGGCGTGAACGGGACGGACCCCTCTTCCAGATGCTGGTAGTAGGTGGGCAGGTGGAAATAGACCGAGCGCTGCTCGTAGGTCACCATCTGCTCCATGATGTCGCGGCGGACCATGACGAAGCCGACGCCGGGAAAGCCCTGAATGCACTTGCCCGAGGAGCCGACGATCAGCCCCACGTTGGCGGACACGAAATCCAGCTCCTCTCCGGCCAGGCTGCTGACCCCGTCCACCAGCAGGACACGGCCGGCTTTCTTGGCAATGGCCCCGATCTCCTTGACCGGATTGATCAGGCCGGTGGCGGTTTCATGGTGCACGACGGCCACCACCTCGATGGCCTTGTTCTGCCGGAGCGCAACGGGCACCGTCTCCGTGTCGAAACGCTGATCCCACTCGCCGGCAATGTCCATGTTCTGCATCTTGTGCGAGGCGGCGATCGTGGCGATCCGCTGCGAGTACACGCCGTTCTTGATGACGAGGATCCGGCGTCCGGGTGGCAGGCAGGAGGTGACCGCCGCTTCAACGGCGGCCGTGCCGGACCCGGTGATGAGGATGGGCAGGTACCCTCCCGCCGGGGCGAACGCGCGGACCAGCTTGTCCTGAATGCCTTCGACCAGGTCGTTGAATTCGGACTCGCGATGGCAGATGTCCGGTTTCAGCAAGGCCTGGCGCACGCGTTCGGATACATTCACAGGGCCGGGGTTCAACAGAATCATGATGCCGTTCCTCTCATCGCGGCCGTCCGGAATCGCTCGGTCATGGCCGCCGGCTCGATCTCGACCCGTCCCACGTCATCCGCCGACTCCGACACCTTCACGAGCAGAAAGCTCGGGCCGTCTTCCTTCAGCATGGTCTTTGCCGCATACACCGCGTCATCCAGCTCCCGCACCCGTTCCACGTTCCTGTAGCCGGCGGCCTTCGCCATCTGCTCCAGGCGAACGGTGCGCGAGAGCGTCGGCTGATTGCCGGTGCTGCCGTACACTTCATTGTCGAACACGATGTGCACAAAATTCTTCGGGGCGAGCGCGCCCACCGTCGCCAGCGTGCCCAGTGCCATCAACACGTTGCCGTCGCCGTCCAGCACCACCACCTTCCGCCGGGGCTGCGCCAGCGCCAGGCCCAGCCCGATCGCCGGCGCCTGGCCCATCGAGCCGATCATGTAGAAATTCTCCGGCCGGTCGCGCAGGGCAAAGACTTCGCGCGACAGGAACCCGTTGCACACCACAACCAGCTCGTCGGTCAGCAACTCGAGCACGGCGCCGGCCGCCCGCCCGCGGCTCGTGAGCACGCCCTCTTCCGGCCTCATGACAGGACTCCCCTGGTGACCAGCAGGGCGACCGGGATGCGCTGGGACATGAATATTTGAGCGGCCCATCCGAGGTCTTCGCGGACGGTCTCCGGTTTGACCGTGCGATGGGGGATGCGCACGAGGTCGAGCGCTTTGGTCATGACCTGCCCCATGACGAGATGCTCCGGCGCGTCCTTGCCGTCGTGCCCGCGCCAGGAGATCAGCAGCAGACACGGCTGGAGATAAATCAGGTTCAGCGAGATCAGCGCGTTCAGCGACGTCCCCAGGCCGGAATTCTGCATCAGGACCACCGGCACCCGACCGCCCATGTACGCGCCCGCCGCCATGCCGACCGCTTCGTCCTCCCGCACCGCGGGGGTGTACGCCCGCCGCTCGGCCAGCACGGCAATGACCCCCGCCAGCGTCGAATCGGGCACCCCCGTGAAAAAATCGAACCCCGCGTTCTGAAGCAGGC
>JAVHQA010000088.1:15552-16884 GCA_036170875.1 Nitrospirales bacterium
GCAGAGGCATCCAGTCATGTCCCAGGAAATGGAAATCAACATCCGGCCGATTTTCGGCACCCCCCTGCTGGTCTTCACCATCCCGGACCACGCGCGCATCAATCAGGAACTCCGCCGCGCAATCCTTGAGCGGGAGGCGTCCACGCCGGCCGAGGTGGACCATGAAGTCATCGGGTGGTCCTCCCCCCACGACATGTCCATGTTCGAGTGGGCCGGCCCCGTGATGAAGGACCTGCTGGCTCCCGTCGTCGAGGTCGCCACGCAGGCGACGGAATATTCCGAGCGGGCGCCCGATCTCACCGGCTCGCACCCGCGCTGGCGGGTGGTCGAGACGTGGGCAAACGTGCAGCGCAAGGGCGGGATCAACGCGGTGCACCCCCATCCCGGCTCGTTCTGGTCGGGCGTGTACTACGCGGACGTGGGGGACATTTCTCCCGAAGGCAGGCACGGCGGCGACCTTCAACTCTTCGACCCTCGCGGGTGCCTGCCGACGATGCTGGCGCCGTTTCTCCGGTACGCGATAGCCGAACTCCATGACGCGGGGAAGAGCATTTCGCTTACGCCGGAGGCCGGGCGGTGCGTGATGTTTCCCGGATGGCTGTCGCACGCGGTCGGCCTGTACCGGGGCGACCAGCCGCGAATCAGCGTCGCGTTCAACCTGGATCCCGTCATCGAAGAATTCACCGACTGGCGCTTTCATGCTCCGCCAAAATCCAAGTAATACGGGAGGGCGATCGAGATGGCGAAAAAGATCATCATTCTCGCGGTCATCGGGGTCGTCGCGATCTTGTACGTCACGCCTGCTTTCTACCTCAGATACGGCGTGAATAACGACAACCCGGATGCCGTGACTCGGTATCTCGGCACGCCGTCCCACTCGACCGACAATCCCGACGGGACGACTGTCTCGATCTACAAAGTGGAGAAGATCCCGCCGTTGTGTATGGAGTACGTGCTCACCTTCAAGAACGCGCTCACGGGCGAAGACGCCTCACAACAGACGATCGGCATCAAGAGTGTCCTGAACAAGTGGACGTGGCGCTGGTGCCCGTCGGAGAAGAAGGATTAGGCCCTCAGGTCATACGTAGGGGCGACCCGATGGGTCGCCCGCATAGAGGGCGAGGCAGCGCCTCGCCCCTACATTAGCTTTTCGGCGTGATGTCGATGACGTCGCCGCCGGAGAAATGCTCCCGGCGGGCGATGGCCACAACCTTCCCGCGGTCGCTCAAGAAAACATTCACGAGCCAGCTCACGACGCTGACGATTAGAGCCCCGATCACCGCCGCCCAGAAGCCGTGGACCTCAAACCCCGCGACCAGCCAGGAGGTCAGC
>JAVHQA010000089.1:0-3619 GCA_036170875.1 Nitrospirales bacterium
TGCGCCGGACCGGCGGGGATGGGGCGAACACGGCCATCCTATCCCTCTGGCAGGCGAGGGAACTCGACATCCTGATCGGCACCCAGTTGGTCGTCACGAGAAGCCCTCGACCGGTCGCCTCTCTCGTGGGCCTGGTGTATCCCGATGCCGCCCTGCACCTTCCGGACTTCCAATCGGCCGAACGGGCCTATCACACGCTCAGCGACGTGATGGCCCTCGCCGACCCGCACGATGCCAATGCGGGGATCGTGATACAGACCTACGTCCCCCAGCACCACGTGATCCGCGCGCTCACGGAGCGCAACCCCTGCATCTTTTACGAAAGCGAACTGGCGGCCAGGCAGGCGCTGGGCTACCCGCCGTTCGGCCGGCTGATCGGGCTGCGGGTGAGCGGGATGAAGGAAGAGCTCGTGGACGCCGCCGCGACGAGGTGGGCTTCACAGTTGCGCTCGGCAGGCAGTGCGTCGGCGAGCGCGATCGAAGTTCTTGGCCCGATCCCGGCTACACCGGCCCGCGTGCGCGGACGTTTCCGCCGGCAGCTTCTGGTGAAGGGGACGGATGAGGCCGCGCTCCGGCAAGCCGTGCGTGCCACATTGGCGGAAATGGAAAAGACGAGCCGTGCCGGCGGCCTCCGCTACGACATCGACGTCGACCCGCAGAGCCTGATGTGAAATTGATGGCCGTACTACGGCGCCGAATGAGGGCGCCGGCGTGCGCGTTTAGCTCGTCGCATCTGAACGGTTTCTTCGATAAGCTTCAACTGGGCGATCAGGTGTTCACGGATATCGCGATCGCCGATTCGGAGCGCTTCGGCGCAACGTTCCACCGTGACCCGTTCTTCAGAATCGAGATCTTCCCATGCTTCAAGCACGCGTCGAAGAGGGGCTGAATGCCCCTTTCCGCCGCCATACAATGATGAGGTAGTCTCCGCAGTAACATTTCCGTGCCAAACAGGCCCCCTCCCCGTCCGCAGCCAGTCGACGTTTCTTTTTGTGAGATAGGCCACTCTATACAGCCAGGCATCCGGGATCTCTCCGCGGCTCATTGCAGAGATGATGGACTGGGGCTTGATCTCAAGGCTGGCGGCAAGCCGCGCCTGCGTTTTGAGATCGAGAGCGACGATTAGACGTTCAATTATTTCGCGGGGTTCCGAATCCATTCCCTATAGCTTATTTTTGAGTTGACATGAAATAAGTTTAAGCTTATAGTTCATTACGGCTTGCTTGACATGACAAGCGTGATGCTCAAAAAAAAGATCAAGATCCGGTCAGTCGAACTCGGGATTCCGTTAGCCCAGCTTGCCAGAGAGTTGGGTGTATCACGCCAATTCGTCTACCAAGTCTGTGCAGGCCAGCGTCTGACATTCCGTATCCGAGGATACATCTGCCACAGGCTGGGCTTACATCCGGCCCAACTCGGGTGGCCTGATACTCAGGCACCTGCCAAACTTTTCCCAAAGCACGTGCACACGAAGCCACAAATATAAACAAACCACGGGCGTCTCAGTCTTGGAGGTCCGGCACGCCCTGTCTTTTCACCAGCGAAAAGTCTAGCCTCATTTGATGGAGGATTCAATGTCAGAGACGATTCTTCTCGTAGATGACGAAACAGCTGTACGGCAGCTCATTCGTAGGATCCTCCAGATGAACGGCTATACGGTCCTGGAGGCAAACGGGGGGATGGATGCCCTTCAAATCTGTCAACAACACGAGGGCCTGATCCACCTCCTCCTGACTGATGTCCTTATGCCGGAGATGAACGGACAAAACCTGGCAGAGCGAGTGACAGCCCTGCGTCCACACATACGGGTGCTCTACATGTCCGGCTGTATCGACAGTGCCCTTATCACTCTTTCCGACAGAAAAACCGAAATCGCGTTCATCCAGAAGCCCTTCACGCCGGACGCCTTGGCCCGCAAGGTGCGCGAGATCCTGGGAGCCGCACACTAAGGCCCGAGCAGAAGACGGTGTCAGGCCCCTGGCGGAAGGGGGCCGGACACCGTGGCGACGGAGTGGCCCCGCTTTTCTTCCAGCTCCGTCCAGCGGCCATAGAGCCGTTCGACTTCAGTGCGAGCGGCGTCCAATGCTGTGTGTCGGGTTTGGAGCGCGCCTGCATTGGAGACGACGGCGGGGTCTTCCACCGCGGCCCGGCACGTGGCGAGGGCGTCTTCCGCCTGGAGAATCTTCTTCTCCATCTGCCCCCACTCCTGCTGCTCGCGATAAGACAGACCTTTCCGCCTTGCGTTGGGTGACGCCGTTTCCGTGTCCGTCCGGGAGACCGGCAAGGCCTTGGGCTCTGCTGCGTCACGGCCGGCGGCGGCATTCCGCTCCTGGGCTGCCTCCCATTGCGCACAGTCGGCGAACCACTCGGCACGGCCCGTGCCGTCCAACGCCAGAATCATGGTGGAGACGCGATCCAGCAGCCAGCGATCGTGCGTCACGAGGACAAGCGCCCCTGGAAATTCGAGCAGGCTGTCTTCCAGCACATCGAGCGTGGGAATATCCAAGTCGTTCGTGGGCTCATCAAGAATGAGGAGGTCGGCCGGCTGGAGCATGAGCCGCGCCAGGAGCAGCCGCGCCTGTTCTCCGCCGGAGAGCCGGGAGACCGGCAGATCGAGTTGCTCAGGCCGAAACAGAAAGCGCTTGGCCCAGGAAACCAGATGCACCGATTGGTCCCGGTACTGGACGATGTCTCCCGCCGGAGACAGAGCCCGCCGGAGTGTGGCGGTTTGATCCAGCGACTCGCGATGCTGCTCGAAGGCGACGACTCGGAGGCCCTCCGCCCGCACGATCGTGCCCGCATCCGGCTTCAGCGTGCCGGCAAGAAGCCGCAAGAGTGTGGTCTTGCCGCTGCCGTTGGGCCCCAGCAGGCCAAGCCGCTGGCCGGGCCCCAGCCGGAAATTCAGACCCTTCACGATCGGCCGACCGCCCAGCGATTTGCCGAGCTGCTCGGCGACCACCAACTGCTTGGACTTGCGCCCCGAGGACACAAAGTCAATCCCGGCCGTGGCCCGTCCCGCTCGGGCCGTAACGGCAGCCAACTCCTCGATGAGCTGTCCGGCTGCCTCCACCCGCCCCTTGGCCTTGGTCGTACGCGCCTTCGCCCCGCGTCGGAGCCACTCCACTTCGCGGCGGACACGATTGGCGAGGGAGGACTGATAGTCGGCCTGCGCCTGCAGCGCGGCATCGCGCTGTTCCAGAAAGTCGCTGTAACGTCCCTTGGCTTCGAACACACCACTGGGGTACCCGCGATTCAGCTCCACCATGCGTGACGCAACCGACTCCAGAAACCGGCGGTCGTGGCTGACCACGAGATACGCCCGAGCCTGAGCCTTCAACAGCCTTTCCAGCCAGAGGATGCCTTCCACATCCAGATGGTTCGTCGGTTCATCCAGCAGCAGCACATCCGGCTCCATCATCAGCGCTCGTCCAATGGCGAGGCGCTTCCGCCACCCTCCGGACAGCGAGGCGACGGGCTGGTCGCCGTTGGGAAAGCCTCCGATGCTCAAGGCCCTGGCGGTCAGACCTGTGTGCTCATGGGGATCCAGTCTCTCCGCAATCAGGACCTGCGCGAGCACGTCCTCGACCGTCTTGCCTTCGGCGAAGGTCGGCTCCTGCGG
>JAVHQA010000090.1:0-3589 GCA_036170875.1 Nitrospirales bacterium
GCCTTCACCGCTTTGGAAAACCGCTGGTTGGCCTCGCGTAACCCGATGCGCATAGAAATCTCCTCATAATGTAGTAACGTCACTACAATAGCGCGGTAACCGGTTTTTGTCAATCAGAAGTGACGCCTTGCGACCCTTCAGCTGTGCTCAGTGGAGGAAGGAGGCCAGGACCCGTAATGATTACTTCAAAGGAAGAATGGCGCTTTGGGCGGCTTGGATGAGGGGGTCGGGGAAGACGCCGAGGATGATGACGCCGAGGGCCGCGATAAGCAGCACGGCGATGGTGGCGGGCGAGGCTACGACCCGCACGTCGTAGCCGGGCGTGCCGGCGGTCTCGCCCGGATCCCGCATGTACATCACCATGACCACGCGGAGATAGAAGTACGCCGAGATGGCGGCGAAGACGACCGCAATCACCGCGAGGCCCGTCATGTTCGCGCCCACCGCCGCCATAAAGACGTAGAACTTGGCGATGAAGCCCGCCGTCGGCGGGATGCCCGCGAGCGAGAACATGAAGACCAGCATGACGAGGGCCGCCCACTTGTTCCGCCTGGCCAGGCCGGTGAAGTCGTCGATCTCGTCCCCTTCCAGCCCGCCGCGCCGCAGCATCGTCACGACCGCGAAGGCGCCCAGGTTCATGAATGCGTAGATGGCCAGGTACAGCATCACGCTGGCCATGCCGACGGCGTCGGCGGCGACCAGGCCGATCAGGGCATAGCCTGCGTGCGCAATGCTCGAGTAGGCCAGCATGCGCTTGATGTTAGTCTGCGCGATGGCGACGACGTTGCCCAGGAGCATGGTCGCCACGCAGACGGCGACGAGCAGCATCCGCCAGCTTTCCTTGATCCCGCCCAGGGCCTCCAGAAAAACGCGGACGAAGGCCGCAAAGCTGGCCGCCTTGGAGGCGACCGCTATGTAAGCCGTCACCGACGTGGGCGCACCCTCGTACACGTCCGGCGTCCACATGTGAAAAGGGACGGCCGAGACCTTGAAGCCGAATCCCACCACCAGCAGGCTCATCGCCAGCATGAGAATCGGATCGCCGGCCGGGAGGCCCGCAATGCCGTCCCGGATGCCCGCGAGCGTGGTGCTGCCGGTGCGGCCGAAAAGCAGCGAGATGCCGTAGAGGAGAATGCCGGAGGAGAACGAGCCCAGGATGAAGTATTTTGCCGCAGCCTCCAGGGAGCGGAGCGCGTAGCGTTTGAAGCCGGCCATCACGTAGAGCGAGAGCGACATCAACTCCAGGCCGAGATAGATGACGAGCAGGTCTGTACCCGACACCATCACCATCATGCCGGAGAGCGAGAGCAGGATGAAGGCGTAGAACTCCGGCAGGTCGATCTCCTCCAGCTTCAGGTGCGCCTTCGCGAGCAGGATGACGAGCCCGGAGACGAGGATCAGCAGCAGCTTCCAGAAACTCCCGTAGGCGTCCAGGACATACAGCCCGCTGAACACCGGGCGCGGCGAGCCGGTGAGCGCCCCCAGGAACCAGTAGCCCACCACGAAGGCCGCGCCCAGCACGGCCAGGCTGAAGTAGGCCAGCCAGTCCTTGCGGTCTTGGGAGGTCAGAGGGGCCAGGACGAGCACCAGGCAGCCGCCCGCCATGACCAGCAGCTCCGGGAGGATCGCGAGGAGATCCGCTGTCGAGATAAATGTCATGGCAGGGCACCTGCCCGATCCATCACGTCAAAAATATGCGCGACGCTGGTGTGCATTGGCGTCAGGAAGGGGTTCGGGAAAAAGCCGATCCAGAAGACCAGGATGATCAAGGGCACCAGCGTCGCCATTTCGCACCAGTTCAAGTCGGTCAGCCCGGCGGTCTTCTCGGTCGGCACGCCGAAGGCGATCCGCTGGACCATCCAGAGCAGGTACACCGCCGCGAGGATGATGCCGAGCGTGGCGAGTGCCGCGATGGTCTTGCTGTAGATGAAGGTCCCCACCAGCACGAGGAACTCGCCGACGAAGCTGTTCGTGCCCGGGAGCCCGAGCGAGGAGAGGGCAAAGATCACGAGGCAGGCGGCGTAGCGGGGCATGGGCTTGGACAGCCCGCCGTTGTCCGCGATCTGCCGGCTGTGCGTGCGCTCGTAGATGAGGCCCACGCAGAGGAACAGCCCGCCGGTCGTGATGCCGTGGTTGAGCATCTGTAGCAGCGCGCCCTCCACGCCCTGGGTGTTGAACACGAAAATGCCCAGCGTCACGAAGCCCATGTGGCTGACGCTGGAATACGCGATGAGTTTCTTCAGGTCGCTCTGGGCCAGGGCCATGTACGCGCCATACAGGATGGCGATGACGGAGAGCGCGAGGATTACCGGCGTGAACCGTTGGGATGCGTCGGGCAGCATCGGCAGGCTGAACCGGAGGAAGCCGTAGGCGCCCATCTTCAGCAGGACGCTGGCCAGGATCACGCTGCCCGCGGTGGGCGCCTCGACGTGCGCGTCCGGCAGCCAGGTGTGGAACGGGAACATGGGGACCTTCACGGCGAAGGCAACGAAGAAGGCCCAGAAGAGCCAGGTCTGGAGCGAGTCGTCGTACTGCGCGCGGCTCAGCGCCAGGATGTCGAAGGTCTGGCCGCCCTGGAAGTACAGCACGATGATGGCGATCAGCAGCAGGAGGCTCCCGGCCAGGGTGTAGAGAAAGAACTTGATCGTGGCGTAGATCCGGTTGGGGCCGCCCCATACCCCGATGAGGAGGTACATGGGGATCAGCATGGCCTCCCAGAAAATATAAAAGAGCACGAAGTTGAGCGCGCAGAAAACCCCCACCATCGCCGTCTCCATGACCAGCAGCGCGATCATGAACTCCCGCACGCGTGACTTGATCGCGGTCCAGGAGCAGACCACGCAGATCGGCGTGAGCAGCGTCGTCAGCAGCACCAGCCACAGGCTGATCCCGTCGATGCCGACGGCATAGCTGATCGGGGGAACGGTGATCCAGGGGACCACCTCGCCGAACTGCATCTCGTACCGGGCCGGGTCGAACCAGAGATAGAGGGGCAGGGACAGGGCGAACTCGAGGCCGGTCGTCCAGAAGGCGATGTGCTTGACCGCCGCGTCGTCCTTGAAGAAGACCATCATCGCCACGCCTATGAGGGGGAGCACGACCAGGAGCGTGAGCAGGTGCGGCAGGGCCGTCGTATTGAGGATGACGTCTTGCATCATGGCATGAACAGCAAATACACGCCGAGGATTGCGACCGCGCCGAGGGCCATGGCCAGCGCGTAATGCTGGACCTGCCCGCTCTGGACCACGCGCATGCTCTGGGCCCACAGCAGGGCGGCGGAACCCACGCCGTTCACCATGGCGTCGATCACCGCGACGTCCACCTTCTTCCACAGGCCGTTCGCGAGGTCCACCGTCGGTTTGACGATCGTTCGGTCATAGAGTTCGTCCACGTACCACTTGTTGAGGGACAGAGCGTAGGCCTGCTTCCATTTCTCGGCGAGCTGCTCGGGCAGGCCGGGCGACTTCACGTACACAATGTAGGCGGCGGCGATGCCGCCGACCGCCATCGCAATGGCGATGAGCTTGAGCAGGAGCGGACCGCCGTGCGCGTCGGCACCGCCCGGTCCTTGAAGGACCGGCTCGATGAA
>JAVHQA010000091.1:0-21096 GCA_036170875.1 Nitrospirales bacterium
GCCGCAATCTCCTCCTGGATATGCTTCCGGTCGTCTTCGCCGATCTTGTCGCCGTGCTCGGCGAGGAGCTTCTCGACGCCGTAGATGCGGTTGTCGGCCTCATTGCGGACTTCCACGAGCTCGCGCTTCTTCTTGTCCTCCGCCGCGTGGGCCTGGGCATCCTTGACCATCTTGTCGATCTCGTCCTTGTTCAGGCCGCTGGAGGCCGTGATCCGGATCGACTGCTCCTTCTGCGTCGCCATGTCCTTGGCGGCCACGTGGACGATGCCGTTCGCGTCAATGTCGAACGAGACTTCGATTTGCGGCATGCCCCGAGGAGCCGGCGGCAGGCCGACGAGATCGAAATGGCCGAGGGTCTTGTTGTCCGACGCCATTTCCCGCTCGCCCTGGAGGACGTTGATCGTCACCGCCGTCTGGCCGTCCGCCGCGGTGGAGAAGATCTGGCTCTTCTTTGTCGGGATGGTCGTGTTGCGCTCGATGAGGCGCGTGAACACGCTGCCCAGCGTCTCGATCCCGAGGGTCAGCGGGGTCACGTCCAGCAGCAGCACGTCCTTCACCTCACCCTTCAGCACGCCGCCCTGAATGCCCGCGCCGATCGCCACGACTTCGTCGGGGTTGACGCCCTTGTGCGGCTCCTTGCCGAAGAAGTCGCGCACGAGCTGGATGACCTTGGGCATGCGGGTCATGCCGCCGACCAGCACGACCTCGTCCACTTCTTTGGCCGTCACGCCGGCGTCGCTCAGCGCTTTCTTGCAGGGCTCGACCGTGCGCTGGATTAAATCGTCCACCAGCTGCTCCATTTTCGACCGCGTCAACTTGATGACAAGGTGCTTCGGTCCGCCGGCGTCGGCCGTGATGAACGGCAGGTTGATTTCGGTTTCCTGGGAGGAGGACAGCTCGATCTTGGCCCGTTCCGCCGCTTCCTTCAGCCGCTGGAGGGCCATGCGGTCCTTTTTGAGATCGATCCCCTGGTCCTTTTTGAACTCCTCGACCAGCCAGTCCATGATCCGCTGGTCGAAGTCGTCGCCGCCGAGGAACGTGTCCCCGTTGGTGGACTTGACCTCAAACACCCCGTCGCCGATTTCGAGGATGGAGACGTCGAACGTGCCGCCGCCCAGGTCATAGACCGCAATCCGCTCGTCCTTCTTTTTGTCCAGCCCGTACGCGAGGGACGCGGCCGTCGGCTCGTTGATGATACGCAGCACGGTGAGGCCTGCGATCTGCCCCGCGTCTTTGGTAGCCTGGCGCTGGCTGTCGTCGAAGTAGGCGGGCACCGTGATGACGGCTTCCGTCACCGGCTCTCCCAGGTAATCCTCGGCGGTCTGCTTCATCTTCTGGAGGATCATGGCCGAGATTTCAGCCGGACTGTACTGCTTGCCGCGGATCTCGACGTGCGCGTCGCCGTTCGGGGCGGAGGCAACCTTGTACGGGAGCCGCTTGGCGGCTTCACGGACCTCTTTCGATTCGGCCTTGCGGCCGATCAGGCGCTTGATCGAGTAAATGGTGTTCTCCGGGTTCGTAATGGCCTGGCGCTTCGCGATCTGCCCGACCAGCCGCTCCCCCTTGTCGGTGATCCCGACGACGGAGGGAGTGGTCCGGTTTCCTTCCGCGTTGGCGATGACGACCGGATCGCCTCCCGACATGATGGACACGCAGGAGTTTGTGGTTCCCAGATCAATTCCGATGACTTTGCCCATGTGCGCTTTCCTCCCCTTCTGCCTTGCTCAGTCCCCAGCGGCCTTGTTCGATCCGGCGACGGTGACCATGGCCGGACGCAGGACGCGATCATGTAAGTGATAGCCCTTTTCATGCTCCGCCACGACCGTGTTCGGCGCCTGCCCCTCCTTGGCCTCGATCAACGCGACGGCCTGGTGCACGGCCGGGTCGAAAGGGAGCCCCATGCTGGAGATCTCCTTGACGCCGTGCCGGGATAAGGTCTCCATGTATTGTTTGCACGTCAGCTCGACGCCCTGGACCAGGCCCTTGGTGCCGCCGGGCTGTTGCGCGTGCTGCAACGCTCTCTGCAAGTTGTCCAGAACCGTGAGCAGATCCTTCAGGATCCGTTCGTTGGCGTACTTGATGTAGTCTGCCTGGTCCTTCTGCGCCCGCTTCTTGTAATTCTCGAACTCTGCGGCTAACCACAGGTACTGGTCCTGGGCGGTTTTCAGCTCGTCAGCCGCAGTCACTTCCGCTGGAGATTCCACGCTTTCTTGGTCCTTTGACTCGCTTGTTTTTTCAGAGAAATTGCTCACGGTCGTCGCCTTGTATTGATCCAGTTGATGTAGAATAGCCACGCCAGGCCTGTAATCAAGCCAAGGAGCGGATTTTCCTGGAAATTTCTTTGGGAGAAGAACGTGGAATCAGGACGGACGGTTCAAGGCGTACAGGAGGGCGAGGCCTTCGAGGGTCAGGTGCGGCCGAATCTCACGGATCGACCGGGATTCCGGCGCGACGAGCCCCGCGAGGCCGCCGGTCGCCAGGACGAAGCAGTCCCGGCCCAGCTCCTGCTGGATCCGGCGCACGAGCTCGTCAACCAGCCCGGCATATCCGAAGACCAGGCCGGCTTGCATGCTGGCCACGGTGTCCTGGCCGATTGCGGACTTGGGCCGGACCAGTTCGATCTTGGGAAGTTTCGCGGTCCGTGCATAGAGAGCCTCGGCGGAAATCCGCAGGCCCGGAGCAATCGCGCCCCCCAAATATTCGCCGTCCGCCGTGATCGCGCAAAACGTGGTGGCCGTGCCGAAATCAACGATGATGATGGGGCCCCCGTATCGGCGATAGGCGGCCGCCGCGTTGACGATCCGATCGCTGCCCACCTCGCGCGGGTTGGTGTATTTGATGGTCAGGCCTGTCTCCAGGTCGGCGGAAACGTTCAGCGGCAGGCGATGAAAATAGGTCTCGGCCAGCTCTTCAAACAGGGACGTGAGCGGGGGAACGACGCTGGACAGGATGACGCCATCCACGCGTTCCGGGCCGATGCCTTTCACCCGCAGGAGGTCCAGCAGGAGGATGGCGTACTCGTCGGTCGTCTTGGCGTGGTCCGTGCTGACACGCCAGTCGGAGACGAGCTGGTCACCGTCGAAGACGCCCCAGACGATGTTTGAGTTCCCGATGTCGATCGCGAGTAACATAAAAATATCGCGCCTGCGGCTTCCGTAGCTGCGAGGTCGGGGTACCCGTTGCTCCGCAAAATGCAACGGGTCCGAGAGCAGCGTTCTAATTACCGCAAGTGTACGACATCGCCGGCCCGGATTTCGAGGATTTTCCCTTCCCTGGTGCGGAGGCGCAGGGCGCCGTCAGGCGCGAGCCCTTCGGCCGTTCCCTCGATCGGACCGCTCCCGGCCAGCTCGATCCGTACCTGTTTTCCCAGGGTGTCGCACAGGCTCTGGTAGGCGGCGGCGATACCGTCGGCCCCGTGGTCGCGTAGCTGGTTGTGGAGGCGTTCCAGCTCTCCCAGCAGCGCCGCCAGGAGTGGAGCGCGCGCAACGGAGTGTCCGGTCTCAATCAGGAGCGAGGTGGCGGAGGGGCGCAGGCCTTCCGGAAAAGCCTCGGCCGGCATGTTCACGTTGATGCCGATCCCCACCACCACGGCCTTTTCTCCTGCCTGGCTGCCGCTGATCGCTTCCACCAGGATGCCTGCCAGCTTGCGTTCCCCTCCGTCCCGTGGCACGAGCACGTCGTTCGGCCACTTGACCCTGAGAGAGAGGCCGGACAGGGTTGTGATTGCCCGTACGACCGCGACTGCGGCCAGCAAAGGAATCCAGGTGATTGCGCTTGATGCCTGTGCCGTGGTCAGCAGGATGGAGGCATACAGGTTCACGCCACGGGGGGAGACCCAGGGCCGCCCCAGCCGGCCCCGGCCTGCCGTTTGGGACTCGGCGACCACGACGGTACCGTGCGATGCGCCCGCGCGCGCGAGGTCAGCCAGGATGCGATTGGTCGAGTCCACCTCGTCGTGGACGGAGAGGGTCGCGCCGAGTTCACGGGTGTTCAGGTGCGCGCGGATGCGGTCGAGCGAGAGCGAGGGATCAAACGGGATCAAGAGCGGGAAATCAGGCGTCGGGCTCACCGAGAGACGATATCCATGCTGAGGTTGGCGGCCGGCGCCGAGTGCGTGAGCGCGCCGACAGAAATGTAGTCCGGCCCCGCCGCGGCGATCTCCCGGACAGTGGCCAGTGTGACCCCGCCGGAGGCTTCGGTCACGGCCCGCCCTTGTATCAACTCGACAGCCTTCCGGATAGAGGGCGCGTCCATGTTGTCCAACAGGATGATGTCGGCGCCTCCGTCGAGGGCCGCCTGCGCCTCGTCAAGCGTCCGGACCTCGACTTCGATTTTCAGGCCATGCGGAGCCCGTTTGGCCCGCTCTGCGACCAGCCTGCACGCGCGCGCCACGTCGCCGCCGGCCAGCGCGAGATGGTTGTCTTTGATCAGAATGCCGTCCCCGAGGCCGTACCGGTGGTTATGGCCGCCGCCAAGCGTGACGGCCCATTTTTCCAGCGCACGCAGCCCCGGTGTCGTCTTCCGGGTGTCCACGATTTTGACGGTGAAGCCCTTCACCGCCTCGCAGAATTTTGCCGTCAGCGTGGCGATGCCGGAGAGCCGCTGAAGAAAGTTCAAGGCCACGCGCTCGCTTTTCAGCAAGGAACGGCCGTCCCCGGTGACCGTGAGTACTGTGGTTCCGTGGGGGATGCGAGCGCCGTCCGTGGCGTTCGGGGAGCATGTCAGGGACGGGTCCACCTGCCGGAAGACTTCGACGGCGACGGCCAGGCCGGCGAGGACGAGCCCGTCATGCTCCTCGGCCACGATCGTGCCGACGGCGGGGACTGCTTCAGGGAATAAGGCCTGTGTCGTCACATCGCCCGCGCCGAGGTCCTCGGCCAGGGCCCTGGCGACGATGTCGCGGATGTTCACGCCGAGCCTCCGGCCGTTTCGCGCAGGCGCTGCAGCTCTCCTGACAATTTGTCATGTTCGGCGCGGCATTCCTCATGACGCGCTTTTGTCTTCTTCAGGACATCCGGCGGCACTTTCGCCACGAAGTCGGGGTTCGAAAGTTTCTTGTCATCCTGTTCCATCTGCGCGGCCAGCTCTTTCAGGCGCTTCTCGATCCGGGTTTTTTCCTTGCCGACGTCAATGAGGCCGGTCAGGTCCACGTAGAGGATGCCGACGCTGCCTCCCGGGAACACGACGGACGCCGACGCTCCGTTCATGTAAGGCCTGACATCTGTGTCGATGACCAGGGTGCTGATCCTTGCGAGCGATGCGATCAGGTCCTGGTGGGCCGTCAGCGCAGCCTTGCATGCGGCCGTGGGCGTGGCGACTGCCGCATGCAAGGCACGCGACGGAGCGATGCCCTGGGAGCCCCTGATATTGCGTGCGGCCGACACGACGCTGGTCACGCTTGCGATCTGGTGCTCGATGTCCTCATCGATGAGGGCTGTGTTTTGTGATGGATAGGGCGCGACCATGATGCTTTCGCCGGTGTGAGGAATGGCCTGCCAGATCTCCTCGGTGATGAACGGCATGAGAGGATGCAGGAGCCGCAGGACGGTTTCGAAGCTCTCGCCGAGGGTGGTGCGTGTGAGGGCGGCCTGTTGCGAGTCTTTGTCGGCCAGGGCTGGTTTGGTGAGTTCCAGATACCAATCACAGTACTCGTGCCAGATGAAGTGATAAGCCGCGTTGGCCGCTTCATCGAAGCGATACGCCTCCAGCGAGCGGTTGACGTCCCCGATGCAGCGATGGAGCCGGCTCATGATCCAGCGGTCGGCGATGGGCCGGTCGGCCAGCGGGGCTTCCGCAAGCGGACCTTCCAGGTTCATCAGGACGAACCGGGCGGCGTTCCAGAGCTTGTTGGCGAAATTGCGGTAGCCCTCGATCCGCTCTTCGGACAACTTGATGTCGCGGCCGGGGGACGCCATGGCGGCGAGCGTGAACCGCAGCGCGTCGGTCCCGTATTTGTCCATGACCTGCAAGGGATCGATGACGTTCCCCTTGGACTTGCTCATCTTCTGGCCTTCGGCGTCCCGCACCAGGGCGTGGATGTAGACGTCCTGGAAGGGGGCCTGCCCCATGAACTTGAGGCCCAGCATGATCATCCGCGCGACCCAGAAGAAGAGGATGTCGAATCCGGTGACCAACGTGGACGTGGGGTAAAACTTTTTCAGCTCCGGGGTGTGATCCGGCCAGCCCAGCGTTGAGAATGGCCAGAGCGCGGAGGAGAACCACGTGTCCAGGACGTCGGGGTCACGGACGAAGTCATGCTGGCCGCAATCCGGACAGTGAGCGGGCGCTGTTCGGGCCACAATGGGCCTGGCCTCAGACGTGATCGTCAATGACTTGGGCACAGTGGTTTCGAGAATGGCCTCCGCGTTACAGTTCCGACAGTACCAGGCCGGAATCTGATGTCCCCACCAGATCTGCCGCGAGATGCACCAGTCCTTGATATCCCGCATCCAGCCGAGGTAGTTGTTCGTCCACTGCTCGGGGATCAGGCGGACCTGTCCCGATTCGACGGCCTTGATCGCCGGGTCGGCGAGCGGCTGGATCTTCACGAACCACTGCGGCGACAGATAGGGCTCCACCACCGTCTTGCAGCGGTAGCATTTCCCGAGCGCCATGGCGTGGTCTTCGACCTTGGCCAGAAGCCCCTGTTGACGCAGGTAATCGACGATGATGGTTCGTGCCTCCGCTGTTGGAAGCATGATTATTTTGCCGCGAAGCTCTTCGATCACCGCTGCTTCTTGTAACCCTAGAGGGTCAAAGCACGCATGGCGATCAAGGATTGAGATGCGAGAGAGTTGGTGGCGTTCGCCCGCCTCGAAGTCGTTGAAGTCATGGGCGGGCGTGATCTTGACCGCGCCGGTGCCGAATTCCCGATCGACGAGAATGGGATCTCCCACAATCGGGATGCGTCGCGTTGTCAGTGGCAGGGCAACGCTCTTGCCGATCAATCGGTTGTAGCGAGGGTCTTCGGGGTGAACGGCGACCGCGGTGTCCCCCAACATGGTTTCGGGCCGCGTCGTCGCAACCGTCAGATGCGTTGACGGGTCATCCGCAAGTGGGTAACGAATGTGGTAAAGCTTGCCGGTGGTGTCTTCATGCTCCACCTCGATATCGGAAAGGGCGGTGAGGCAGCGGGGGCACCAGTTGATCAGCCGCTTCCCCCTGTAGATCAGGCCGTCCTCATGAAGCCGGACGAACACCTCGCGCACGGCCTTCGACAGGCCGTCGTCCATCGTGAACCGCAGCCGGTCCCAGTCGCACGACGAGCCCAGCCGTTTAAGTTGCTCGATGATTGTGCCGCCCGACTGCGCTTTCCAGTCCCACACCCGCTGGACGAACCGGTCGCGGCCGAGCTTGTCGCGCGAGGAGCCTTCCGCCAGCAACTGCTTCTCCACCACGTTTTGCGTGGCGATGCCTGCATGGTCGGTCCCCGGTACCCACAGGGCGTTCAGGCCCTGCATGCGGCGCCAGCGGACCAGGATATCCTGGATGGTGTTGTTCAGGGCGTGTCCCATGTGCAAGGAGCCGGTGATGTTGGGCGGGGGAATGACGATCACGTAGGGACGGCCTTCCGCCGCCGTGGAGGCATGGAAATAACCGCGTTCGGACCAGGTCCGGTACCAGCGCGTTTCAACTTGTTTCGGATCGTAGGATTTTTCCACGGGGTACTATCCTAACATGCCTAGCACGGGAGCGGAAAAGACGGGAAGGGAGCCAGGGCGGAAGGTCGCTCAGACCTCAGCGGTCAGGCGCTCAATTTCTTTCTTGACGGCGGCTTCGGCGTGATCAGGCACGATTTCGCGCGCGACCTTGTCGATGATGTCCTGGGCAAGCTGGTCGACAATCGGTTTCAACAGGTCCGGCAATGCCTGGCGGGTCATTTCCTGAACGGTTTCGTTGATCAGGACCTTCTCCTCGGCGATGGCCTTTTCCACCAAGCCGGGCAGCGCGTCCTGCACCATTTTTCGCGCCATGTCCTCCGCTAACTTCGAGAGAGCGGTGGTCAGCGGCGTCAGGTCGATATCGGTCGGATCCCCTGCCATACCAATGGCTCCTTATGAATTCACGCGGGAGGGAATCTCCCGATGGGCATCTTGGTCAGCCACGCTAACAAAGGCTACCGTCAATGTCAAGATTTGGCGCATTGACAAGGCGTAGCAATGGGGGCAGAATTATATGTCG
The DNA here is from genome assembly GCA_036170875.1 of Nitrospirales bacterium. Taxonomy (GTDB): domain Bacteria; phylum Nitrospirota; class Nitrospiria; order Nitrospirales; family NS-4; genus SCTG01. Next base: position 8,182 of record JAVHQA010000091.1, read on the forward strand.
ATATCATCAGCAGGAAGCGCGTTGATCGCCCGATTTGGGCGATGAGATGCCTGATATGGTCTATGAGGGGTGTTGGAGCAGACTGAAGCCAGCACGGTCGTGGACATCCTGCCCCGTGCGGGGATTTCCGTCAATCGCGGGCGGGGAGGCCGGGATGCCACGCCCGTTGTTGAAAGTTTTGACAGGGGAAATTCTTGCCAGACCTGTCCTTGGATGAGGCCAAAGTGTCATATTTCGACATGGTTGTCATGATGGGTGGACGCAATGGCGCACCGCCTCTCAGGGGACTCCTTGCGTGGCCTGACTTTTGCGTTCTTTTAAGGCAGTAAGGCAAGCGGTCCATCGCCGCTATCTGTGCAGCCTGATGGGACTGGGTGCTCATGGTATGATTGCAGGGCGGAACAAAGGAGCGTTGGCGAAAGTATAACGGTAAGGATATAAAGGCAACGAATGGTCGATTGACGGCTCTTTTAGTTAGGGCTGGCGACCGCAGCAGTCAACATCACAAGGAGGACGACATGGACATGAAGAAGATGACGGCAATGGGTCTGGCGCTGATGCTGGCGGTCGGGGGCGCGTCGTTAAGCGCGGTGTCCGTCGCGCAGGCGGATTCGAAGAAGGCCGAAGCGCCGGCTGAGAAGAAGGACATCAAGCAGGGCGACAAGGCGCCGGAAGCCGATGCGGCGAAGACCCGCGGTTTCAAGAAGGGCCAGAAGCCGACGGAGACCATGGGCACGATGGGCAAGGAGAAGACCAAGGACGGCGCCAAGCCATAAGCGCTTTCTAGGATCTTCGCGCAACATTGGCATAACGGATCATACAAGGAGAGCGTATGGACATGAAGAAGATGACGGCAATGGGTCTGGCGCTGATGCTGGCGGTCGGGGGCGCGTCGTTAAGCGCGGTGTCCGTCGCGCAGGCGGATTCGAAGAAGGCCGAAGCGCCGGCTGAGAAGAAGGACATCAAGCAGGGCGACAAGGCGCCGGAAGCCGATGCGGCGAAGACCCGCGGTTTCAAGAAGGGCCAGAAGCCGACGGAGACCATGGGCACGATGGGCAAGGAGAAGACCAAGGACGGCGCCAAGCCGTAAGTTTGGGTCGGTTCTCTTGGACGGCGCCGAGTCTCTCGAAGACCGGCGCCGTTCTTTTTTGCCATCACATCTTAAGACGGAACCGCCAGGGTTTGGCGGCCCACGCCTCCGCATAGTCCACACCGATTCGCGGGAAGGTTCCAATCGCCGTCCGGCGAATCCGGTCCCCGCGGTCTTCGAGCCATAGTGATGTGCCGCCTGTCAGGTCGTGACGGTTAAGCTCGCGGTCTATCGCGAGCGAGCGGCAGACACGACCGGGACCTTCGATGAGCCCGGCCTCACTCTCCACCGCCCTGATCAATACGGCTGCCGGGAACTCGGCGCGCTCTGTCACCACGTTCAAGCAGTGATACATTCCGTAGATCAGGTACACGTATGCCAGACCGGGCGGGCCGAACATGACCTCCGTCCGCTTTGTGCGGCCTCGGGAGGCATGGGAGGCGCGATCATGGAACCCTGAATAGGCTTCCACCTCGATGATCCGTCCCGTCCGCAGGCCTGCGGATGTTTCGCGTACCAGGTACTTCCCAATCAGGCTCCGGGCTACCTGCAGGGTCGGCCGGGCATAGAACGAAGCGGGGAGGATCAAGCCGCTCAGGCTATTCCGGCCGGTGCGAGACATTGCCGGCATGGTAGGAAAAAGAGGAGAATCTTGCAATCCCCCGACCCGTTTGATAGTCAATGACCTGCCGGCCGCTGAATCCTTTGCGAGGAAGGGGAGGGATTTGTGCCTACGCGCGTATTCCTGACGATTGCCGTGGCCGCCTGCCTGCTCTGGGGGCTTCCCCCCTCTGTCGTCCATGCAGGGTCTCCCTTGCCTGCGGAGCCGGCCGAGAGCACGCGCGTTGACGAAGTGCTCGACAATGAATCGCGGCTCTATCTGATCCTGTATTCCCTCCAGGGCGATGGAAAGGTGGACTACGTTGCCGGCCGTCGCATTCTTGAGCAGAGCCGGAGCGAATTCGGCAACCCGGTCTACTCCACCGCGAGATTTCCGTTTTTCTATTGGTGGAACCATATTCTCTGGGTGGACCAGGAGCAGGACGGGGTAAACGGGAACGAAGTCGTGTACCAGGAGAACATCGACTTCGATCGAACCCGCTACAAGCCCTGTTTGTTTAATGGGCAACCCTGCTGAAACCCGCCACCTTGTTTGGCGCTTGACACCGATTGGAGAATGCGCTAAAAATCGTGCAACTCTGGTACAACCTTCACATAATGAGGATATGCCTGCCCCACGCTTTCCAGGAGTGTTTTCCAGATAATTTTCGTGGTCATGTATTCATGTATTTAGGAGGCCAGTCCATGAAAACGTCACACGTCCGTAGTCCGCTGTTTCATCCGTTCCTATCCTTTCTATTTTTTGCTGCAGCCACTCTCGTCGTGCCGGCCGGTATTTTCGCGGCCGACGCGGAGGCCCCTAAAGGGCACGAGACCAACCATGCGGTGATGGGCATGGTTGATCACTCGAATGAGCCGTGGGCGCAGAAGCTGAAGGGCCAGACCATCATGGAGGACGCCATGTCGGGCCGTGCCTCCCGGTCTGCGCTGGTTGAGATGCAGCATAACCGGCTCATGGAGCAGATGACGCGGCAGGTACAGGTCGGGCAGACGAGTAATACCGGCATGTTCAACGGCATGTCCACGATGCATCAGTACGACGGCCAGGGGTATCTTCTGGCCTCGCAGCCCGGCGTGGAGCCGGTCGCCGCAACGGGTGGCCGTTGCCCGTCCTCCGCGCCCGTCAAGAAATACGACATCTCCGCCATCAACGTCGAGATCACGCTGAACCAGTGGCTCGACTTCTACCCCGGCTACATGTACGCCCTCACGGAGAACCTTGAAAAGGTCCGTGCCGAAGAGGCCAAGAACAAGGCGGCTCGCGAAAACGAGAAGAACCAGCACGATCCCGGCGCCGTCACCAATGGTATTCAGGGCGATTACATCCAGCCACTGGTGATTCGGGGCAATCAAGGGGATTGCGTGAGGGTCACGCTGCGAAACGCGCTGGAGGGAGGCGAGGCGGTGAGCCTGCATATCCACGGCTCCAGCATGTTGATCAGCGCGACCGGAAAACCCGCCACGACGACGAACGGGGATGCCGTCGCCGCGAAGGGCAAAAGCGTGGAGATGGAATGGTACATCCATCCCGACACGCAGGAAGGCGGGCGCCAGTTCCATACCTACAGCAATGACCGTGAGTTGACCGTGATGGGCATGTTCGGGACCTTTGTGGTGGAACCGAAGGGGGCCCGTTATCTGGACCCGCTCGGCCAGGGTGATCCAACCGAGATGCGAAGCGGCTGGCAGGCGATCATTGATACGCCTCAGGGCCCGGATTTCCGTGAGTTTGTCATCATCTACCATGAGGTCGGCGATGAAGCGTTCCGTCCGGTGAACAAGAAGGGGGACTTCATCCCGCAGCGCGATCCACTGACGGATGCCTACCGGCCTGCCGGCCGCGCGATCAATTACCGGAGCGAGCCGTTCGGCATCAACAACATGCATGTCCAGCACGAGTACTTCGGGTTCGAGGACGAATCCATGGGGTACAGTTCGTATACCTTCGGAGACGCGCCGACCACCATCCCGCGCTCGTATCTCGGCGATCCCGCCAAGTTCCGGTTGGTCCATGGCGGCTCGGAAGTCTTCCACTCTCACCACCCGCACGGCGGCACGATCCGCTGGCTGCGCAGCCCGCGCTCAAGCGATGAGATGCCCTTGTGGTTTACCGCGCAGAACGGGCCAGTGAAATACCCCGTGATCCGGACGAAGTCCGATCGCGTGGACGTGGAAGTGATCGGACCGTCGGAAGCGGTTGATCTGGATACGGAATGCGGGTCCGGTCTGTGCCAGCAACTGGCCGGCGATTTCCTCTTCCACTGCCACGTGGCGCACCATTACGTGGCCGGCATGTGGGGCTACTGGCGGGTGTACAACACCATGCAGCAGGGCGACCAGCATACCGATGTGATGCCGGATCTCCGCGAATTGCCGGACCGAAAGGGCCGGGTCAAGTTCGGCGTGACATCGGATAAATTGGTCGGCAAGACCGTGGATTGGTTCGGGAAGACGTTCCAGATCATCGAGAAGGGCAAGACCAATTGGAAGAGCACCCCGGCCGTCGTGACGATCAAGGATTGGGTCGAGATGCAATTGCCGACCCAGGGCAAGCCGGGCCACAAGGACGACGAAGTCGGCCAACTCAAGTCTTATGACGCGACGGTGCTGGACTGGGCATGGAAAGGCAACCTGGCGCTGACCGAGAAGGAAAGCACCATCGCCAATCCCAAATATAAATCCGCGACGCCGGGTGAACGGCAGCCGATCATTTTCGAGGCGAGGACCGGCAAGGTGTCCTGGCCACATCTCAGGCCGCACTTCGGCAAGCGCGTCATGTTCGCCCCGAATCACAATCCGGCGCCGTGGCTGGAGATGATCCATCAGAACGAGGACGGCAGCCGGAGCGTGGATCCGGCGAAGCCGGGTGAGCAGGGAGTCTGGAGCTTGTGCCCTGAGAACGCGGGCCGGAAGTACTACAACATCCACTTCATCCGCTTGCCGATCGAGATCAGCAAGGGCCTCGGCAAGGAGCCCCCGATGGTGGACCAGAACGGCCTTATCTACGTTCTGCATGAAGAGGAAGAGGCTATTCGCAAGAACAACGATCTCAAATATCCGCTCGTGTTCCGCGCGAACGTCTATGATTGCGTGGACTACACCCTGACCAGCGAATGGGTGGACGACGACTTCACCAACTTCCAGTCGTCCAAAGTCAACATCCACCCGCACTTCCTCCAGTTCGACAACCAGGCGTCCGACGGCGTAATCACCGGCATGTCGTATGAGCAGTCGGTCCGGCCGTTCACCATGCTGGAGAAGAAGGACAAGAAGGGGCTGCCCCTTCCGATGAATACGGCGCTGACGGCCCCTGCGAAGACGGGGAGCAAGAGCATCACGGTGAAGAATGCGGCCCAGTACCACGTCGGGACTGAGCTTCTGATCGGGGCGGACAACGTCAAGGGGAACGAGATCCAGCGGATCGTCTCCATCAAGGGGAGCACCGTGACCTTGCAGAATCCGCTGAAGCACGACCATCCGAGCGGCGACATTGCGACGGTGGAGTTCACGCGGTCACGGCTCTGGGTGGATGCGGATGTGGGAACGGTGTTCTGGCATGACCATGCGTTTGGCGCGACGACCTGGCCGCACGGCGGGTTCGGGACGTTGATCGTCGAGCCGGTGGGCTCGACCTACCACGATCCGAAGACCGGCAAGCCGATCCGCAGTGGTCCGATCGCGGATATTCACACGGTGGAGCCCGTGGGCTACGGCGTGAACGGCAGCTTCCGTGAACTCATGGTGCAGGTTCACGACACGGTTCCCCATACGGTGAACATCGTGACCGCAGGCAACCCGCCGGGTCAGCCGGTCGAGGTCGCCCTGGAAGGCGGCAAGACCGTCTCCTTCATGATGCCGGATAAGATCGCGATGACACCCATGCCGTTCCTGAACGGAGGCACGCATACGACAGGCAGCGGCTTGAACTTCCGGGCCGAACCGGTCGCCAAGCGGTTGGCGAACAATCCGGATGCCTCAAAGATCTTCAGCAGTCTCGTGCACGGCGATCCTTCGACGCCGCTGATTCGAGCGTATCTGGGGGACACCGTGGTGTTCCGGTTGTTGCATACGTTGATGAACGAGACGATGTCCTGGACTCTCTCCGGCCATACCTTCCTCACGGAGCGGTATGCGGGTGATGCGAACCGGAAAAACTCGATCCATATCGGAATCGCCGAGCGGTACGATCTGGTTGTGCCGAAGGCGGGCGGCCCGCAATTGATGCCGGGCGACTATCTTCACTTCAATGGGCGCTCCTCGCACTTTTCGGAAGGGGCGTGGGGTATCATGCGGGTGTTGGACAAAGAGACGCCGGATCTCCAGAAGTTGCCGGCTGGTTATTCCGGACGGAACGAAATCCCGACGCCGGCGAAGTCGGTCTGTCCGGATGACGCTCCGGTGAAGTCGTTCAATGTGGTGGCGATGGATAAGGAACTCAAGTTCAATCAGAATGCGCCTGACGCCATCGAAGTGGACTTTGAGCGAAAAATCCAGATCAAGAATCCTGGGGGCAAGATCTACGTCCTTGAAGACGAAGCGACCAAAGTAGCCGGCGGATTGATGCCGAGCCCCTTGACGCTGCATGTCAACGTGGGTGATTGCGTCAAGATCAATCTGAAAAATAAGATGGCGGCCAGCAGGGCTTCGTTCTCAGCTTTTTCACTGGCGTTCGACCCGAAGGACTCACTGGGGGCGAATGTCGGGAACAATCCGGGTGATCAGACGATCGGGGCCGGTGAAAGCCGGACCTACACGTACTATGCCCATCCGTTCAACGGGGAGATTACCTCGTTGGTCTGGGATTTCGGAAATGTGATGCTGAACCCCAGAAACGGATTGTTCGGCGCCGTGGTGGTGGGGCCCAGAGGCTCGAAGTATCGGGATCCCAAGACCGGCGAGGACATTTCCTTGAAGAACAGCTGGGTCACCGATGTCATCGTGGATCGGACCGTCTCAGGCAATGAGACACGGGCCAGCTACCGCGATGTGGCCTTGTTCTTCCAGGACGAGGACAACATCATTGGGACGAGCTTCATGCCCTACGTGCAAAATGTGGCGGGTCTGACCGGCGTCAATTATCGGTCGGAGCCATACAAGAATCGTGAGGAGCAGGGGTGCGATCTCGGCCGGATGTTTCAGCCGTGCAAGGCGGACAAGCCGCAAGATCCGGTGACGCCGTTGATTGAAGCCCATGCCGGAGATCCGGTGCGGATCCATGTGCTGGGAGCGAACAACGAGCAGAACCAGATGTTCGGCGTGGAGAAACACGAGTGGCCGATCGAGCCGTTCATGAAGGGCGCCGACGACATCAGCGTCGTCGAGTTCTCGGGCTCCGAGGTCATTGACGCCTTCATCCCGTCGGCGGGTGGGCGGTACAAGCTGCCGGCTGATTACACATGGGGCAACCAGCGGCTGCCGTATTCTCAGTCCGGGCAGTGGGGCTACTTCAGAGTCCTGCCGGCCGGGGATTCGCGGCTCCTGCCGCTGTCCAAGCGCGACGTCGGGGTTCAGAAAGCAGAGGAGCAGCCGGTTCCAGGACAGGCTTTGCCGACTGCGTTAAAATAGTCGCGGTTACATCAGAGTCGCATCTGAAGGGGGAGCCGCATCCAAGCATGCGGCTCCCCCGCTTCATTTCATTGTGTATAATGAGTCCAGGAAGTTGGGTAGATCAGGAATAAGGAGGGAAGGAATGCGATTCCAGCGGCAAATCACGGCAATTTTGTTAGGGGCAGTCGGGTCTGTGCTGAGCCTCGGCCTGGGCGTCCCCGGAGCGCTGGCCTACCAGGAAGTGCCGGTCTTGGACGGAGGAACGCTCAAGGGCCGGGTCACGTTGGCGGGAGGCAAGCCGGTCCCCCGCGGCTTCAATCTCGTCACATTCCCCGATCCCGTGTATTGCGGGAGGATTTCGAACGGCCAAGGGTTTCGGCTGCTGAAAGAGTTCACGATCGGCGAGGATCGAGGCCTGCAAGATGTCGTGGTCATGATCACGGGCGTTGAGAAGGGTAAACCGTTCCAGTTTCAGAAGTCTCGGATCGAGGCCCGTGACTGCCTGTTCAAGCCGTTCATGACCGTCGTGAGGGATCACGAAAACGTGGAGGTCGTCAACATGGACCCGGTCATGCACGACATCCAGGCTTATGAGACCTCGGATCTCGGTCCAAGGGTGCTGTTCAACGTGCCGCTTCCGATGAACCCACATCACCCGAAGGAAGCGAGCGTGACCGCCGAATACCACCGGCATCTCTCCGGGGAGCCGAAGGTCGAGACGATTCATATGACGAAGGGCCGCAGGATTTTCGTGATGCAATGCGGTTTTCATGCGTACATGGAAAGCTGGGGCCTGGCGGCGGACAATCCCTATTATGCCGAGACGGATGCAAGCGGACGATTCGAGATCGGAGACATCCCGCCGGGGACCTATCAGGTTTTGGTGTGGCACCCGCAGGCCCGTACCCTTATTGAACAGGTGGTGACGATTCCGGCAAAGGGCTCTGTGATGGCGAACTTCGAAGTGCATCCCCGCGAAGGGGGTCGGGCCGGCATGGATGCCGTGGAGAATCCCCGGTTTGGTCTCGGGATATTGGGCTCTCGTGAGATCAAGCCGACGCTGGAATTGCAGCAGCCCTAGGAACGAGAGGAACTTTGATGCCGACGGTTGGGAGAAACAAAAGAATGCGTGGAGGTGTGCGTGTGATAGTTGTCGCCACGGCTCTTCTGGCAGTGGTCGCTGTTTCGGCCCGCGTGATGGCGGTGACCGGCAGCGGCAATGACGTGGCGGATGTGAAGCCGGAGTGGACAGCGGAAGGGAAAAAGCAGGCGGCGCATTTGGCGACGTTATCGGCCAGGGACGAGATGGTTCTGATACCCGCAGGGCCTTTCTTGATGGGGAGCAATCACCTCGTCGATCGGAACTCGTATCCGGCTGAACTCCCGCAGCGAACCGTCCACCTGGATGCGTATGAGATCGACAAATATGAAGTGACCGCGGTGCAGTACCTCCGATACGTCTTGGCCAAGGGGCTGGAGCCTCTGGTTGATTGGAAATGGGGAGGAGTCTTTCAGGAGACGATGGCGTATCACCCGGTGATGCATGTCTCCTGGTATGACGCGGACAGCTATTGCAAGTGGGCCAGCAAGCGATTGCCGACCGAGGCCGAATGGGAGAAGGCCGCGCGGGGCGAGGATGGCCGGATTTATCCCTGGGGGAAACAGATGGCAGGGCTCTCGCGCGCCAATTTCGGCCGCACGGGACTCTCCGGTCCGGTGCGGGATCGGCCGGAGCGGTTGCTGCTCTACCCTCCCATCGTTTCGGTGGACAAGTACGACAACGCGGTCAGTCCGTATGGCATCTTCAATATGGCCGGCAATGTGGCCGAATGGGTGGCGGATTGGTACGAGCCGACTTACTACAAGCACGGGCAGGATCGCAACCCGAAGGGCCCTGATCATGGCACCAGCAAAGCGTTTCGTGGAGGGGGCTGGGTGGACAGCACCCCCAGCGTTCGTGTCGCTCAGCGGAACGGAACCGAGCCCGATGCCAAGATGAACTGGCTGGGCTTTCGCTGCGCGCGCGATCCCATCGGAGGACAAGGGCAACCGGCCCAGGTGGCTCCTGCGAGCGCTCCGGCCCCATGATGTTGTCTGAACGGGAGCGATGCGTGCGGCTGATCGTCGGCAGGGTGCTGCGGGCGGCTTTCTTGTCGCTTCCCGTTCTCATTGCCGCGAACGGGACGGTTGCGGCGTTGGAATTCAGCGCCGATCAGATTACGAAGGTGAACGGCAAAACGCACACGTCCAACATCTTCTACCGGGACGATCGCTGGCGTCTGGAACATCAGGATGTCGGACCGGTCAATGTCACCATCGTCCGTAAGGATAAGCAGGTGATGTGGATGCTGCTCTCCCGCCTCAAGCATTTCAAGGAAGTCCCGTACGATGCCGACCAGGCTCCCAAGGTGCAGGAGTCATTGGAAGGGGAACGCTCACGGACCGCGATCGGGACGGAGACGTTGGACGGGCATCCGACGACGCTCTTTGAAGTTCATGTCCAGGAGGAAAAGCAGACCGCGGACTATTATCAGTGGCTGGCCAACGATATTCATTTCCCGCTGAAACTGATGAAAAAGGATGGGTCCTGGAGCATCGAATACCGACGCGTCAGGATTGGACCCGTCTCCGACTTTTTGTTTCAGCTGCCGGTGAACTTCCAGCCGCTGGAAAAGTTCGACGGTGAGAAGCAGGAAGGTCCTCCTCCAATTCCCCCTGAAAGGCGCATGTGAGTGCGGTCGTGGGGGCACCGGCATTTCCGGCCTTGACATCATTTAGGGGACTTGTACTAAAATAGACTGTGTTGTCGCGTTGAGCGGTTTCGGGCGGGGAAAATTAGGTGGGGTTGTTTTATGGGTCTGTTTGTAACTCATAAGCTTAAGGAGGTTTGGGCCATGAAAATTGGAACGTTTACAGTGATCGCCACTGCGGCGGTCGCGTTTCTGGCTGCCCCGATAACATCGTGGGCGGGTGGAACGGTTGAAGGGAAGGTGTCGTTTGCGGGCAAGGCCCCGGCGCCGAAGGAATTCCTCTTCTCGAAGTTCCCGAATCCGAAGTTCTGCGTCAAGAACGAGAACAAGGATGCCAAGGGCGAGAAGCGGCTTCTCCATGAAGTGCAGGTCGGAAAAGATGGGGGCCTGAAGAACGCGGTCGTGGCAGTGACCGGCATCAAGGATGACAAGTTTATGGCTGAGTTCAAGGGACAGGACCTCACCGCCAAGCTGTGTGAGTTTCTCCCCTATACCGGTGTGGTAGTCCCGGCTCAGAAGTCCTTCCGAGTGATGAACACCGATGCGGACCCGGATGATCCGGGAAAGAAAGGTGATTATCCTAGCAAATTGGGTGTCTTGCACAACCCGCATTCCTTTGAGGTGAAGGGCGCCGCCTCCACCACGATCTTCAACATTGCTCTCCCCGAGAAGGGCAAGGGCTTGGACAAGCCGATCAAGCTGCGGAAGGCTGACCAGGGGTCGGTCTTCAAGCTGATCTGCGACCAGCATGAGTTTATGCAGTTCTGGGCCTTGCCCGTCACCAGCCCGTACTACGCGGTCGTTGGTGAGGACGGGAAGTTCGAGATCAAGAACGTGCCGGCCGGTAAGTACAAAGTGGTGGCCTGGCATCCGATCCTGAACAAGGGCGTGCCGATCGAGCAGGAAATTGAAGTGAAGGACGGCGCGGAAGCGAAGGCCAAGTTCGAGTTCAAATAACAAAAGCTTGCCCAGGGGAAAGCTTCGGAGGCGGCGGAATGCGAGTTCCGCCGCCTCTTTTTTTGCCTGCCGCGGAGCGACTCTGCTCCTTGCCTTCTCCGCGAGGCTTGACTTAGAATTAAACGGACGCTTCTGAAATTGGAGAGAGAATGGCGCGGACGCTCTCGCTGGCTGAGATCTTTCAGCTCGGATACTACTGGGAAAGCAAAGTCCTGCTGACCGCGGTCAAGCTCGACGTCTTTGGGACCTTGGCCGTGGGAGGAGGGACTGCCGTGGAGGCATCCAGTCGGCTGCAGACCGATCCTCAAACCACCGGGATTCTCCTGAATGCCCTCGTTTCGATCGGTCTCCTTCGCAAATCAGGCGAGCGCTATTCCAATGCACCTGAAGCCCAGGAGTTTCTTGTGAAGGAAAGCCCCAAGTACGCCGGCCATCTTTTGCTGTTGCAGGAGGCCGAGTGGGACAACTGGGGCAAGCTGGAGTCGGTGGTACGCACAGGGCATTCCCCCGTGAAGGGACATCTCTTCCGCACGGATCCGCAGTTGGCGGAGAATGTTCTAATGGTTCTCCATCGCGTGGCACTCCAGCATGCGCCGACTCTTGCCAGGCAAATTGATCTCAGCGGCGCTCGGTCTCTTCTCGACTTGGGGGGAGGCGCCGGCACGCACGCCATGGCCTTCTGTCAGGCGTACCCGGCCCTGACGGCCACCGTCTTCGATCTTCCGGAAACCCTGCGTACAACCGAACGACTGGTTAAAGAAGCGGGCTTGGAAGGGCGGATTCGTCTCATTCCAGGCGATTTCAACCGGGACGAATTAGGCGGTCCGTACGACGCCGTGCTCATGTCGGACATCCTGCACTACCAGGGGGCTGAGGCCAACGCCGCTTTGGTGCGGAAGGTGCATGGTGCGCTGGCTCCTTCAGGCCGGTTGGTCATCAAGGACCGCTTCCTGGATGAAAGCGGGACGAGCCCGGCATGGACCGCCGTGTTCGCCGTGCATATTCTGGTCAACACCGAAAAGGGGCGATGCTACACTATCGCTGAAGCCGTGCAATGGCTGAAGGACGTCGGGTTCGCGTCGATTGATGAACTGGATCGGTCCACTTTAGTCCAGGGGGTCAAATGAAGGAACTGCTCACGCGACCAGGTTTTCTGGGGACGGCTGCGACGCTGGGCGCTGACCTCAGCCAGCTTATGGCGCTGTTGTTTACCGGCTTGTTCATCATCGGGTGGATCCAGGCGAGAAAGAAGCGGGGCAATGTGCATCACTGGCTTGTGCTCGGAGGCATGGTCGCGATGCTCAGCTTTTTCACCAGCTATTATCTGTTCCGTCAACTCGGCGTCCTGGCGTTTGAAGGACGGACGGGATTCGGCGGGTCCGATTTCCTGTACTACCAAGTCTTCATCCCCCTTCTGACGTTTCATATCACGTTGGTGATCTTCGGGCTGATCATGGCTGTCTATATGATTGCTCTCGGTTTCCGCGCGCAACAGATCGTCGGCGGCAACCGGCAGCTCCGGTCGGGTGAGCTTGTGGTTCGGAAAGAGAAATTACTGAGAATCTTTCTGATCAGCGGAGGAGTCCTCCTCGGGCTGTACGCGGTCGTCGGCACGAGATTGGGGACCGACTTCTCGCTACGACGCCTTGTCGTGTACCTGTCCGGCCTGCTGGTCGTCGGGTTCGTGCTGGGCGTTGAGAAGACCGTCGAGCGATTCTGGCCGGATGGAGAACGAAGACACCGGATCTTGGGGCGTCTGACCATGACCATCTATTGCGTCCTGTTCGTCACCGGGACCATCACCTACACCATGCTCTACATTCTGTATCCCGGCAAAGTCGGCTGACTCAGGACTCTCCTGATGCAGACGAGATGCTGCTGCGGGGCGGTGATGGAAGCCAAGGCGCTGGAGGAAGAGTCGCCGCTGTCCTATCACCTGCGGCTTGGCTG
>JAVHQA010000091.1:21196-35205 GCA_036170875.1 Nitrospirales bacterium
CGAAGGATCGGCTGGCCAACATTCCGGCGCCGATCCGGTCCATGGCCAAGGTGGAAATTGAGCGGATGGCCATCGAGCAGGGCCTGTCGGAGGTCACCGAAGCGTTGATGGACGAGGCGAAGGCGAAGTTTCTCGGGATGAGAGGAAGGCCGTAGGCCGGCCGATGTTGCATCGGATGACCATGCGTGTGGTGCCGGCGTTGACGGTTGCGGTCACCGAAGAGGGGGTCCGCAAGCGCAAACGAATTCTGATGCTGTTTCCCGGGTTGTTTGCGTATGCCCTCTACAAGCTTCTCCAGGCTTGGGGCTGGCACGCCGATATCATTTTTCTCCTGCTGGCCAGCGGCCTGTTCTCCGCCGTGGTTGCCCTTGTTGCGTATACATATGGCCGGGAGCGCCGGTTTGTCGAGTTGATCCACGAGCGAGATTTCCAGGGACTGGCCTGGATAGGACTCAGGATCGGTTTTCTCTATGCGGTCCAGTTGTCCTTGATGGTCCTGGCCTTGCTCAAGGTCGCCACCTATGGCTATTTCGAACACCCTGATGGCTCTGCCATGATGGCGCTGATCATTTCTTCCACTTCAGTGGCCCGTGACGCTTTCGAGATCGGGCACCTGCGGTTCCTCCAGCAGCAGGGGCGGCCCTTCGTCACCTTTCCGGACGGCAAAGCGTTGTGGGCACTCGTGACCGGTCGTGGCGACCTGTGGGCGGCGCCGGTTGCGGTTGCGACTCTTGCGGTTGGGCTGGCGTACATGGGGCTCGTGGCGATCGCGCCGGCCGTGGCGACGGATCTGGGGCATCTTGGGATCATCGGGATCCTTAGCGGAATGGCCTGTACGCTGGTCTTTGTCCAAGGGCTTCAGCCGGCACTGACAAGGAGGGAAGGCCTCATGCAATACTCCTGGCGGGAACTGCTGCGGTTCTTCATATGGCCGGGCATGACATTCGGCTGGACGTACTACCTCATCACGCTGGGGGCGATCAGCTTCCTGATGGCTGTTCCGAATCCCCCGGCATGGACAAGGATTCTTATCACGGCAGGAATCGGCGGGCTCATGAGCCTGTATGGCTATTATCTGGGTCGGTGCCGGTGGCAGGACGAGAAGCTTCATGCTACAATTCCGCCTTCATTGCTTCGATGTCCCTTCATTCTGGGCATTCTGACCTCCAAGAAAGCCTGACTATGAAAACAGAGCGTGAGAAACTGATGCGGCGGATTTCCTCATGCTGTCATCTCGTAGTGCTCCTGGTTCTGCTCTTTGGAGTGGACGGCAGGGAACCGGCCTTTGCCGGACAGAGCGCCTACAGCAGTGCAGCCAATGAGGCAAGCGAATCTGATCCGTCCCTTCAATCTTCCCCTGGAACGGACATCTACTATGGCACTGCGGGCCGTCCGGCGAGCGAGCCTGCGCCCCGTCCAGGCGAGGCGGATTATCCTCGTTATGGCAATCTGGACAACCGGCTCGCGATTTGGATCGTGACCCAACAGCACACGTATTTTGGGGGGTTTGTGCTGGCGTTGCCGATCTTCTGCCTCATTATCGAGGTCATGGGGCTCCTGACGCGTGATCGTGTAGCCGCCGCACGGTACGATCGCCTTGCCCGCGATTTTCTTCGGATCAGCCTGATCGCGTTCTCCGTCTCGTCCCTGCTGGGGGTGGGCCTGGTGACCGCGTTGGTGGTGCTCTATCCGACGTTCTTCGGGTATATCACCGGGGTGTTCAAGTCGATGATGGGCATCTACGCGATGGTCTTTCTCGCCGAGAGCGGGGCGATCTGTCTGTATTACTATTCCTGGGACCGGATGAACGAAGGTGGACTGAAGTGGATTCACGCGGCGTTCGGAGTCATGCTGAATGTCTTCGGGACAATCCTGCTCTTCTTCGCCAATTCGTGGGTCTCCTTCATGATGTCTCCGGCCGGCGTGGATCACTCTGGCCGGTTTCTCGGTAATGCCTGGCATACGCTCCACACGGCCCTGTGGAACCCTTTCAACGTGCACCGGTTCCTGGCCGATATCATGACCGGCGGGGCCGTGGTCCTGGGGTATTCCGCGTTCAGATTTCTTACGGCCAAGAACGAGGAGCAGAAAGCCTATTACGATTGGATGGGCTATGTGTTCCTGTTCATCACCATGGCGGCGCTGATCCCCATGCCGTTTGCCGGGTACTGGTTGATGCGGTCGGTGTATGCATTCCGCCAGCAGTTGGGTGTCACGATGATGGGCGGGATGCTGACGTGGATGTTTGTCCTCCAGGCGATTGTCGTCGGCGCGTTATTCATCGGCACCAATTATTATCTCTGGCAGGGGATGGCGCGGATGCCGGGAGCCGAACGATACCACCGGTACATCAAGTACCTGCTCTATGGACTGATCGTCAGCTTCCTGGTGTGGTTCACGCCGCATACGTTGGTGCTGACGTCTGAGGAAGCCAAGGCGATGGGCGGGGCGCAGCATCCCGTGATTGGGAATTACGGGGTCATGTCGGCGAAGAACGGCGCCATTAACCTGATGATCCTGCTCTCGGCACTGAGTTACATGCTCTATAAGCGTGCTGACAGTATTATTACGGCCCGGTGGGCGTGGAGGGGCAATCTTGTGATTGGCGCGGTCTTCATCGGCGCGCTGGCGAACGTCATTGGATTATCGGTGTATGGGTTTTATCTTCCCGCCAACATTCGAGTGGGGCTCTCGCTTCCGCAGGCATTGAGCACGCTCACCTTCCTGGTCGTGGGGCTGCTGGTGAACCGCGTGCTTCTGCGGGGAGCAACACCGATCGGGCCGGTCGTCTGGGGAAGGATGCCGGTACGAGGGCAAGTGACCCTCTTCCTTCTCGGGATGGCCTTCACCTGGGTCATGGGACTGATGGGCTTTATACGTTCGTCGGGGCGGTTGGGGTGGCACGTCCATGAGATCATGCGCGATGGATCGCCCTGGGCGTTCACGCCTGGATTCGGGTTTGCAGCCGGCATGGTCACGCTCAACATGACGCTGTTTTGGGTGTTGCTGCTGGGGGTGTTCTGGGTCAGCCAGCGCACGCTTGCGCAGACGGAAGCACCCGAGCGGGTCTGGGCCGGGGCCGCGTCTCAGCGAGAACAGTCCTTCACTCCGGCCATGTCAAATAAGGCGCTTCTCCGCGATGGCTGAAGCGCCGATGAAAACCCTCGCCCTGTTGGTTCTGACTATCGCATCCGCCATTCTTGTCAGTCAGGTGGTTGTCACGGGACAGACAGCGCCTTTCCGGAATGCGGCCGAGCAGATTCTGGAAGATTTTTCGAAAGGCGAAGCCGACGGGTTTCCTCAAGGATGGCAGGCGAGTCGAAATGAGACTGAAACCAGAAAGGCATATGTTATCCAGCGAGATGGAGACCGGGCATTCCTCAGGACCAAAGGGGTCAATGACCAGATGCGCATTTTTAAGCGCGTGGCCTGGAATCCGAAGGAGTATCCGATCGTCACTTGGCGGTGGCGGTTACGGTCTGTGCCGTCCGGGGAAGGCCCGTTCGCTGCTGTTTTTGTTTCTCTCGACACGGACCTCCTGGTGATACCGGTTGCGACCAAGTACTTATGGACCGCAAGCGGCAATGTCGGGGCCATAAAAGAGGGTGGGTTTTTGGGCGCTGCCGAGGTTGTGGTTCGGACTGGTTCCCAACCTGTCGGGCAGTGGACCCAAGAACGCGTTAATGCCTATGCCGATTTCGTCAAGATCCATAAACATGAGCCGGCGCCCCAAGCATGGGGCATCTCGCTGGTGACCGGGCCGGGGGTCGAGCTCGATTTCGGCAGCATTGCGCTGGCCAAACAATAAAGCTGTACTGATGCGAGGGGAAACGAAATGGGGTGATCAGCGCGGACGGGTCACGTTTGACATGCTGCTCGGTGCTGTGGTCTTTGGTGTTGTGGGAGCGGCGATTGGATACTATTGGGGCACGGCCGCGAGTATGGCGATAGCCACCGCCGTGGGGCTCACGTTCGGGTTCCTGATCGGACTGCTGGGCGGTCGTCGGTTTTTTATCAGCATTGTATGTGGAGCCTTGTTAGGGGGCGGCCTTGCCGGTTTGGTGTCCGGGACAGCAGCTGTCCCCTTGGGAGCGGCATCGGGCGGGGCTGTGGGTGGGTTTCTCGGCGTGCAAATGGGAATGCTGGTGGAGCTCTGGCAGCAATCCAGGCAAGCGCATCCGGATGAGTCTGCGCCCTCCAACGGAGAAAATCCTCAATGAAAGACAAGTGGCTGATGATCGGAGTCGGCGCGACTTTTCTGTCGTTTTTTTTGATGGTGGTCAGCATGATGGCCCTGTCGCGTCACACGGCCAAGAACAAAGAACTGTTGGCCCAGATACCGGCGACTCCCCAGGAATCCGTCCCTGTTGCCGTTGAGAACTTCAGCCCCTACAAAACGATTGTCGGGGATGATGGGCGTGAGATGATTGAGATTCCGGAAGGGCCGTTTAAGATGGGCGGTAACAATGGAGACTATGATGAGGCCCCGGAGCACCAAATTTACCTCTCCACCTATTACATCGATAAATATGAAGTCACCCAGGCTGAATACGGACGGTTCGTCAAAATGACCAAGCGGGGCAAGCCCTTTGTTCCGGTGTTCGATGACGACCAGTCCAAGATTCTCAAGCCTGAATACGCGGCGATGGGAATGTCCTGGTTTGATGCTGAGGCCTATTGCCAATGGGCCGGCAAGCGTTTGCCAACCGAGGCGGAATGGGAGAAAGTGGCGAAAGGCGAAGGGAATCGCAAGTACCCATGGGGCGAGGCCATGGGTCCGAAGTATGCCAACCTGGATGGCGAAGAAGACGGCTACAAATACCTGGCCCCCCCCGGAAAGTTCGAAGCCGGGCGCAGCTATTATGGAATATACGACATGGCAGGCAATGTTGCGGAGTGGGTGGCCGATAACTATGACGACAAGTATTACGCCAAAACCATCTACCGGGATCCCAAGGGACCGGAAGAAGGGCAGAACAAGGTGATCAGGGGGGGATCCTGGCGGGAGTCTCCGAACGGGGCCAGAGTCACCAAACGGTTCCAAGCGAAGCCGTGGCGTACCGATGCCACCATCGGATTTCGTTGCGTCAAAGGTGGGCCCTGACGGGAGTGAAGTATCGCTGCTGTGATCCATGCTTACTAAACGGCTGAAATGGGCATTCTTTATCACCACGCTGGTCCTTTCCGTATTGCCCGTCGCCGGCATCATTCTCGATTTTCTCAAGCCCAGCAACATTCAAGTTGAACAGTCAGGCAGCGAAACAAACCTCCCCCCTGTTTCAGCAACGCCCGCAGTTCCCCTAAAGGAAGACATGGTCTTGGTGCCGGCCGGGGAATTTTTGCGTGGTTACGACGAAGGAGGGTTCGATGAAAAGCCCCAAAGCCGTATCGTACTGGACGCCTACTGGATAGATCGCTACGAAGTGACGTATGGGGCGTACATTGCGTTTGTCGAGACGACGGGGCATCGAAAGCCGATTTCTCGGTACGTCAAGAACTTCGATAAATTGAGCGCGCCGACTCAACCGGCCGTTTACGCGTCATGGGAGGATGCGGATGAATATTGTCGGTACCGCGGTGCGCGTCTTCCCACTGAAGCTGAATGGGAGAAGGCAGCCAGGGGGCCGCAGGGGCTGTTGTGGCCTTGGGGTAATCAGGACAAGCCGGCCGCGGCCAACACCGGCAATCCCGACCCGTTCGCATTTCCATCTCCAGGCGCCAGTTTCCCCCAGGATCAAAGCCCCTACGGGGTGTATGATCTTGCAGGCAATGTGATGGAATGGGCATCAGACTGGTACCAGGAGGATGCCTATGCCACCAGTTCGGCCAATCCCAAGGGGCCATTGAGCGGAAACTATAAGGTAATCAGAGGCGCATCATGGGGAACGACCGGAAAGGAAACGAGGCTCACGGTCAGGCTTAAAATGGTCCCTGATTTCAGGGATACAACCATCGGATTTCGATGCGCAAAATCCTCCCAGGAGAGGTCAATTGCTGGCGCAGAGAAACCAGGCTAACTCTATAATAAATCGAAATAATAGATGAGAAGGAAGACGGCAAGAATTATATTGACAACCATTCCTGCCAAAACTATAATGTCAAACAATCTTGGGTCTTTACTCATAATTTTTGCGCCTCGTCAAAAGTGAAAGTGTGAGTAGCATAATCCCTGATGTGCTGTCAAGGTAGCAAACGGGCTTGGATTGGCGCTGAGAACAACTCTTTTCGTCTTTAAAGAGGGGAACCATGGCAGACGCAGCGGCAGAAAGTGCTCCGCATCTGAAGGATCCTGAGTGGAAGCTCAGGCTCGGGAAGTTCATGTTTTATGTCACCTGTGCGTTCAGTATAGGGTTTTTCTTTTGGTTTGCAGGGATTCAGTGTCCGTGTTGATGGCAACGATCGAGAACTTGTGAGCGGAGGAATCTAATGGCGGACCAAGGAAGTCAGATCAGTACGGGAACGAAAATCGCATTTACAATCGGCTCGTTAATTCTGGCAACGGTGTATTTCACGGCCCTCGATTACGCCCTGATGAACATGCAGGGGCTGGACTTTTTTTATCTGTTCAGAAAATAAAATTCAATGTTCAGCGCAATGCCTTTAATCCAGTTCCATGTCAAAGCATGCGCGAGCATAATGCGTGATTGTGCGAAGGAGGGAAGACATGGCTACCTTGAATAAGCAAGCCCAGAAGAAGATTTGGGCTTTCTTGGCGCTGGGGGCATTTGTGGGGCTTCTGCTGTTGCCCCTGTTTCTGTCGCTTCCGGCTGGCGCCAGTGATGGCGCGCCGGCTCCGGCGGCATCGACGGCACCCCCAGCGGCGAAATCTGCTGATGCCAAGCCTGTCGAGAAGTCCCGTGATATCTGGTACAAGACCGAGGGGCCGGTGGTGGGAGCGCCGGCGCCCAAGACGACAGACGGCCCCAAGGACTATCCCAGGTACAATTTTGAAAGCCGAGTCTTGCTCTGGGTGGCCAATCAGCAGCATCTCTATTATGGGAGCTTCGTGTTGGCGGTCCCTATCTTTTGCATGGTAATCGAATACCTGGGTATTATCACGAAGGACAAGGCGCTCGCCAGAAAGTATGACCAGCTCGCCTACGACTTCATCAAGATCAGTCTGACGGCGTATTCGTTGACAGCCATTCTCGGTGGAATTCTAGTGTTCACATATCTGACTCTCTATCCCACCTTTTTTGGTTATCTCGCCAGTATTTTCAGGCCGGTGATGCATACGTATGCACTCCTGTTTGTGGCGGAAAGTGGCACCCTCTACGTTTACTATTACGGCTGGGACAGGATGAGAGAGGGGTTTCTGAAGTGGGTTCACGTGAGCATGTCGGTGGTGCTGAACATGATCGGGACCGTTCTGATGATGCTGGCCAACTCCTGGATCGCCTTCATGCAGTCGCCTGCCGGCGTGGATGACCAGGGGCGCTACTTGGGCAACATCTGGCACGTCATTCATACGACCCTCTGGAACCCGATCAATGTGCACCGGCTTATTGGCAACATGGCTTTTGGCGGTGGCGTGGTTGCGGCGTATGCGGCCTATCGGTTCCTCACGGCAAAGACCGATGAGGAGCGCGCGCACTACGATTGGATGGGCTATGTGGCGATGTTCATCGGTGTGTGCTTCCTGATTCCGCTTCCTTTTGCCGGCTACTGGCTGATGCGCGAGGTGTACGCCTATCGGCAGCAGATGGGAATCACACTGATGGGTGGTCTCCTGGCCTGGCTCTTTATCATCCAGGCAGTCATGATCGGCGCGCTCTTTCTCACCACCAATTACTATCTGTGGCAGGGACTGGAGCGGATGCGCGGGGCTGAACGCTACCAGAAATACATCAAGTACATGGTGTTCGTGCTGATCGTCAGCTTCATTGTCTGGCTCACGCCGCACACAATGGTGATGACCCCGGGAGAACTGAAGGCCATGGGTGGCCAGCAGCATCCAGTGCTTGGAAATTACGGGGTTATGTCGGCTAAGAACGGCGCGATCAATACCATCATCACCACCACGGTGTTGAGCTTCATCCTGTACCAGCGGGGCAATAAGGTTCCGACGGTAAAGTGGGCGCCGGTGGGCAATGCGTTCCTGTTTGGCCTGTTCACGGTGGCCTATATCAACATCATCGGGTTAGCCATTTACGGATACTATATTCCAGCCAACGTTCGAGTAGGTCTTTCTGTGCCACAGGTTGCGACGACGCTATCGTGCCTATTTATTGGAGTTCTCCTCAACTCCATCATGTTGAAGGGCGCGAAGGAGTTGGGGCCGACGGCATGGGGCCAGGTTTCAGTACGGTCCCAGTATGCGTTGATCATGCTGGCGACGTCGTTTACCTGGATGATGGGTTTGATGGGATACATCCGGTCGTCCGTGCGGTTGTTCTGGCATGTCAATGAAATCATGCGGGACAATTCGCCTTGGGCGTTCACGCATACCATAGGATTCGCCGCGAACATGATTTCGTTCAACGTGCTGTTCTTTTGGATTACGATCCTGTTCGTGTTCTGGCTCGGTTCATTGGGAATCAAGAAGGCTCCGGTTGCCGCCTCTGTTGGGCAAAAGGTTCCGGTCCCGGCTGGGAGCCACTAAAGCATCAACCACGCGTATTCGTTAACGCAGGGATTTAGCGCCGCCGCGAGAGGGTGTCCCCTCGCGGCGGGCTCGGATGGAGGAGTGAATGGCTAACGCGAAGGTGTTGGGTGGCATAACGGCGCTGATCATTGCCGGGGCCATAGGGGCTGTATTGACCATCTTGCCGGGCTCTGGCGCCACACAGTTGATGCGGAAGGCGTTTACCATCGGGTGGCCGGGTGGACTCGTCATCGTCATCCTGATGCTGTATTTCCAGTTCGGGCGAACGAAGGATCCGAATCATGGCAAGCTCGTGTTTAAGGCCATTATGGGCTTCCTTGGATACGCGATGCTTTTCATCGCCATCGCCAACTACGCCACTAATTTTAATGACGAAAGCTTTGGGGCGCCGGGCGAGCCTCGCTTCCTCCCTGTTTCCCTTGTCATGATTACGGTTTCCTGTTTTACGATGGCCATGTACTTCAAGGGATTGCGGGTTCTTCTCCAGATCGGTGGGTTCATGTTCTTTGTGGCTTCCTGTCTGGCCGGGTTCGGCAACTGGTTGCCCCAGGTCAAGGCTGATCCTCCTCCTGTGGAAGCGGAGGGAGGAAAGAATGTTAAAGAAATGTCCGTGCAAGATCGAGCGGACATGGGAGAGAAGATCATCTTCGGCGCGGTTGGAGCCAGCGGCACGCAAGGCGCCATCGGCAAAGGCCAGTGCCCTCTCTGTCACGGATTCCAGAAAGGTTTCCTCAGCGAGCGGGCACCCAACCTCTTCGGTGTCCCCAAGCGTGCGCTAGAGCGGATGCAGGATGCACGGTATAGCCAGAAGGACGCCAGCAAGCGCGATACAGCACAAAAGGAAGCGTGCCCCGGTTGCGGGACCGCCAGCACCCCGGCAGAGTACATTGCAGAATCGCATGCCTGCCCCAACTGTTATGTGGTAGCAGGGTTTGGGGTCAAGGGGACCAATGACAAAGAGAGCCCCATGCCGGTGATCCATAAGTCGCCAATTGGTCTGAGTATTGACGAATTGATCGCGGTAGACACGTGGCTTTTTGCCCGTGAGGGGGAGGATCCGCCCTCTCCGGAAGACATTGAGAACGCCTACAAGAAGTTCATTCCTGAGGCAGACCGTCCGAAGCCGGCAGGCGCTCCCGGCGCAACTCCGGCGGGGCCAGTGCCTGGTGCTCCGGTTGTGACGGGGGATGAGCCGGTGAATGAAATCTTCACGAAAGCGCTGTGTTTTGCGTGCCACACCATCCCCGGTATTCCAGGCGCAGTCGGGGCGGTCGGGCCGAAGCTGGTGGAGAAGACAAACGCGCCCAATCGCATCAAGGATCCGGCTTACAAGGGCAAGGCGACGACTGTCCGTGAATACATCATGGAGTCCATCCTGACCCCGAGCATGTATGTGGTCAAGCCGTTCCCGGACAACATTATGCCGAAGGATTTTGGCAAGAAGCTGAACGCGGCGGCGATCAACAAGATCATCAATTATCTGTCGCAATTAGAAGAAGGCAAGGCACCGCCGAAAATCGAGTAGGTGGCCGGCAACTTGGTCTGACGGGCGCAAGATTGTAGGAGATCAGACATGTTTGAAGTGATATTGCAAATGCTGTCGGGGAAATTGGTTGAGGGCTATATGCCCATCCAGATGCTGTTTGAGATGGGAAGCTTGGCCCTGTTGTTTATTGGAGCCTTCTATGTACTTGGCAAGAAGGGGATCAAGGCCAATAAACTCGCGCAGGCGACCGGCCTCTTTTTAATCTCTATCATCTACTTCAAGTTCCGGATCTATCCACCCATTCCCTTCAGTGTGCGGGCGATTTATGCCACCATGACCCTGATCGGGATCTTCATGTGGGTATCATCCACAAATGAGTCCTGGAAAGATTTTCGGAGGCCGATCTTTGCCGTGGTGGACGGGACCACGGCGGCAACCAGAATGATCAGGACGATCAGCGTTGTCCTGCTGCCATTCCTTGTCGGCTTTTTGAGTTACAACAGCATGAAGCCAAGCGTGGATGAGCCGATTGAGTTGCGCACGGTGCATCCGGCGCCTCCCGCCAGCACCAAAGTACACGGCAAAACCTTTGTCTTGCAGACTTCCAATAGCCCGTATCGCGTCGATGATGACGGCAAGTATTCGAATGACGTGCAGAAAAAATATCAAGACGGGAACCCTTGGGATGAGAAGGCGTCTCCCTATCTTCAATATGTTCGTGAAGGCGGCCAGATTTTCTTCCAGAATTGTCATTTCTGCCATGGTGACAATCTAAACGGGCGGGGAATGTTTGCCTTTGCCTTCAATCCCATCCCGGCGAATTTCACAGATGCTGGAACGATCGCGCAGCTCCAGGAAACCTTCGTGTTCTGGCGTGTATCGAAGGGCGGAATAGGGCTTCCTCGCGAAGGATTCCCTTGGGCCTCGGTGATGCCGCCGTGGGAACAGCATCTGACGACGGACGAAATCTGGAAAGTCGTCCTCTTTGAGTACTGGCACACGGGCTACTATCCAAGGACATGGGATTAACGTTCCCGACAACTTAGGGGTATAAGCAATGAACCGTTATTTCTCCAATGTGTCGCGCAAAGGCCTTCTGATTGCCACTTTGGCGGTCGCTGTCGGCGTGGGGGCAGCGGTAGCCGTCCTCTGGACGTCCGGCGATGTGACGGCTGCCGATCCGGCATTGTCTGCTGGATTCATCAAGGGGGCGAATCCGCCCAAGCCTGATCCCAAGATGATCGAAGAAGGCAAAAAGATTTACTTCAGGAAGTGTGTGTGGTGCCACGGAGTGGATGGGGCCGGCGACGGCCCTGGCGCGGACCGGCTCTGGCCGCGTCCGCGCAATTTTAATGCGGGCACATTCAAGATTCGCCACACAGCCAGTGGGGAGCTCCCTCTCTTTGATCCCACGAAACCGACCCCTGGACAGAATGATCTTTTCGAGACGGTGACGCATGGTTTGCCTGGTTCGGCTATGCCGCCATGGGACGGCATTTTGACGGAGCAGCAACGGCTTCAGGTGCTGTCGTTCGTGACGACGCAATTGGTCAAGGATCGCAAGTTCGATGACAAGACCGAGCCGGTCACGATTCTCAACCTTGCCGACAAGGGTGCGATCAAGCAGGTTGCGTATGGCAAGGAGAGCATTGACAAGGGGGCCAAGCTTGTCGTTGAAAAGAAGTGCGTTGAATGCCACGGCACGGATGGTCGTGGCGATGGGAACCCGTTCAACCTGAAGGATGACTGGGGATTCCCGATCCAGCCAGCCGACTGGCATAAGTGCTGGAACTTCAGAGGAAGCAGGCAGGATCCCTATAACGTGCAGAATATCTTCCGGACGTTCTCGACCGGCGTAAACGGCACGCCGATGCCATCGTTCGCAGATAACACGACGGTTGAAGAGCGGTGGGATATCGCCAATTTTGTGAGCTCTCTGTGCGAGCGCGATTTTGCCGGCAATCCTTTGCCCATTGATTCGCAATCGGATAAGCCCAAGATCAACTTCGTGGTTCCGTCCGGTTACATTGAGGGGGAAATTCCCGCTGATCCGAATGACAAGAAGTGGCAGGAACGGGAGCGAAGAATGGTCGGCATGGGCGGGCAGATCACGCACAAGCCGCGGAATTTCGTCAACCGGATTGACGACATTTGGGTGAAGTCTTTCTATAACAAGAAGGAGATCGCCTTCTTGTTCCAGTGGGATGACCGGTCCCAAAGCCAGGTGGCGTCCGGTGTGACGGTCACGCCCATTGAAGAAGCGCCGCCCACGACCGGTGAAGAGAATTCAATTGCCTCCAAGCAGAACAAATACGAAGTGTACAATGACGGGGTGGCCATCCAGTTCCCTGCCAAATGGCAGGAGATCACGCCTCCCGAAAAGCCTCGGTACCTCCATGGTGAAGAGAAGCGGCACGTCGATCTGTGGAAATGGGAGGCCGATGGGACATTAAAGGCCTATACCGGATCGGGTTGGGACAAGCCTCTTGAGGAGCGCGCGGATTCGACCGGCAAGTTGAAATTGCTCAAGAGTGAATTCAAAGATGGGCGGTGGACCGTGCTCATGAAGCGCTCGCTTCAGACCGAAGACAAGGACAACGATGCTCAGTTTGAAGCGGGCAGGTATATTCCGACCGTCTTTTTCGCATGGGACGGACATAACGGCGATGCCGGACTGAAAATGGCGGTGTCGGCGTTTTACTACAGCATCCTTGAGCCGCCGGTTCCGATTGAGGCGAAAATCTATCCGGTCTTGCTGGCATTTGGAATGATCATTGCCGAGGGCTGGGCTCTCCGTCGGCGTGCCCAGAAAAAGAAAGAGATGAAGTCGTAAGCCGAAACCAGCCGCTGGTGGGACGGCTGAGGGTTCAGGGGGGTGGGGCACAATCCCATCCCCCTTTTTTATTCTCCCGAAGGGGCGGCAAGTGACCGGTCTAATCCTGGCAGGAGGAAAAAGCCGCCGGCTCGGCATCGACAAGCGGTTTCTTGATATCGGTGGACGCACCTGCATGCAGCGAGTCTTGGATGCGTACCGGGGCATCTTCGACGAGGTCCTGATCGTGGCCGACGCGGTTGAGCCATTCGAGTCGCTGGGAATCAGGGTTGTCGTGGACCTCATTCCCGGCCGGGCTGCCCTCGGCGGCCTGTATACGGGCTTGCACTACGCTGCCAGCAAGCGAGTCTTCGCCGCCGCCGGTGATATGCCGTGGATCAATCCGGAAGCCATCCGGATCGTTCTTGACCAAACCTGCTCCGGTGACATCGTCATCCCGGATGTGGAGGGGAGGCTCCAGCCCCTGCATGCCGTGTACGCGAAGGCATGTCTGCCGTTCCTTCGAACCCTTGTCGAGTCGGGCACTCTCAAGATCCAGGATCTTTGCAATTGCCCTGAACTCCGGGTGCATCGGATCCCCCAATCCGTCTTCACAGTGGCGGACCCCGAACTCCGCTCGTTTTTCAACATCAACACTCCGGACGATCTCGCCCTGGCAAAAAAATGGATCAGTGAATAGGATGGGAAGCCTTGCAGAACGCGCGGTTCGATGCGGTGTGAGCCTTGCCATTGCCGGTTCGTTATGTTAAAGTCCAGCCCATGTTGGCGGCCCTCGGGGGTTTCTCGAGGGCCGCAGTTATGTGGAGTGTCTAATCAATGCCGGTGGGGGTTGTGAGGGAAGCTGTCCTCTCCACGCTACGGGAAGTTTTAGAGGATGCGCGGGTGGCCGGCGATCTCACGCTGACCACTCTGCCTGCCTTGGTCCTCGACGTCCCTAAAAATAATACATGGGGTGATCTGGCAACGACCGTGGCGATGAACCTGTCTGCCTCTGAACGCCGGGCTCCTCGGGAGATTGCCGAAATCATCGCTGGTCGGCTGCGCTTGCATCCCGATGTGCTGGAGCGGATCGATGTGGCGCCCCC